>JBDTKT010000202.1:0-7241 GCA_039935195.1 Mycobacterium sp.
AGATCCTGGACCTGTCCGGCGGGCCGTTGCGCTACGCCGGTTGGTCGTCGTGTTTCCGCCGCGAGGCCGGCAGCTACGGCAAGGACACCCGCGGGATCATCCGGGTGCACCAGTTCGACAAGGTGGAGGCGTTCGTCTACTGCCGGCCGGAGGACGCGGAGGCGGAACACGAGCGGCTGCTGGGCTGGCAGCGCGAGATGCTGGCGCTCATCGAGGTGCCCTACCGGGTGATCGACGTCGCTGCGGGCGATCTCGGATCGTCGGCGGCCCGAAAGTTCGACTGCGAGGCGTGGCTTCCCACCCAGTCCTGCTACCGGGAGCTGACCTCAACGTCGAACTGCACCACGTTCCAGGCCCGGCGGTTGGCCACCCGCTACCGCGCCGACAACGGCAAGCCGCAGACCGCCGCGACCCTCAACGGCACCCTGGCCACCACCCGCTGGCTGTCCGCGATCCTGGAGAACCACCAGCAGCCCGACGGCAGTGTTCGGGTACCGCAGGCACTTGTCCCGTTCGTGGGTGTCGAGGTTCTCGAGCCGCTGCGTTAGGCGTTCGCGATGTCATCGTGGACATCGACCGCAAACACGGAGGCGTCCCGGCAGTCGCGCAGGTGCTACGACGGCCAGGATGACCGATAACGGTTGCTGCCGCTGGATGTTTGCGTGCGCTCGGAATCGGCGGCAGTTGGTCAGCCAGTCAATTCACCGGCGATGTCCTGGCGGCTGAGACCACCTTGCTTACGCTGGTCGGTCAGGTTTCGGCATTCGCCGTAGACCTTGATGCCGCCGGTGGTCGGGTGATCGGGCCACGGTGCCATGATCGCCATCATCTTGCCCTGGTGGAGTACCCGGCCGTAGGGCATCTTGCCCGGCGGTGCGCCTTCTTCCCAACCGAGGTCGAGCATCGCTGCCGCAACATGGTCCAGGTACGCCTGCTGGCCGATATCAGGTGGGAATTTAAAAGTCAGCTCGGCGACGCCGCGGTAGGGAGCTTCGTTTTGGTCGTTGCAGGATTCGAATCGAAACGAGCCGGTGAAATCATGCAGGTCTGCTCCCTGCACGATCCGCTTCGCTGGTTCGACGACCTGTGCCCGGGTCTGCTCGTCGCTCAGTTCTGGTCCGTCTAGTTCGTCGTGGCGGTCGTGGGAGAACATTGCGCAGCCTCCTATTGCTAGTGCCGCGATGCCCAGCGCTATGGCGGAGCGCCACACGCGGCCTGCGGTAGTGGTGGTCATGGGTGTTCCTCCCGGTGCGCGTTTGCCTTGCAGAGGAGCGGCGGCCGTCGGTCGAAGTCTCAGCCAGTCAGTTCTTCGGTGAAGTCCTGGTACACCGGCCCCTCGTCCTTGCGATGGTCGGTCAGATTGCGGCACTGGCCATAGATCGTGATATCCCCGTAGCGACGGTCATCGGGCAGTGGTGCCATGATCGCCATCAACTGTTCTGTGTGAAGCACCCTGCCGTAGGGCATCTTGCCCGGCGGTGGGCCTTCGCTCCAGCCGAGGCCGGCCATCGCCGCCGCGACCTGATCGATATATGCCTGCTCGTCGACGTTCGCCGGGAATGTAAACCCCACCTCTGCGACGCCGCGATACGGCGCCTCGTTTTGGTCGTTGCAGGATTCGAACCGGAATACGGGGAATAGTCCTTGTAGGCCCGCGGCTTTGACGATCTGCTTGGCGGGCTCGCCTACTTGGGAGCGGGTCTGTTCGTCGGTCAGTGCCGGTCCGTCGAGTTCGTCGCGGCGGTCGTGGGAGAACATTGCGCACCCTCCTATTGCCAGTGCCGCGACAACCGGGGCAAGGGCCAGTCGCTGTCGGCGGTATCGCTTGCGCTGCCTGCGATCAGCGGTATTGGTGATCATTGGTGATTTCTCCTGGCGCGCGTCTGCCTTGCGGGTCGATCAGTGCGGGGGTTCCGGGGACTCGGGTGTCCGCGTGCGGCAGGTTGACGCCTCCGACGAATGGGATGTGAACCTTTTCCGGAAGACCGATATGAGCCTGGCGGCGACCGTCGGCGATCAAGCCGTTGTCGGCCAGCGACGACGCCTTGTCGGAGGCGATGTCGGTCATCGCTCGCAGGGATTCGCTGCCCATGTCGTAGTAGCGGGAATGATCGCTGAAGGCCAGGCCCCGGTGGCCGACCGTCTCGGCCTCGAAACGCACCGACCCGAAGCCGTCGCCGGTCGGGTCGATGCCCAAGCCGGCCGTCGAACCCAGCGGGTGGTCAAGCCCGTGGTTGATGATGTTGGGCAGCGGCCCGGCTTCGCCTAACCAGGAGACCGGATCGCTGGATGCGGCGCCGACGAAGACCTTGCCGCCGTCGAGATGAAAATCGGCGGCGCTTCTCGCCAGGTCTGTTCCGGGGCTGCCGATCAGCACCGCGTCGTTGGCGTGCATTCCACTGTTGGCGAACGCATCGGCCACCGTTGTCGCACCGTAGGAATGGCCGATCACCGTCACCTGCGACGACAACCCGAGGTCATGGGTGGCCGACAACCCGTTGACGTCACCAGCCAGCATGGCGCCACCGTCGCGCGCCAGCCACGGGGTGGCAATCCGCAGATCGCCGGGACTGTCCGGGGCGTCGTAGCCCATCCAAGCGACCACCGACGTCGTCTCACCGGGCTTAGCTAACCGCATCTGGTCGTAGAGGTTGGTTGCGTCCGTTTTTTCCAGCCAGCCCTGCTGCACGCTGTTGCCGGTGCCGGGAACCACCACTGCGGTGTTCTGGGCATGGTCGGGGTTGCCGATCGCGACCGCCGCCTTGCCCTGCCCGTTGAACGCCAACGGATCGTAAGCCCACAGCATGGCGGGACGCTCGGTGTTGCCATCGGCGTCCACCTGGCCGGTCAGGTGTTCCAGCCCTATTTCGGTCTGCGCCGCATTGCGATACCGGGTGACATCGCCGGCGGACAGACCGTAGTCGCCCGGATTTTTCAGCACGGCGTCGACAGCAGCGCCATGGAAGTTGGCGACGTCACGCACGCGGTTGAGGTCGTCGTGCAGCACCGCCAGATTGACCTCGTTGCGCACATCTGCGGGAGCTCCGTTGAGGTTGCCCAGTCCCGCGGAGTGCTGGGCGATCAACTGAGCTTTTTGCTGCGGGCTCAGCGAGTTCCACCAGTTGGTGACTGCCTGCGGGTCGGTGTCGGCCGCAGGAATAGGCAGCAGCGGATCCCCCAGCGGGGATGTCGGTTGGTCGAGTGCTTTGACCAGCGCCGGATCGTAACCCTCGCTGCGCAGCCGGGCCTCGGCGGCGCGCAGGGCGGAAAGGTAGGCATCGCGAACGACTTTGACACGGCGCAGCGTCTCTGCGGTGTCGTCGATCGCCGCCTGCTGAAGGTTGTCGATCTGGTCGTGGACCTGCGAGCGCTCGAAGTCGGTCAGCTCCGAATTCTTGTCCACCTCGAGCAGATGCGTCAGGTTCTTGTCGATGCCCGCCAGCACCTCTTCGAGCTCCGAGATGCAGGCGGCCGACGACTTCTGCGCCTCGGACAGTGCGGCGGCGATGCCCTCCAGATCCGCGGCGATGTTCGGCAACTGGGCGGCCTGTACCCCCAGCGAGGTGGTGACCAGTTGCACCTGGGCGGCGTCGTTGATCGGATGGTCGCCGTTCTCGCGGTTCCAGGCGCCCTCGAACCGTTTGCGGGCCTGCTCGAACGTGTTGTCAGCTTCGGCGGCGGACTGGCCGGCGTGGTGAAACGCCCGCGCCAGATTGTCGATCTGGGCCGGCCGGCCATGTTGCAGTGCGGCGTTGATCGCCCACGGATCACCGCCGGCCTCGGCGACCAGCAGGGGAAGGCTGATCGACTCTAGGTGCACCGCACGTCACGCAACGCCCGAGCAGCACGTTCGTCCATCGCCCCGAACCGCTGTTCGGCATAGCTCGCCTTCTCGGCGATGCCGCGCAGAATCTGCTGATGGTGTTCCAGCACCGCGCTGTGGTGCTCGTGGGCCGCGCCGACCGTCTCGCCGAACCCGTGGGCGTCCGGGAAATCTCCGAACATCCCCGCAGCCGGCGCCGCACCCGCCAGATGCTGCCTACCGGCGTCGGCGTGCTCGCCGGCTGCACCAGAATCGGCCGCGCCGTGACGCAATTTCTTCCGGTCGACGTACACGCTCACCCCTTGCATTTCAGCGTCGATAAAAGCTACCACCGCCCGGGTTAATCCAGTCTTGGATCAGCCTGCCCACAGTTCGTCGAGCAGCTCGCGGAATTTTGCCGGATCGGCCGGGGTGAACGCCGGACTTGGCCACCGGATGCCCGCCACGTCGAGGGTGATCAGTGTGGTCCGCAACGGCCGTTGGATGTCCAGCGGCAACCAGTACCGCAGATCAGAGGTGCCCCAGATACGGAACCGGTCCAGTAGCCCGAGCGGCTCGGCGCGGTAGCCGCGGATGGTGCTCAGCGGAATGATCTTCGACGTGCCGGACGGAAAGTGATAGCGGCGCAACGTGATCGCCGCACGATCCAGCTGAATCAGGCCGTCATCGTAGGAGTCGTCGGAGGCGACAGGGGACCCGCTCACAGCTTCTCGGACCGCAGCGGGTGCCCCTTGGCGGTCAGGCAGCGCCCTGATTTTAGGTCCCACTGCCAGCCGTGCTGGTTGCAGGTCAGCGTGGTGTCGTTGATCACCCCGAACTTCGACAGGTCGGCTTTCATGTGCGGGCAACGGCGCTGGATCTGCCAGCCGTCCAGCGTGATCGTCGCCGAGTCGTCGTGGCTTTCGCCGAACCAGCCCTCGGCGTAGACAATCCGGTCCTCGGTCAGGCATTTGAAGAACGTGTAGAGGTATTCGTTGTAGCCGCCGACGCGCCACGCCGTGAACCGGGTGGACAAAAAGATGGTGTTGACCCAGTCCGGCTCGTTGTCGCGCAGCACGGTGCGCACCAACTCAGGGGCGATGGCGAAGCCGTAGCGGAACTTCTCGTCCGGCAGCGGTGCGCGCACCGACCGTTTCGGAAAGTCCAATACGACGGTTTCCTGATGGTCCGGCCCGTCGAGCATCAGTTGCACGGCGTAACCGATGCCGTCGCTGATCTCATTGCTGCGCAACATGATCGGCTCGAATAGTTCACGCAGCGGCGCGAGCATCGACGGTCCGGTGGCCGGTGCCCAGGACGCCTTCTCGGCCGCCAATACCGGGGCCATCCGCTCGGCATAGGCGGCGATGTAGTCGGCCTTGCCGGTGGTGAAGATCGTCTCGACGTCTAAGACGGGCAGCGGGTGTTCCAGCGAATTCAGCTGTGCGCCGGTAAAAATTGCGGTGGATCCGGGGATCATCAGCAGTCCGCGGTCGTGGCCGTTGCGACGCAGCTGATCTAAGAACACCATCTCGTCGGGGAAGATGTTGGCCGGATCGCCGTGGTCGTCGTTGAGCCAGCGCAGTTCCGGGTCCAGGAAGCACGGCGGACCGGCCGACGGCACCACCCAGCGGGCACCGACATGCGTGACGTACTGCCGGGCGCGGTCCATCTGACGCTGGCGTTTCTGCGTCCCGAACGCCTCCTTGGCCCGGGCCGGCATGTCGTAGACCATCGGGTACCAGATCGCGCCGGAGTACTGCAGCAGGTGCACGTCGATCGAGTCGAACGCATTCAACACGTCCAGGTCGACCGGACGGGCGTCGTTCATGTTGAACACCGTGGTGGTGCCGTCGGACACCACCAGGCCGGAGTCGCCGATCGGGCCGTCGGCCGGGGCGCTCAGCGCGATGATCATCACGTCCAGGTCACCCTTGGGGCCGCTGACGGTGTGCCGCACGGAGTTGGTGGTCTCGAAGAACCGGTGAAAACCCAGCTTCTCCAGTTCGCCGCGCAGATCGGGCACCGGATAGTCGGGCAGCAGCACCACCGCGTCCTTGTTGACGTACACGCTCAGGTGCCGCGGGTCGAAGTGGTCGTGGTGCAGGTGCGAGACGTAGAGGTAGTCGCAGTCACCCAGGGCGTCCCAGTCCAGTTTGCTGTTGTCCGGGAACGGAAACCACGACCCGAAGTAGGCCGGGTTGACCCAGGGGTCGCACAGGATGCTCCCGGCGGTGGTCTCGATTCGGAAGCCGGCGTGGCCGACGCTGGTGACCTGCACGAGTACCTTTCCGCCGGCGGTCTGGGGATCGCCCCGAGCTTAGCGGGGCGACCGACCGCCCGGCGTCTCGCGGCCGGACCGTCACATCGCCTAGGCTGGACTCTTGTGGAACCGGTCTACGCGACGATTTGCAAGGTTGCCCGCGCGACCTGGCGACTACAGGGTCTGAAGATCACCATCACCGGGGCCGAGAACCTGCCCGCGAGTGGTGGCGGGGTGGTCGCGATCAATCACACCGGCTATCTGGACTTCACCTTCGCGGGCTTCTCCGCCTACCGGCAGCGGCCGCACCGCTGGGTGCGATTCATGGCCAAGAAGGACGTGTTCGACAACCGCATCACCGGCCCGCTCATGCGCAGCCTCAAACACATCTCGGTGGACCGGAACGACGGCGCCGCGTCGTTCGCGACCGCCGTGGAATACCTCAAGCGCGGCGAACTGGTCGGGGTGTACCCGGAGGCGACGATCAGTCGCAGTTTCGAACTCAAGGAGTTCAAGAGCGGCGTTGCCCGGATGGCGATCGAAGCGCAGGTGCCGATCATTCCGCACATCGTCTGGGGTGCGCAGCGAATCTGGACCAAGGACCACCCCAAGAATATGGGGCGGACCAAGGTGCCGATCACGATCGCGGTCGGCGAGCCGATCCCGCCCACACTGCCGGTCGATGACCTGCGGGTCCTGCTGCGCGTCCGCATGCAGCACCTACTTGAGCAGGTGCAGGACGCCTACGGGCCGTATCCGGCCGGGGAGTTCTGGGTGCCGCACCGCCTGGGCGGCGGTGCCCCCACGCTGGCGGCGGCGACCCAACTGGACGCTGTGGAAGCCCACCGGAAAGCGCAGGCCAGGATCGCTCGGGAGGCGCAGCAGCAGAACCCGGCGGACCCACCGGCGTAGCGAACCGTGGGGAGCGGCTGTAGCCGGTCTTTCACACGGTGGAACGCCGGGCCGCTACCGACTCGCTGAGGCTATGGTCTTCTCGGGGGCCTTCTCGAGGAATCAGGAGCCGGCCGAACGGGTATGCAACCGGCCCAGACAAACCTTGACGAGCATGGAGCGTTGAGCATGACTGAACCCTTCTTCCGGCTGTTGGAGATCGTGGTCCCACCGCTGGTAGCGGCCAACGGGCCGGATGTCGCCTTCGACGGGTTGGAGAACATC
>JBDTKT010000203.1:0-4427 GCA_039935195.1 Mycobacterium sp.
GGCGTGCCGGGGCTGCGTACCGCGGTCCGGCCCGGGCGCAGCTTGGGGCACAGCCGGATGCGCCGCTGGGTGAGGGGGCGAGCTGCGCAACTGGGCACCACCGGCGCACTGGTGGTGCGCGACGGGGTGCCCGGCGCCCGGACTGTGAAGCGGTCGACGTTTTATCGACATGTCGAGGGCTGGCTGCTGGTCCGTTAGGTTCGTGAGGTGAACCTGCGGCAGTTGCGCACCCAGTCCGTCCGGCCCAGCCCGGTCTTTCTGGGTCTGGTCGCCCTGACCTCGCTGGGGGGCGCGCTGGCCTGGCGGGAGGGCGCCCAGACCCGCCCACTGGCCTACGTCGGCGTCTTCCTCCTCGTGGTCGCCGGTTGGGTGGTGTCGCTGTGCCTGCACGAGTTCGGGCACGCGTTCACCGCCTGGCGGTTCGGCGACCGGGGCGTCGAGGCGCGCGGCTACTTGACCCTGAACCCGCTGCGCTACAGCCACCCGCTGCTGTCGCTCGGCTTGCCGCTGCTGATCGTCGCCCTGGGCGGGATCGGTCTGCCCGGCGGCGCGGTGTTCGTCCAGACGTCGTTCATGACCCGGGCTCGGCGCAGCATGGTCAGCCTGGCCGGCCCGGCCGCCAACCTGATCCTGGGTGTGTTGCTGCTGGTCGCGACCCGCTACTACGGCGACCCAACGCATGCGGTGTTCTGGTCCGGGGTTGCTTTCCTGGGCTTTTTGCAAGTGACCGCGCTGGTGCTGAACCTGCTGCCGGTGCCGGGCCTGGACGGGTACGGCGCGCTGGAGCCCTACCTGAGCCCGGCCACCCGACGGGCCGTCGAACCGGCCAACAAGTGGGGCCTGCTGGTACTGCTGGTGCTGTTGATCTCCACGCCGCTCAACCGGTGGTTCTTCGCCCTGGTGTTCTGGTTCTTCGACCTATTCGGCGTGCCGCACCAGCTGGTGTCCTGGGGTCTGGCGCTGACCCAATTCTGGAGTTCCTGGCTGTGATGTCCGACGGCCACCAGCACAGCCACCCCGACGCGCGACTCTCCCGGATGATCACCGCGGCGGTGATCCTGACCGCGTTCTTCGCCGTCGAACTGACCACCGCGGTGTTGATCAACTCGATCGCGCTGCTCGCCGACGCGGCGCATCTGCTCACCGACCTCGCCGCCCTGTTCATGGGGGTGGCGGCGATGGCGCTGGCCCGACGGGGCAGCTCGTCGCCGTCGCGCACCTACGGCTGGCACCGCGCCGAAGTGTTCACCGCGGTCGCCAACGCGGTGCTGCTGATCGGGATGGCGACGTTCATCCTGACCGAAGCGGTGCGTCGCATCGGTGCCGCACCGGACGTGCCGGGCGGGCCGATGATCGTCGTCGCGCTCACCGGGCTGACTGTCAACATCACCTCCGCGTTGCTGCTGCGGTCGCACTCGGCGCACAGTCTCGCGGTCCGGGGCGCCTACCTGGAGGTGGTCGCCGACACCGTGGGCAGCCTGGGCGTACTGCTCGCCGGTGTGGTCACCGTAACCACGCACTGGCCCTACGCCGACGTTGTGGTCGCGGTGTTCGTCGCGCTGTGGGTACTGCCCCGGGCGTTCTCGCTGGCCGGCGTCGCGCTGCGCATCTTGTCCGAGTCGTCGCCGAACCACATCGACATCGAAGAGCTGCGCGCGACGCTGGCCGCCGTCGACGGCGTCACCGAGGTGCACGACTTGCACGTATGGACGCTGGTGCCGGGCCGGGACATCGTCACCGCGCACCTGACCAGCAGCGTTGACGCGACCCGAGTCCTCGCCGATGCGCACACGGTGTTTGCCGCCCGCGGGCTGGACCACGCCACCGTCCAGGTGGAGCCGCCCGGCTGGGCCGGCGACTGCGCAACCAGCTGCTGATCCGGCCCGCGTGGTCAGTAAGCTGCCAACCAGCGTCGGCCGATCACCGATTTCAGAGCTGGAGGACATCAGCCACCCATGCCGAACCCACCGGAGCCGGACCACAACAACACGTCCAAACCAACGAAGAAGCCAACACCGCCGGTCGGTGGCAGAGACCAGAACGAACCCGTCGTCGGGACCGAGCCTGGCTCCGATGCCGTCACCGAGATCTTCTCGACCGACACACTGGCTGGCGAGTCGGCGCCCGCACCGAAACCTCCGCGGCAGCAGCTGCCCGAGCGCCGGTTCACCGCACCGGGGTTCGACGCCGGGTCGACCGAGGTCATGCCGATGGTGCCGGAAGCGGCCACCGAGGTGATCGGTACCCGGCGCGCCCGCGGCGCGGAGCCGGGGAAGGCGGTCCCCCAGCAGATCCTGCCGCGGCTGGGCGGCAGGCTGCCAACGGTGAACCGCAGCTGGGGCTGGGTGCTGGCGTTGATCCTGACCATCTTGACGCTGGCGGTGATCGCGGTGCTGAGCACGCTCTGGCTGACCCGCGACAGCCGGCACGACGCTTCGCAGGAGGACCGGGTTCGCGGCACCATCGAGAACTTCGACGTCGCGGTGCAGAACGGCGACCTGGCCACGCTGCGCAGCATCACCTGCGGCGACGTCCGCGACCGCTACGTGAACTACGACCAGCAAGTCTGGGACGAGACCTACCGCCGGATCGCGGCCGCCAAGCAGTACCCGGTGGTCGCCAACATCGACGAGGTCGTCGTCAACGACGGGCACGCGGAGGCCAACGTCACCGCGTTCATGGCCTTCGCGCCACGGGTCCGGTCGGTCCGCAGCTTCGACCTGCAGTACCGCGACGACCAGTGGAAGATCTGCCAGTCACACGGCGGCTGAGTCCTAACCCGGTCCTGAGAACTAAGCCGGTCGGCCGGCCGACAGCGATTTACCGGCGCATTTCAGATCATTGCAGGCTTCGATGACCCGCTCGGTCATGCTCGCCTCGGCCTTCTTCAGGTAGCCACGCGGGTCGTAGGCCTTCTTGTTGCCGACCTCGCCATCGACCTTGAGCACCCCGTCATAGTTGGTGAACATGTGCCCGGCGATCGGACGGGTGAATGCGTATTGGGCGTCGGTGTCGACGTTCATCTTGACCACGCCGTAGCGCAGCGCCTCCTCGATCTCCGACTTCAACGAACCGGAGCCGCCGTGGAAGACGAAGTCAAACGGCTTAGAGCCCTCGGGTAGGCCCAGCTTGGCCGCCGCCTCCTTCTGACCCTGGTCGAGGACGTCGGGGCGCAGCTTGACGTTGCCGGGCTTGTAGACGCCGTGCACGTTGCCAAACGTTGCCGCCAGCAGGTACCTACCGTGCTCACCGGTACCGAGCGCGTCGAGGGTCTTGTCGAAGTCCTCGGGGGTGGAGTACAGCTTCTCGTCGATCGCGCCGACGACGCCGTCTTCTTCGCCGCCGACCACGCCGATCTCGATCTCCAGGATGATCTTGGCGGCCGCCGCGACTTTGAGTAACTCCCAGGCGATGGCCAGGTTCTCGTCGATCGGCACCGCCGAGCCGTCCCACATGTGTGACTGGAACAGCGGGTCCTTGCCGGCCGCAACGCGGTCGGATGAGATCGCCAGCAGCGGACGCACATAGCTGTCCAGCTTGTCCTTCGGGCAGTGGTCGGTGTGCAGCGCGACGTTGATCGGGTACTTGGCGGCGATGACGTGAGCGAACTCGGCCAGCGCCACCGCGCCGGTCACCATGTCCTTCACCCCGAGCCCGGAGCCGAACTCCGCCCCGCCGGTGGAGAACTGGATGATGCCGTCACTGCCGGCGTCGGCGAAGCCTTTGATTGCCGCGTTGATGGTCTCCGACGACGTGCAGTTGATCGCCGGGAACGCGTAGGAGTTCTCCTTGGCATGTCCCAGCATCTCGGCATAGATCTCGGGTGTTGCGATCGGCATGGGAACTCCTCCTGGCAGGTTCTACGGTCATGCGGGTGGGAATCGTGCCTCCCCAGTATCCCCATCGTCGGATCGCGGTGGATAACCCACCTGCACTACACCGGTATGTTGAGGCGTCATGAGCACGACAGTGGTGGCGATGCCCCATATTTTGGACCCGATGTACTGGATCGGGCATGGCGGGCTCTTCGAGCACGCGGTGCTGCCGGCCATCCTGGTGATCGTCTTCGTCGAGACCGGTCTGCTGTTTCCACTGCTGCCCGGCGAGTCGCTGCTGGTCACCGGCGGCCTGCTGGCCGCCGCCGGCAACCCCGACATCCGTGTCCTGGCGCCGGCGGTGGCGATCACGGCGGTCCTCGGCGACCAGACCGGTTACTTCATCGGCCGCCGTATCGGACCGACGCTGTTCAAACGGGAAGACTCCCGCTTCTTCAAGAAGCACCACGTCACCGACTCGCACGCATTCTTCGAGAAGTACGGTCCGTGGGCGATCATCCTGGCCCGGTTCGTCCCGTTCGCGCGGACGTTCGTGCCGGTGATCGCCGGGGTGTCCTACATGCGCTACCCCGCCTACCTCGGCTTCGATAT
>JBDTKT010000204.1:0-2515 GCA_039935195.1 Mycobacterium sp.
CCCGCGGCGGTGGCCACCGGGTTCCCGGACAGCGTGCCCGCCTGATACACCGGTCCCAGCGGCGCCAGCTTGTCCATCACCTCGGCGTGGCCACCGAACGCCGCGGCCGGCAGCCCACCGCTCATCACCTTGCCGAAGGTGAACAGGTCGGCGGCCACCGGTTCGATGCCGTACCAGCCACCGGAGCTGACCCGGAAACCCGTCATCACCTCGTCGATGATCAACAGCGCCCCGTGCTCGGCGGTGATCGTCCGCAGCGCGGCGTTGTAACCCGGAGCCGGCGGCACCACACCCATATTGCCGGGGCTGGCTTCGGTGATGACCGCGGCGATCTGTTCGCCGTATCGGGCGAAAACCTGCCGAACCGCCTCGACGTCGTTGTAGGGCACCACGATGGTGTCGGCCGCGGTAGCGCCGGTGACGCCCGGCGACGACGGCAGGCTCAGCGTGGCCACCCCGGAGCCGGCGTCGGCGAGCAATGCGTCGACGTGGCCGTGGTAGCAGCCGGAGAACTTGACCACCTTGGCCCGGCCGGTGAAGCCGCGCGCCAGTCGCAGCGCACTCATGGTGGCCTCGGTGCCGGAGTTGACCAGTCGGACCTTCTGCACCGCGGGCACCCGCGCGATGATCTCGGTGGCCAGTTCGGTCTCGGTGCGCGTCGGCGCTCCGTACGACAGTCCGGCGGCCGCGGCCCGCTGGACTGCCTCGACCACCGCCGGGTGGGCGTGGCCGAGGATCATCGGACCCCACGAGCAGACCAGGTCGACGTAGCGGTTGTCGTCGGCGTCGGTAAGCCAGCATCCCTGCGCAGCCGTGATGAACCGCGGCGTTCCACCGACCGAGGTGAATGCACGCGCCGGGGAGTTGACCCCGCCGGGGATCACGGCGCAGGCCTCGTCGAAGAGCTTCGCCGATACGGTGGTGCCGAGCATGGCCACCAGTGTCCCAGCCGATCCGCCGAGGTCGACTACGGGGTGTAGTGGTTCGGTGCCACTGGCGAATCCCACTTTGAGTCTTGATCCATCACGTGCTTACCAGCCACAATGGATGGTCGGCGAAGTGCGGCAGCACAGATGCTCAAGACGCAGAACCTGATGGTCGCGGCCCCCGCGGTGGTGACGGCTCTGCTAGCGGGCGCGACGGCCTCGTCAAAATCGGCGCGAACCGGTAACGGGTGGAGTGGTACGCATGCAATTACCGCAATGGTTGGCCCGGTTCAACCGGCACGTCACCAACCCGATCCAGCGACTGTGGGCCGGCTGGCTGCCGACCTTCGGGATTCTCGAGCACGTCGGTAGACGCTCCGGTAAGCCCTACCGGACCCCGCTAACGGTGTTCAGCACCGACGACGGGGTGGCGATCCTGTTGACCTACGGGCAGGACCGGGACTGGTTGAAGAACATCGTTGCCGCCGGTGGTGGACGGCTGCGCCGCTACGGCAAGACTTTCGTCGTTGCCGAACCGCGGGTGGTCACCCACGCTGAGGCTGCGCTGTATGTGCGGGCGGGCTGGCGGCCGATTTTCGCCCGGCTGCCGTTTGAGCACGCGGTGCTGCTCACCCGGGAGGCCTGAGCATGCAGTTTTCCGAGCGCCGGGCCCGGTTCAACCGGGTGGTGACCAATCCGCTGTTTCGCCCGATCTCGGGGTGGGTGCCGCTGTGGTCGATCGTCGAGCACATCGGGCGGCGGTCCGGCCGCAGATACCGAACCCCGGTCTCGATGTTCCACACGCCCGACGGTGTTGCGGTGCTGCTGCCGTACGGCGCCGACCGGGACTGGGTGAAGAACCTCCTGGCCGCCGACGCCGGCCGGGTGAAGCTGAACGGCAAGACATTTGCGGTGGCCCGGCCGCGGATCGTGCCGACCGACGAAGCCGTCGGCTTGCTGAAGCCGCCCTGGCGCCAACTGCTGGGACACGCCGGCGTGCCGTACACGCTGTTGCTCACCCGCGGCGGCTGAGAACGCCGGCGACGGCGTTACGTCGGTGGCGTGGATAATCAGTCGGCGCCAGCGGGGCACGACCCGGAAGATCTGGCGACTCTCCAGCGGCTGGAGCCCGACCCGGTCGACGCCCTAGGGTGCCAACGGCCGGGGTTCGTAAAACAGCAGCGCCGCAACCGGATCGGCAGCTCGACATGGTCGAGGTCGCCTTGCAGCGAAGTCGTGAACGACAACACGCGTCATGCCCTCGTCGACCGAGATTAGGGGCTGACAGCCCGACATCTTCTGGACTTTCTCGATCGAGTAGGTGCCGGCGCGGGTGGGCAGCCACAGGGTGCCAGGTCTTGCCTGCAGAGTTGAAGCTCCCTCAGGCCGGGCGACGATTCCTGGGATCCTCGCCGGTCGGCAACATCTTGTTCATGGCGGCAACGGCCCGACGCTGCAACAAGGCCAGCTTCCCGGAGCCCAACAGGTAGCGGTGCGGTGCCTCATGGTGGGCGATGTACAGCCGGCTGCGGCGCAGCCACAGGGGCATGTGCCGGTTGCAGTTGATGATGTTCTGGGCGCTGGTGAGC
>JBDTKT010000205.1:0-17618 GCA_039935195.1 Mycobacterium sp.
GCGGAGAGTCAGTGCGGGACCAGGCTGAGCAGCAGGTCCGGCCCGATCTGCTCCACCCCGTCGAACCGCCAGCGCAACGCCCGCGCGATGCTGACCACCCCGACGTCGTCGACCGCGGTCACCGGCCCGCCGAGCAGGATCGGCGCCATGTAGGCCAGGATTCGATCGATCATCCCGGCCCGCAGGAACGCGCCCGCCAGCGTCGGTCCGCCCTCGATCAGCACGTCGGTGCGGTCCGTGAGCGCCCGCAACACCTCCGCGGGATCGTGGGTGCGGATCACCATCGTGCGCGAGTCGTCGTTGAGCACCTTCGCGTCCGCGGAAATCTCCCGCTCCCCCACCACCACCCGCAGGGGTTGCCGGGCGGCCAGGCTACCGTCGGGCAGCCGGGCGGTCAGCGACGGGTCGTCGACGAGCACCGTTCCAGTCCCGACCACGATGACGTCGGCGGCCGCACGCCGGCGGTGCACGTCGACCCGCGCGGCCTCGCTGGTGATCCACTGACTGGACCCGTCGGCGGCCGCACTGCGCCCATCGATGCTGGTGGCGTACTTCCATGTGACGTGTGGCAGGCCGGTGCGCTGTTTGTGCAGCCACTCCCGCAACGGCCCGGCGGTCACCGCGTCGGCGTGCACACCGGAGACCACCTCCACGCCGGCCGCGGCCAGTCGCGCCGCCCCACCGGCCGCCACCGGATTGGGGTCATCGACGGCGTAGACCACCCGGGTCACGCCCGCGGCCAACAGCGCGTCCACGCACGGCGGCGTTTTGCCGTGGTGGTTGCACGGCTCCAGGGTCGCCACCGCGGTGCCGCCGGCGGCCAGTGCGCCCGCTCGGCGCAGCGCCACCACCTCGGCGTGCGCGCTGCCGGCCGGTCCGGTGCCGCCGACGCCCACCACACGGCCGTCGCAGTCCAGAATCACGGCTCCCACCGGCGGATTCGGGTAGGTGCCGCCCTTGACGCGGACGGCGTGCTCAACGGCCAGCAGCATCGCGGCGTCGTGATCGAGCGCCGGGTTGGCGCTCATCAGCGCAGGTGCGGCGAGACGGCACCGGCCTGCCGGCGTAGCGCCTCGACCGCGGCGCCCGGATCGGCGGCACTGTAGACGGCCGACCCCGCGACGAAGCAGTCCACGCCGGCCTCGGCAGCCTGCTCGACGGTGTCGGCGTTGATGCCGCCGTCGATCTCCACCAAGATGGTCAGCTCACCGGAGTCGACCAGCTTGCGCACCGCGCGCACTTTGCCCAGCACCTCGGGGATGAACGCCTGACCACCGAAACCCGGCTCCACCGACATCACCAGCAGGGTGTCGAAGTCGCGCAGAATCTCCAGGTAAGGCTCCAGCGGGGTGTCCGGCTTGATGCTGAGTCCGGCCTTGGCGCCGGCCGCGCGGATGTCGCGCGCAACCGCAATCGGGTCATCGGTCGCCTCGGCGTGGAAGGTCACGTTGTAGGCGCCCGCCTCGGCGTACGACGGCGCCCACCGGCCCGGATCCTCGATCATCAGGTGGCAGTCCATCGGGATGTCGGTGACCGCCAGCAGGCTTTCCACCACCGGCAGCCCGATGGTCAGGTTGGGCACGAAATGGCCGTCCATCACGTCGACGTGCAGCCAGTCCGCCCCCTTGACCGCGGCGACTTCATCGCCGAGACGGGCGAAATCGGCGGCCAGGATCGACGGTGCGATCATCGGACGTCGGGCGCTGGATGACATGGGCAAGAGCCTACTTCGGGCCTACCCGCAAGGCTGCGGCGAACATCGCGTCGGTGCCGTGCCGGTGCGGCCACAGCTGCACATACGGACCGTCCCCGAGCGGCTCGGCGGGCACGAACAGCTCACGGGTGTCCAGCGCCTGCACCGGGTGGCGGCGCAGCGCGTCGGCGACGACGCCGACGGTCTCGGCCAGGTGCGGCGAGCATGTCGCATAGAGCACCACCCCGCCGGGGCGGGTCAGCCCGATCGCGGCGGCCAGCAGCTCCCGCTGCAGCTTGGCCAGCACCGCGACGTCGGCCGGCACGCGGCGCCAGCGGGCCTCCGGGCGGCGCCGCAGCGCTCCCAACCCGGTGCACGGCACGTCGACCAGCACCCGGTCGAAGCCGGGCTCGAGGCCGCTGCTTCGGCCGTCAGCGATCAGCACATCGACCGGGAGCCCGCGGGTGTTCTCAGTGACGAGGCCAGCCCGGGTTGCCGACTGTTCCACTGCGGCGACCCGCGCCCCGACCGCCGAACCGAGCCCTGCCAGCAACGCGGTCTTGCCACCCGGCCCGGCGCACAGGTCCAGCCACCGCCCGGTGTCGCCGTCCACCGGCGCCAGCGCCAGCGCGCGGGCCACCAATTGGCTGCCTTCGTCCTGAACCAGGGCCCGCCCGTCACGAATCGCTGCCAACTCCGCCGGGTCGCCGCCGGACAGGTACACCGCGTGCGGCGAATACCGACCGGCGGTGCCGCCTACTTCGGTTGCCAACTCGGCGGCGGTCAGCACCCCGGGCCGGACCGCCAGATGCACCTGGGGACGCTCGTCGTCGCTGGCCAGTGCCGCGTCGAGTTCACCGGCGGCCGCACCCAGCGCGTCGGCGAAGGCCTGGGCGATCCAGCGCGGATGGGCGTGGACGAAAGCGGCATGGCCCACCGGGTCGCTCGCGGCGTCCGGGGCCAGCTCCGCCGTCCAGGACGCCTCGTCTCGGGTGCTGATCGTGCGCAGCACACCGTTGACGAATCCGGCTCGCCACGAGTCGAATTCCAGGCCGGCCTGCTCGACTGTGGTGGACACCGCGGCGTGCGGCTCTACCCGGGTGCGTAGCAGCTGGTAGCTGCCCAGCCGTAGCAGGTCCAGCAGCGCCGGGTCGATCACGTCGGGGGAACGCCCGGCGGCCGCGCCGATGATCGCGTCCAGCAGTCCGCGGACCCGGCAGGTTCCGTAGGTCAGCTCGGTGGCGAATGCGGCGTCCCGGCCGGTGATCCCCCGCTCACGCAGCAGCGCGGGCAGCGCCAGGTTGGCGTAGGCGTCACGCTGCGAGACGGCCTGCAGCACATCGAATGCGGCACGGCGCGCCGGATCCAGGGGCTTTCGCTGCGGCCGGTGTTGGACGGGGGTGTGTGGCCTGCGCTCCGGCGGCCTGCGGCGGGGTTGGGTCATGACGCCCGCACCGCCGGGTCGAGCCGGGCGCCGCGGGCCCAATCGGCGGCATCCATGAGTTTCTTTCCGGGGGGCTGGATTTGACCGAGTCTGACCGGCTGCGAGCCGGTTCCGATCCAGACCGCGTGCCGGTCGATGCGAACATCTCCGGGCGCCATGGTGTCCGGGCCGTCGGCGTCGACAGCCACCGGACCGACCTTGATCCGCAGGTCGCCGACCTCAGTCCAGGCGCCCGGATGCGGGGTGACCGCCCGGATGTGCCGTTCGACGGTCTGGGCCGGCAGGCTCCAGCGCACCCGGGCGGCATCGACGGTGATCTTCGACGCGTAGCTGACCCCGTCGGCGGGCTGCGGCACCGGGGTGGTCGTGCCGTCGGCTACCCCGTCGAGGGTGGCCGCCAGTAGCTCGGCGCCGGACACCGCCAGTCGGTCCAGCAGGACGCCGGCGGTGTCGGTCGGCCGGATCGTCTCGGTGACCAGCCCGTAGACCGGTCCGCAGTCCAGCTCCAGCTCGATCTGGAAGGTGGTGGCGCCGGTCACGGCATCCCCGGCGGCGATAGCGGCTTGCACCGGAGCAGCACCACGCCAGGCCGGCAGCAGTGAGAAGTGCAGGTTGATCCAGCCGTGGGCGGGCACCGTCAGCAGTTCGTCCCGCAGCAGCGCTCCGTAGGCGACCACCGCGCAGCAATCCGGTGCCAGCTCGGAAAGTTCAGCAACGGATTCGGGCGCGTTGGGCTTGGCCGGTCGCAGCACCGGGATGTCGTGGTCGCGTGCCAGCCGCGCCACCGGCGACGGCTGGGGATGGCCCCGGCGTCCGGAGGCTGCGTCGGGCCGGGTAAGCACGGCGGCCACCTCGTGGTGCGGTGAGTCGATCAGCCGCTGCAGCGAGGGCAGCGCGGTGTCGGGGGTGCCGGCGAAGACGAGGCGCACCGGGACAGTCTAGGGATACCGCCGACCAGCACCGGCCGGCTAGCGCCCAGCGCCGGAATTAACGGCAGCCGTTTCCGGTTAATAAGCATTGCTTGGCTAATGGCTTCTCTATCGTCCGGCCGCCGCGAAGAGGGTCCAGGATCCTCGTCGATCCGCAGGACGCAGCTTCTCCCGTTGTTCGTCCCACCTGTCCGGAGGCACCCCGATGAGTATCAGCACCGTCACCGACCACGGCGATGTCAACGATGTCAGCGATGGGCCCCCGGCAGGCACGGCAGGCATCGAGTTCACCGAGATCACCGAGTCCGGCCCCAGCCTGGCTGCCCGGCTGGTTTCCGGGGCGGCCCGGATGACCGTGCACAACGCGGTGGCCGCGGGCTACCACGCCTTGGGGCTGCCATTGCCCTTCGGCGTGATCGAACGCGCTGCACACGCGTTGCCCGCTCCGCAGGGCCTGGTGCGTTCCAGGGTGACACTGCCGCACGCCCATGCCGAGTTGATCCGTGCCCGCGGCGTGGCCCGCCGCACCGGCCGAGTGGTGCTGTACCTGCACGGCGGCGCGTTCCTTTGCTGCGGGATCGGCACCCACTTGCGGCTCATTGACAACCTGTCGAAATGCGCCGACAGCCCGGTCCTCGCGGTCGACTACCGAATGCTGCCCAAGCACACGATCCCGATGGCACTCGACGACTGCCGCGACGCGTATCGCCGGTTGCGCGAGCACGGTTACGAGGCCGACCAGATCGTGATCTCAGGCGACTCTGCCGGCGGCTACCTGGCGTTGGCACTGGCACAGCTGCTGCTCCGCGACGGCGAGCGGCCGGCGGCGTTGACGCTGCTGTCGCCGCTGCTCCAGCTCGCCGGGGAACGGCCACCGGTCGACGGGCCCATGTTGCCGCACAACGCTTTCGCAGCACTGACGGCGCTGATCGCCGCGCATGACGGTGCACTGTACGAGCCGCTGGACCACATCACCCCCGGGCTGCCCCCGACCCTGATCCACGTATCCGGCTCCGAGGAGCTGGCCCACGACGCCCGGTTAGTCGTTCGCAAACTGGCCGACGCCGGGGTATCCGCACAGCTGGTCAGCTGGCCGGGTCAGGTGCACGTCTTCCAACTCGCCGCGCCGGTGGTGCCCGAGGCCACTCGCTCACTACGCGGGATCGGTGCCTACATCCGCGCCGCGGTGCCGCAGCGCCGGCGTTCGACCCAGGTCGCGTAAGCCGCAATTCCGGCTGGCGCACACAAACGATGAATCGCGGACACCGTCACGCCGGGTAGTGCTCAACCGACGTGTAACGGGTCGATCTGCACCCGCACCGGATGGTGGGTCTGGCGGGCGCTGAGTACCCCGATCCCGTGGCGCAGCGCCTCGGCCAGTGCCGGGCCGTGGTCACGGCCGACCCGGACCAGCATCCGGATGACGGCGTCGTCGGCCGGAACACCCGCCGGGCGGCGCACCCCGGGCGGCAGGGGCACCGGACCGAGCAGATTGGCGCCGTCGGGCAGCCGCGTCTCCGCCAGCAACGCCGCCACCGAGTCCGGGTCGCCGTCGACGGCGGCCATGTGCACGTTGGGCGGCAGGCCGACCTCGGCCCGGGCGCTGAACTCGGCTTCGGCGTGGCCGACCGGGTCCCACCGGATCAACGCCTGCACCGTCGGGATCGACGATTCGGCGACCACCGTCACCACCCCGCCGTCACCGCGCGGCCGAACCAGCGCCGCCGCCGCCATCCAGCGCCGCAGGGTGTCCTCGGCCGCACGCAAGTCCTGGCGACCCAGCAGCGCCCAGCAGTCCAGCAGCAGTGCCGCCCCGTACCCGCCCGGGGCGTGTGGCTCGGCGCCGGGCGTGGCGATCACCAGGGCCGGGCCGCTGTCGATTCGGTCCACGATCGTTTCCCCGGCCGAGGTGATCACCACGGTGCCCGGGAAGGCCCGGCCCAACTCTTCGGCGGTGCGTCGAGCACCGACAACCACGGCCCGCAGCGCATCCGAGCCGCAGCGCACGCACCGCAGGGCCGGGTCCGTCCGGCCGCACCAACGGCACTCGACCGCGCTGGCGCTGCGGCCGGGCAGCGACAGCGGCCCCGTGCAGTACCGGCAGCGGGCGACGGTGCGACAGCGTCCGCACGCCAGTGACGGCAGGTACCCGCGTCGCGGCACCTGCACCAGCACCGGCGCACCGGACTGCAGCGCGCTGCGCGTGGCGTGCAGCGCAACCGTCGGCAGTCGGGATGAGCGGGCAGCCGGGTCACGTTCTTCGGCGTAGCCACTGTCATCGAGGGCGACCACCCGCGGAGCCGCCTCCCGCACCACCGCACGTGCCGCGACCAGGTCGTGAGCCCAACCCGTGCGCACCAGCGCGTGCGCTTCGGTCGTGCGGGCGTAGCCACCGATCAGTGCCGCGCAGCCTGCCAGGTGCGCCCGCAGCATCGCGACCTCGCGGGCATGCGGGTAAGGCGCCCGCGGTTCGGCGAGGCTGTCGTCTCCGTCGTCCCACACCATGACCAGCCCCAGGTCGGCGATCGGGGCAAACACCGCGCTGCGGGTGCCGATCACCAGTCGGGCGTTGCCACGCAGCGCCGCCAGCCAGCGTCGGTAGCGGGCAGCCGGCCCCAGCCCCGCCGACAGCGCCACCACACTCGACTCGTCGATGCGGGCCGCCGCGGCGTGCCACAGCGCGTCGATATCCCGCTGGTCGGGCACGATCGCCAGCGCAGTTCGCCCGGCCAGGATGGTCTGGGCGGCCGCGTCGACGAACCGGTCGGTCCACGGATCATCCGGCAGCACCTGCCAGACTGCGCGAGCAGACCGGCCCTCCCCCAACGCCGCCAGGAACCGGCTACCCGCCCCGTAGCGCTGCCAGCCCGCCGGATCCACCGCCGTGATGACGGGAAACCCTGGCGCCGGAGCGGGTTCACGTTCCACCCGGGCATGCCGGGGCGGCACCGCCAGACGCAACACGTCGGCCCGACTGCCCGCGTACCTTGCAGCGACGACCTCGACCAACTGCCGGATCTCGGGGGTAAGCACCGGTTCGGCGGAGACCACCCGTTCCAGCCGGCTCAACTTGCCGGCGTGGTCGGTATCAGCCCGGCGCTCCCAGACGAATGCGTCGACCAGTCGGCCGTGGAAACGGACCCGCACCCGCACCCCGGGCTTCGCGTCCACGGACTGTTCCGGGGTAACCAGGTAGTCGAACTCGCGATCCAGGTGCGGCACCGACAACAGCGGCAGCACCCTGGCGACGGGTTCACTCCCGCACGCCGGGTGGCCAACCTCCCGCTGATCGGCCCGGGGCACCTTGACGCTCACTACGCAGTGTGTAGCAGACGGCCCAGACATCCGCCCCGCCAGCCCGGATCGCCTGTGTATCAATGGCGACGGTGGGCGGCGCGGCGGGCTACGTTGCTGCGGTATGCCCGGCGAACTTGGGGTTCATGCGGATACGGTCCGAGCGCGCGAACAACTGCTGGCGACACGCGCGCGCGCTTCTACTGAGGTCGATCGAGTCCTGATCCCGACACTGCGGGACGCCTACCGCTCAGTACGGCGGGGACGCCGGCGACTGGACACCATCGGAGCCGAAATCCTCAGTGCGGTAGCAGATCCCGAGATTCCCTGGCTGGACACTCCCGCCGGTGCGCGCCAGTTGCAGACGTTTCTGACCGCCAAGGCCCGCGACATCCGCGGGGTGATCGCCGACGCCGTCGCCGACAGCCGGGCCCGGGTGGCACTGTTGGACCCGCTGAGCACCGGCTACCCGCCCGGCACCGATCCACGCGAGGTGAGCCGCTGGTGGAGTTCGCTGACCCCGGCCCAGCGCGACCGACTGATCACAGAGCACCAGGAGTTGGGCAACCGCAACGGCATTCCGACCGACGTGCGCGACGAGATCAACCGGCAGGTGCTGACCGACGACATCAGCCGCGTCGACAACGCCACCGAGGCCGTCTCCGCGGCCGACATGGTCCGTTACCGCAACGCGCTGGAGGTCCGGGCGGGGCTCTCCGGCGACTCCGGCCGCGACCACATTCCGATGTTTCTGCACACCTACGATCCAGGCGCTTTCGACGGGCGGGGCCGGGCGGCGATCGCGATCGGCAACCCCGACACGGCCGACGACACCGCCGTGGTGGTGCTGGGAGCCCGCAGCAGCGTCAGCGACGGGCGCCTGTCCCGACCCGGCGGGTTGCGTATCTACGACGAAGTCGTCCGAGCCGACCCAGGCAAGACGAACTCGGTGGTGGTGTGGCTGGGCTACCGCGCCCCGGACGGCCTGGCCGACCCGCAGGTGGCGCAGACCGCTTTGGCGCGGGCCGGCGGTGTCCTGCTGGCCGCCGATGTCGATGCCCTGCGGGTGACGCACGACGGCGCGTCGCACCTGACCGTGATCGGGCATTCCTACGGTTCGACGACCGTTGCCGACGCCGCGACCGGCGCCGGGATGGTCGCCGACGACGTGGTGCTGGTCGGTTCGCCGGGCACGGACCTGGCCCGAAACGCCGGCGACTTCCACCTGCCGGACGGCGGCCACGTGTACGTGGGTGCTGCGTCATCGGACCCGGTCACCCATCTCGCGGGCGAACCCCGGATACCCATTCCGGGTAGTGGCGTGACGGTGGGCCTGGGCGGCGACCCGGCCGCCGACGGGTACGGGTCGGTCCGGTTCAAGGCCGAAACGCCAGGCCTGACATCACCGTCGGAGGACCACGGCTCCTATTTCGATCCCGGCAGCGAGTCCCTGTTCAGCATCGGTGACATCGCATCCGGGCACGGCGACGCACTGACGCACGACCGGATGACCGCGGCGCACCGCCACCGACTGCCCCGGTTCGACCCGGAGACGATACGGCCGGGAACCGGCGGGCACCGCCATTGACAGCGATCAGCCACTAGAATCCGGTTGTCCGGCAACGCCATAGCCTGCGTCCTTGGAGATCCGGCCGAAAAAGAACCCGGCGGTGATCAGTAGCTGGGCCGCCGCATAGGACCACCAGATCGGCACCGCGAGCGTTTCGTTGCCCAGCACGAACCGGCCGATGCCGATCATCGCGTCCGACACCGCGAAGCACACCGCGCCCAGCGCCGTCCACCGGGTCGGCAGCCCTGCCAGCAGTGCCACCCCCACCATCGCACCCAGCACCGCGACGTACACCGTCACCGGCACCGTCATCGCGTCGCGGGTCAGGCCGGGCCAGAACCACGCCAGCAGGCCCAGGCAGGCCAGGCCGACCACCGCAGCGGCGGTGATCCGCCCGCGCGAGCGCACCGCCATCGGCAGCAGCACGGCCAGGTAGCACAGGTGCGCCAGTAGGAACGCCGCCAGACCGGCCACGAACGACGGCCCCCACCACGGGATCGCCAGCAGCCAGTCCCCGGCCGCCGACAACGTCAGCGCCGGGATCAGCCACCGTGTTTCCCGGAAGATCGGATGCGCCGCGGCGGCGACGGCCAACAGCACCGCCATCGCGGCCTTGACCGCGGGCTGGCCGACCCAGTGCCCGGTCAGCTCCGCACCCGGGGCACTCCGCAGCGCAATCACCGTCAGGAAAACGCCGTAACCCAACCCGGCCACACCGGCGGCCACCCAGGCGCCGGACACCAGTCGGGGTGCGTACGGTATTTCCATGCCGGTCCCCGACGATGACTCCGCTATCGACCCCATAATGCTGAAAGTACTGGACGCCGTCCCCTTCCAGCTAACGCTCGACGAGGGCGTCGACACCGCGCGGCGTCGGATGCGCGACCTGCCGCACCGGCCGGTGTACCCGGAGTTGGCCGCCGAGGACGCCACCATTGCCGGTCCCGGCGGCGATATGGCGGTGCGGATCTACCGGCCACCGAGCGCTGGCACCGGCGTCGTCCCGGTCGTGGTGTATTTCCATGGCGGCGGTTTCTTCGCCGGTGACCTGGACACCCACGACGGCACCGCCCGCCAGCACGCAGTCGACGCGGACGCGGTGGTGGTGTCGGTGGACTACCGGTTGGCGCCGGAACACCCCTTCCCGGCGGCGGTGCACGACGCCCTGGCCGCCGTCGAATGGGTCTCGGCGCACGCCGACGAACTCGGTGTCGACCCGGCTCGACTGGCGATCGCCGGCGATTCGGCGGGCGGGAACCTGTCGGCGGTGGTCACCCAACTGGCCCGCGACGCCGGCGGCCCGCCGATCGCGTTCCAGTTGCTGTGGTATCCGGCGACCACGTTCGACGTCTCGCTGCCGTCGTTCACCGAGAACGCCGAAGCACCGATCATCGACCTCAAGGTGCTCAACGCGGTGACCATGCTCTACGCCGGCGACGCCGACCTGAGTAACCCGCCGGCGACGCTGGCACCGGCCCGGGCAGCCACCCTGGCCGGCCTGCCGCCGGCGTACATCGCGGTCGCCGGTCACGACCCGCTTCGCGACGACGGCATCCGCTACGGCGAGTTGCTCGCCGCCGCCGGTGTGCCGGTGCAGGTGCACAACGCCACCACGTTGGTGCACGGTTACCTCGGCTACGCCGGGGTGGTCCCGGCGGCGACCGAGGCCACCGACCGCGGTTTGGCGGCCCTGCGCGCTGCACTGCACGGCTGACGCCCCCGGGTTTCTAGACGGGCAGCGCGGTGCCGGTCCCCTGTTCGGCGAACTGAACGACCCTGGTGGCCGCCTGGTAGTCACACGCGGCAGCGGATCGACCGATCAGCACCGGGCCACCGCGAAGGCCGAACCTGCCGTCCACGCCGACATAGCTACCGGGCGGAATCGGTTCACTGATGCAGTACAGCGTGGGCGCCACCCCTCGTCGATGTCGTTCGCGAACACGCCGGCGACTGCGCAACGCGCAGCCTGCGATCCAGTTCCAGACCCCCCAACATCACCGGATGCCCGCGAAACCCCTCGACTGCTAGGTGCTGGGCGGTGGGCTACTCGAATAGCTCCGCGTACCGGTTCATATGGAGACGGTGCTGCTTGCGCGCGCTCCGACGCGCGATCAGGTGCAGTCCGGGCGCGGTCTCGCCGTGGATCACCTCCGAGACCCTGGTGCGCGCTCCGATCGGCGCGAAGGTGCGCTCCTTGTGCACCGAGAGCGCCACACCGCTCGTCGACCTGCTGCGGTAGTCGACACGCCTGGCCTCGCCGGCGACCGTCTGTTCGCACTTCATCATGAAGTCGGCCGCATAGAGGCGGGGGATAATCGGTACGTGCTCGGTGAACTCGAACACCAGGATCTGCGTCGACGGCGTGGGGCCCATACTCCGATCAGTTGGACGCCAACCAATCGGCGGCGCCACAGAACCCCGAGGGTGCATGAAACTCGGGATAATTCACCTACCCGAGTCGGTGAAATGTAGAGTCCAGGCGTGCCGGACAGCACTCGCGCTATCGAGAACTTGATCTACATGTACGCCGAGCGGCTCGATGCCGGCGATCTGGACGGGGTGGCCGAGCTGTTCGCCAACGGCCGGATCTGCGGGATTGAGAACGGCCCGCCGGATACCGTGTTCGCCGGCAGCACCGGCGTCCGACAGATGTACGAGATGGCGACGCGCCTCTATGACGACGGCACGCCCAAGACCAGACACCACACCGGCAATGTGCAGATTCACGTCGATGAGGCTGCCGGGACGGCACACAGTCGCGCGTATTACTGCGTCACCCAAGCGACACCGCAGTTGCCGTTGCAGGTCATCGTGACCGGCCGATACCACGACACTTTCCACCGGATCGACCGCGCCTGGTGGTTCGACACCCGGATCATGTTCGTCGACCAGGTCGGCGACCTAAGTCATCACCTGAAGTTTTGACGGGAATGGCTGACCGGGCGGCGGTATTCGACGTAGCGCAGGTGATGCTGGCCGCACAGCGAAAGGAAGGACTCTGCGACTGGGGGCCGTTGCCGTTCGAGGTGCCGTTGACCGTGCTGTTGGAGAGCTACCGAATTGCGGCCGCTCGCGGGCACCTCAACGACATCGGGGTGCGGATTCTGCGCTCCGGGATAGTGCACAGCCTGCGGATGCGGCTCCGTGTGCAAGCGTGGATCAGGCAATACCCCGAGATCACCGACGAGCAGATCGTCGCTCCGATTGTGGTGGTCGGGATGATGCGCAGCGGCACCACGTTGGCGCAACGGCTGCTGGCGGCCGACCCGCGCTTCTACTGCGCTTACGGGTGGGAAGTCGTGGAGGCCGCCCCTCAGCTGGGTTACCTTTTCTCGCAGGTCGATTCGCGCATCGCGATCAGCGAGGCTCGCGAAGCGAAGACACGCGAACTCGCGCCGGAATTGTTCGCCATCCATCCGATGTATGCGCGCGAGGCCGAGGAGGAGATCGTCTTCCTGTCCGATGCGTTCCTGTCGCACGTTCCGGAGTCAGGCGCGCATCTGCCGTTGTACCGGTCATGGATCGACGATCAGGATTTCGCACCCGCCTACACCTACCTGCACCGGATGCTGCAGTTCCTGCAGTGGCAGAAGCGGCAGCGGGGCCAAATCGCGCAGCGGTGGGTGCTCAAGTCGCCGGCACACCTTGGCTACCTGGACACCCTGCGCGCCCGGTTTCCGGACCTGCATGTCGTGCACATGCACCGGGACCCGCGCGACACCGTCGCCTCCGGAGCCAGCCTGAACGCCACCCTGCACGCGATGCACGCCGGCACCGTCAACCTGCACCGGGTCGGCACCGAGTGGTTGGAACGGATGGGCTGGACCACCGACCGGGCGATGGCCTCCCGAACCAGCTGGGCAGACGAAGCCGAGCGGGTCACCGATATCGAGTTCGCCGACCTGGTCGCCGACCCGATCGGCCGGATTGCCACGGTGTACGAAGCGATCGGCGTCGGGCTGACCTCCGATGCCGAGCAGGCGATGCGACACTGGCTCGACAACCGTCCCCGCGAGCCGCAGCGCCCGGGCTATACCCTCGAAACCTACGGGCTGCGCGATGCCCAGGTCGAGGAGCGTTTCGCCGCCTACAACAAGCGTTTTCGCACCGAACTTAGAGGAGCGGTTAGTGACTGAAAACCCTATTGCGACATCGGTACAACATGAGCATGAACTCGCCGCCCTCGACCTGACTGAACACCCGACGGTCAAGGCGGCATATCGCAGCGTCGCGGAAACGTGGCTGGGCCGGGCGAAACCGTCCGAGGTGATGCGGGAACGCTTCGATGACGCCTTCACCGAAGTGATGTTCTCCGCGGCGGTGTGGTCGTCCAACCAGGACAAGCTGCGGCCGAAAGCTATCTGCATCAGCCGGCTGGCACACCCGGTCGAGGGTCGGCAGATTCCCGGATCACGTTGGGGCATCGACAATCCCGACAGCGTTTACCGGGTGATCCCGATCTCCGGCGACGAACGCTACGAGATCCACGGCCGCGTCGGTAAGCATCGGCTGACCGAGAACTACTTCACGTTGTGGGATGCCCACATGGGAACCATCGACGTACTCAACGGCCGGACGATGGCGGTGGACTCCGACGGACACTTCACCATCACCGTCGACTCCGGCCCCGCCGCCGGCCGAGCCAACCACGTGCAGTCCACTCCGGCCGCCCAAGAGTTCTACATCCGCGACGTGTTGGCACACTGGGATAGTGACGACCTGAATCACTTTGTCGTCGAACGGATCGGCGGTGTGCCGGCAGGGTCTTTACCGCCACCTCGAACACTCGATGAACAGGCCGACGCGACCGCGGCGATGATGGCCTATTTCGCCACCTTTAGCGGCAAGCTCAGCCACGGCATCTACAAGATGCCGCCCAATCACTTCAACCTGGCGTGGTCGGCCGACCGCGGTGGCGCCATGCGCAACCAGGTGTATGTGATGGGGCGCTTCGATCTGGCACCGGATGAGGCGTTCGTTGTCGATGTCAGCGACGGCGGCGCGGAATACTTCACCGTGCCGTTGAGCAACATCTGGGGCACGACGTTGAACATCGTCGACCGCACAGGCAGCCTGAACAAGGCCCAGTCGGTCGCCAACGAGGACGGCACCTACACCTATGTCATCTCGGCCACCGATCCCGGCGTGGCGAACTGGATCGACACCGACGGACTGGGCGAAGGCATTCTGACGTTGCGAATGGCCGAGTTTGGCGACGGCGGCCCCAGTGAGGATCTCGGTGCACGCGGGCGGGTAGTCAAGCTCGATGACCTGGACACCGAGGTGGCGACGCTACCCCGGCGCAGTCCCGAGCAGGGCGCGGCCGAACTTGCCCAACGACGGGCTGCGTATCTGCGCCGCCTGCCCGAAGGGACGATCTGAGGTGGCCCGCTGGTTGGTTACCGGGTGCTCCACCGGCTTCGGCCGCGAAATCGCGCGCGCCGCACTGGAAGCCGGCCACAGCGTCGTCGTGACCGCTCGCCGACGCGAGACGGTGCAGGACTTTGTGGACGAGTTCGGTCAACGCGCCGTTGCCGTGCCACTGGATGTGACCGATTCGGGACAGATCGCCGCCGCGGTCAAGACGGCCGAGGATGCCTTCGGTGGTATCGACGTTCTGGTGAACAACGCCGGCCACGGCTACCTGTCCGCGGTGGAGGAAGGCGACGACGCCGAGGTACGAAAGCTTTTCGACACCAACTACTTCGGCGTGGTCGACATGATTAAAGCCGTTCTGCCGTCGATGCGATCCCGTAGGTCGGGTCATATCGTGAACATCTCCTCGATGACCGGCTTGGTGGCTAATCCGCCCAACGCGTATTACGCGTCAACCAAGTTCGCGCTCGAAGCGTTGACCGAGGCGCTTGCGGCGGAGGTCCAGCCGCTGGGCATCAAAGTGACCGCCATCGAGCCAGGCGCCTTTCGCACCGACTGGGCGGCCCGGTCGATGCAGGAGTCGTCCACCCCGATCGGGGATTACGACGACAATGTCGGGGCTCGCAAGAAGTTGATCAAGCAGTTCGCCAATCACCTCCCCGGCGACCCACGGAAAGTGGCGGACGCGGTGCTGATGGTGACTACGCTGGACGAACCGCCGCTGCGGCTACTGCTTGGCCGCGACGTGCTGAAGGCGATGCGTGACAAACTGGCTGCGCTATCTACGTCGATCGATAAGTGGGAAGCCGTTACCAAAGACGTCAACTTCCCTACGGCGTGACGATGGGCTCGCTGGAGGGCAGGGTCGCCTTCATCACCGGCGCAGCGCGAGGCCTGGGCCGCGCGTACGCGGTCAAGTTCGCCGACGAAGGTGCCGACGTCATCGCCGTCGACATCTGTGAGAGCTTCGACTCGACGGACTATCCCGGCTCGACGGCCGACGATCTGGCCGCCACGGTCGAACTCGTCGAGGGGCGGGGTCGCCGGATCCTTGCGCGCCGGGCCGACGTCCGCGACGCCACCGCGATGCGGGCGGTGGTCGGCGACGGAGTTGAGCGCTTCGGGCGTCTCGACATCGTCATCGCCAACGCCGGCATCATCAGATTGACCGACAGCGACGAGCCTGAACGGACGTTCCGAGATGTCATTGACGTCAATCTGATCGGGGCCTGGAATACCGTCGAGGCGGCCATCCCTGCGATACTCGCCGGTGGCCGGGGCGGCTCCATCGTGTTGGCGAGTTCGACCGCAGGACTAAAGGCTTCAGGCACGGCCCGACCGGGCCTGCAGGCCTACGCGGCATCGAAGCGCGGGCTGGTCGCACTGATGCAGGGCTGGGCCAAACAACTGGCACCACATTCGCTGCGGGTCAACACCATTCATCCCACCGGGGTCGCGACCGACATGATCCTGAACGAGGCGACCGTGACCATGGCGCAGGCTAACGATCCATGGCTGGCCGACATGCGCAACGCTTTGCCGATCCCGCTGCTGGCGCCCGAAGAGATCGCAGGCGCAGTGGCCTGGCTGGTTTCGGATGCGGCCCGATTCATCACCGGCACCGCCTGGCCGTTAGACGCCGGATTCACGTTGCGGTAGCGCGCGCCCATACCGTCGGTGCAGCCTTGCACCCCGTAGCCGCCCACCTACAAAGGCGGTATGGGTGGCTCGTCGGGCATGGCCGCAGCCTGGTCGCTGTCACCGCCGCCAGGTACCGTGGTTTCCGGGCCTCCAAGTTCGTTATTGCGCGAAGATACGAATCCTCGCTGCTCCCATCGGATCCGCTCGGCCGGAAAGGGGTATTGCCGTGATTGATGCACTCTTGTTGAGCATCGTCATCCCGCTCAGCAATAACGGCCCGAACGGGCCCGCCACTTGCGACGGCGGCAGCGGATATTACGACCCGGTACACCAGATCTGTCAGCCGAACATGCCCAGCGACCCCCAACCCGGATACGGACAGTTCTGTGACGGCGGCAACTACTACGATCCCGCCCACGGTGTGTGCGCACCCTACGAACCCGCCTACCCACCGCCGATGTACCCCAACTACTGACCGGCGACCCGCTCACCAAGGTAGCCAACTGCATTCCGCCACAACCACTCTCAGACTGTTAGCCGACCCCGGTAACCCTGCGAAGGTGGAACGGTACGTCCTGGACCGACCAGGTCCACGCCGACCGACGGCCAGCCTCAACAATCGCCATAATGTGTCCCGGATTCTACGGAGTCTGTTTGCTTGGATTCTGGTCACGATGAACCACCGACGACAAAACAAAAATCGAAATCATCCGGTGCCTCAAAACATAAATCATTCGCGAGATCTACCGCGCCGTCCAAAATTCCGGGCCGAAAATGCTCGCCCCAAAATAGGATATGGTCAACACGTCGGTAATCTTGCCGGCACTCAGGGCAGATTACTCGCTAAACGTTGGGCTCATTGCCCCGCCGCGATCCCGTCGCCTTCTCTGAGCCTTCTCAGAGGATTTTATGCCTTTGCTCACGAGCGGTACCCCTTTTCTCGATGCACCCGAACAGAGCGAGTGGATCCTTCCGCCAGATCCCTTCGTGCTGCCTGCAGGTTCCACCGCGATCGTCTACTGCGAGGGCCTATTCGGCGAGCAGGACGGTAAGACCGCCAACGGCCTGGTCCGGCACTCGGAGAAGTACGAGATCCTCAGTGTCATCGACAGCCTCCGGGCCGGAGTCGATGCCGGGAAGTTCCTCGACGGCACCCCGAACGGCATCCCGGTGCTCGCATCGCTTGCCGAGTCCATCTCGCACGCCGGCCATGTACCTGACTACCTGATCTGTGGATTGGCGCCTGCCGACGGCCTCCTGTCGGACCAGCAACGGGTCGTGCTGCTCGACGGCATCGCCCGCGGGATGCACATCATCAACGGCCTGCACGAGTTCCTCAACGACGACGCCGAGTTCGTCGCGGCAGCTGTGATCGCCGGCGTCACCATCACCGATGTACGCCGACCGAAAGCCAAGCGCGACCTGCACCTGTTCTCCGGCCGGATCTTCGACGTCACATGTCCCAGGATCGCCATCCTGGGTACGGACGGGGCGGTCGGGAAGCGCACCACCGCCACCTTGCTGGTCCAGGCGTTGAACGCGCACGGCATCAAGGCGGTCATGGTCGGCACCGGTCAGACCACCTTGATCCAGGGCGGGAAGTACGGCGTCGCACTGGATGCGCTGGTCCCCCAGTTCTGCTCGGGCGAGGTCGAGCACCAGGTCGTCGCC
>JBDTKT010000206.1:0-7687 GCA_039935195.1 Mycobacterium sp.
TGGTGCAGCGCGGCGTCCTGCACGACCCGTACACCGGGCGGACCATCGACTTCGTCCGGGGACCGGACACCTCCGAAGCGGTGCAGGTTGATCACCTGGTGGCGCTGGCAGACGCCTGGTACAAGGGCGCGCGGACCTGGGACGATGTGCACCGCCGCGACTTCGCAAACGACCCGCGCAACTTATTGGCGGTCGGCGCACAGGTCAACTTCGACAAGGCCTTTCGGGACGCCGCGGGGTGGCTGCCGCCCGACGCCGGCTACCGCTGCGAGTTCGTGGCGCGGCAGGTGACGGTCAAGACCGACTACCGATTGTGGGTGTCGGCGAACGAGAAGGCCGCGATGGAACGGGTGCTGCGGGCCTGCTGACGCCGGCCGCTCAGCTGGGCGGCGCGAATCCGCCAGCGTTCGACGGCGGACCGGCCGACGGCGGCCACGGCGGCATCCCGAAGATCGCCGGGAATGAAACTATCGGCACCGGTTGCAACCGCAGCAGTTCGCGGCGGTGCCGCTCAGCCAGCACCGCCGCCAGAATGAACTGCGGTGGGGTGCCGGGTGGCGGTGGCGGAGAGATGCGGGCGAGCACGTCGCCGGAGATCCGGTAGGCCATCATGTCGCGCACCTGCGGGTCGAGCTGAGGTGCCCGGGCCAGGAATTGCCTTGCCACCTCGGCGGTCTCCGGTGGCAGCGCGGAGAGCTGCAGCGACGACGCCCACCACGCCAGCGTCGGCGGCATGACCGGCGGCGGCGCCGAGGCCGGACCGCGCTCGCTGATCACCACCGTGCCGGCGAAGATGTCGCCGAGCCGTTTGCCACGCGACGACAGCAGACTGGTGATCACCGCTGGACTGCCGGTCAGCGCCCAGATCTCCACCACCGCGGCCAACGCCCGAAACACCGCCTGGCGGAAGCGTTCCGGCCCGCCGTCGTCGGACACCACGCGCAGGCCCATCGCGATCTTGCCCAGCGACCGGCCCCGGGTGGCGGTTTCGAAGATGACCGGATACCCGACCAGCAATCCCACGGCGAAGATGACCAGGATCGCCGCGGTCAGGGCGTCGTCGAACTGACCGAGCGTGGCCGCCCACAGCGCTACCGAGATGACGTAGCCCGTGGCCACCACGGTGATGTCGATCAGTGCGCTGACCGCCCGCACCGGCAACTGGGCGATCTGGACGTCCAGCACGACCGCGTCGCCGGTCACCACGTTCGGCATACCGCCGACGCTACCCGTCGCGCCGCGCCCGCCGTTAGGCTCGGCCACGTGGATGTCGATGCCTTCGTGGTGACCCACCGCACCACCTGGGAGCGGCTTGAGTGGCTGGTCAAAAACCGTCGACGGCTGACCGGAAGGCAGATCGATGAGCTCGCCGAGCTCCATCAGCGGGTGTCCACCCACCTGTCGATGCTGCGGTCCCGGTCGTCGGATTCGGTGCTGGTCGGCCGGCTCTCGACGCTGGTGGCCCGATCACGCGCCGTGGTGACCGGCGCGCACGCTCCGCTGACCAGTGAGTTCGTCCGGTTCTGGACGGTGTCGTTCCCGGTGGTCGCCTATCGGGCCTGGCGGTGGTGGCTGGGGACCGCCGCGGTGTTCCTGGCGGTCGCGGTGCTAATCGCGTTCTGGGTCGCCCACAACCCGGAGGTGCAGTCCGCGATCGCGGCGCCCGCCGAGATCGACCGGCTGGTCAACCACGACTTCGCGTCGTACTACAGCGAGCACCCGGCCGGCTCGTTCGCACTCCAGGTGTGGGTGAACAACTCCTGGGTGGCAGCCCGCTGCATTGCGTTCGCGATCCTGTTGGGGTTGCCGATCCCGCCGCTGCTGTTCGCCAACGCCGCCAACCTCGGCGTGGCCCTCGGCCTGATGTTCGACGCCGGCAAGGGCGGATTCATGCTCGGCCTGCTCGCCCCGCACGGACTGCTGGAGCTGACCGCGGTGTTCCTGGCCGGTGCCGTGGGTATGCGGCTGGGCTGGCTGGTGGTCGCGCCGGGCGACCGGCCGCGCGGCCAGGTGCTCGCCGAGCAGGGCCGGGCCGTGGTCGCGGTCGCGGTGGGGCTGGTGGCGGTGCTGGGTGTATCGGGGCTGATCGAGGCGCTGGTCACCCCGTCGCCGTTGCCGACGTGGCTGCGGATCAGCGTCGGGGTGCTGGCCGAGGCATTGTTCCTGACGTACGTCGTTCATTTCGGCCGCAAGGCCAGCGCGGCGGGCGAGACCGGTGATATCGCCGACGCACCCGACGTGGTCCCCACCGCGTAAGTTCGCCGCGAGCGTGCATAGTTGTACGACCGTGCCGGCGTGTCGCTGTACAAATATGCACGGTCGCGGCTGGTTACAGCCGTCCGGCGGCCTTCATCGACAGATAGCGGTCGGCCAGGGCCGGGGCCAGCTCTTCGGGTGGGGCGTCGACGACTTCCACACCGCTGCGCCGCAACCGTGCCGCCACCGTCCGCCGGTCGTTGCGGGCGCGTTCGGCGGCGGCCGCGTCGTACACCGCCGCCGCGCTACGACGCCCCGCCGCCAGTCGCTCCACCCGCGGATCGGCGACCGCGGCCACGATCACCTGGTGACGGCTGGTCAACTCGGGGAGCACCGGCAGCAGGCCCTCCGCCAGGGCGGACGGGTTGAGGTCCGTCAGCAGCACCACCAGGGTCCGCTGCCGCACCCGGCGGGTGATGGTGGCGACCATCGCGGCGGCGTCGGATTCGACCAGTGCCGGCTGTAGCGGCGCCATCGCCTCGACCAACGCGGTGAGCAGTCGGGTAGGGGAAGCGCCGAAGACTCCGGCCCGGATCACCTGGTCGTGGGCGAGCAGGTCCACATGGTCGCCGGCCCGCGATGCCAGCGCGGCCAGCAGCAGGGCGGCGTCCATCGTCCAGTCCAGGCGCGGCCAGCCGGCAGGGTCGGCCGCGGTCGGGTCTACGCCGATCCGGCCGGCGGCGGTACGCCCGGTGTCGAGCACGACGACCACGCGCCGGTCGCGCTCGGGCCGCCAGGTCCGCACCACCACGTCGCCGCGCCGGGCGGTGGCCCGCCAGTCGATCGAGCGGACGTCGTCACCGGCGACGTATTCGCGCAGCGAGTCGAACTCGGTGCCCTGCCCGCGGATCAGCGCCGGTAGCGCCCCGTCGATCTCGCGGAGCCTGGCCAGCCGGGCCGGTAGGTGCTTACGGGACAGGAATGGCGGCAGGATCCGCACCTGGCCGGGCACCGACGTCGAGCGCTGCCGCCCTGCCAACCCCAGCGGCCCGACCGAGCGTGCGGTGACCCGTGCGGCGTGCTGGTCGCCGCGGCGGACCGGCCGCAACTCGCCGACCACTCGCTCGTGCTGGCCGGCGGTCAGGTCGACCGGCCGGGTGCGCGGCTCGGCACACGCGCTGGGCGGCCAGGCGTCGCGGACCTGGCCGCGGAACCGGCGCGCACCGTCGTTGGTGACCTGCAGGGTGGTCTGCACCGGTTTGCCCAGCCGTGCCGAGCTGTCACCGGATCGGGCGAACCGCAACGCCGCGGGGTCTCCCGCCAACCCGATGTCGACGGCCACCGCGACGGCCAGCCCGGCCAGTGCCACCGCGAATGCCGTTGCCGGCCAGGGCGCCAGCGTGACGGGCACGACGCAGATCAGCGCTATCAGCGCGGTCCGGCCGGTCAGGATCACTAGCGCGGCACCGGAACCGAGGCCAGAATGCCGTCGAGGACACCGTCGGGCGTGGCACCCTCGAGTTCGGCCTCCGGGCGCAGCACCACCCGGTGCCGCAGCGTCGAACGGGCCATCGCCTTGACGTCATCGGGGGTCACGTAGTTGCGCCCGGACAGCCACGCCCATGACCGCGCGGTGGCCAGCAGCGCCGTCGACCCGCGCGGTGAGACACCGAGTTGTAGGGCGGGGGACTGCCGGGTGGCCGTGACCATGTCAACGATGTAGCCCAGGATCTGGTCGGCGACCAGCACCTGGCGCACCGCGGCGCGGCCCGCCGCCAACTCGTCGGCCCCGGCGACCGGTCTGACCGCGGACAGGTCACGCGGGTCGAACCCCTGCGCATGTCGGGACAGGATCGAGAACTCGACGTTGGGCGGCGGCAGCGGCACGTTCAGCTTGAGCAGGAATCGGTCGAGCTGCGCTTCCGGCAGTCGGTAAGTCCCCTCGTACTCGATCGGGTTCTGGGTGGCGGCCACGATGAACGGGTCGGGCAGCGGCTTGGCCTCGCCGTCCACGCTGACTTGGCGCTCCTCCATCGCCTCCAACAGAGCGGCCTGGGTCTTCGGCGGGGTGCGGTTGATCTCGTCGGCGAGCAGCAGATTGGTGAACACCGGCCCGGGCCGGAACGCGAAGGCGGCGTTGTGCGCGTCGTAGACCAGGGATCCGGTGATGTCGCCGGGCATCAGGTCCGGGGTGAACTGAACCCGTTTGAACTCCAGGCGCAGTGCCGCGCTCAGGGTCCGGACCAACAGCGTTTTCGCCACCCCGGGAACACCTTCGAGCAGCACATGGCCGCGGCACAGCAGCGCGATCACCAGGCCGCTGACTACCGCGTCCTGCCCGACCACCACCTTGGCGATCTCGGTGCGCAACGCCAGCAACGCATCACGCGCCGAGTCTGCCGCCGGGTCCGCCGCCTCCGGTGTCGAGGGAGTCTGTGTCACGATGCGGTGACCTGCCTTTCGATGTCGTCGAGTACCCGGGCAAGCTGAACCAGATCGGTGTCGGAGTCCGGGGTTGGGCCGAACAGTAGGTGCCACACCCAGTCCGGGTGGGCGTCGAGGCGCCGGGCAACCGTCTCGACCACCACCGGTGGCGCGGGAGCGGCACCCAGGCCGAGCCGCGGCGACAGTCGTTGCAGGGTCACGGTGCGCAGCGCGTCGGCGGCTCGATCCCGGGCCCGGTGCGACTGATACAGCCGACCGAGGCCCTCGACCGCCTCCGAGGCACGCACCGTGACCGGTAGCTGCTCGGCCACCAGCGGGCCGATACGGCGGCCCTTCCACAGCGCGGCCAGTGCCAGCGCCAGGCAGAGCTGCCAGACCAGCCAGGTCACGTTCTTCGGGATGAGTTCGAAAATGGTTGCCGTACCGTGCGTTCCGCCTTCGAAACGCTGCGGTGCGTACCAAACCAGGCGAGTCCGGGAGCCGGCGAGGTTCATCGCCAGCGCCGCGTTGCCTTCACGACGCAGGCCGGAGTTCGTCATGAACGAGGTGCTGCCGATGACCGTGATCGTGCGCTCGCCGCTGCGGTAGCGCACCAGGGCGCCCTCGTAGCAGCTGCGCACCGACTGGCCGCCGGCCGCGACATAAGTGTCCGACGCACCCAGGTCGACTCGGCCTGACCGGTCCGCCTCGCGCAGGTCGCAATCGGGCTCGAGGATGAACGAATTGACGCCGCGGGTGCGAATTTCGGCGGCCAGGGTTCCACGGGTGCGGGCGTCGGGTTGCACCAGCAGCAGGTCGCCGGGGAGCCCGGCCACCCGCCTCAGCCGGTCTTCGTCGATTCGGGCGGTTTCGGCGACCAGCACCAGCGCATCAGGCCGGGCGGCGCGCTCGGCATCGTCGATGGTGTCGGCGACCGCGACGTCGACGCCGCGGTCGCGTAGCAGCGTCACCAGTGCGTGGGCACCGTCCGGGCCGGTGGCGGCCGGATCCATTCGCCCCCCCGGTCGGGAGGCGGTCAAAGCCACGTCGAGCCCCGCCACCGCGACGATCACCACCAGACCCAGCGCGACCCACTGCCATGGCCGCACCCGCGCGATCGCCGTCACCGGTATTGCCGCCATTCCGCTGCGGCCAGGATCGGCCGGGTCCGGTGCAGGGCCGAGCGCAGCCGGCCGTCGAGTTCAGCGACGATCCGGTACCCGGCCGCGGTCGCCGGCAACTCTCCGTAGCTGACGTCGTTGAAAGCCTCCGCGGACCGGACCAGTTCGGCGGCCAGTCCGGGTAGCACGGCCCCGGCGTCGCGGGCCAGTTCGCTGGCGGTGCGGCCGGGAGTGGGATTGACAACGCCGGCCTGTTCGAGCTCGCGGGCCACGGCGCGCAACCGGTGTCGGATCGCGTCGCCCCAATCGCCCGCTGCGGCCGCGCGTTCCGCGGTGGCGCGATGCTCGGCTGCGTCGAGGCCGGCCGCGCCGAACAGCGGGTGATCGACATGGCCTGCGGGCAGGGTGCGGCGGGCGATGCGGACCGCGACCACCACCGCGACCGCGAGCAGGATCAGCAGCACGCTGATCGTGAACCATCCGCCGGGCAGCGCCGCCCCCTTGGTCGCCAGTCGTTGCAGCAGCGTCTCGACGAAGTCGATGAACTGCTGCTTCGGGGACAGCCGGGGATAAATCGGCTTGGCGAGCTCACGTTCAGCGGCGTCGCGCGCGGCGTCGCGGTCGATGTCGATGGTGGGCACGGTCGGTGGACCTCACACCGGCGGCCGCGTCAGCCACAGCCCGTCGGTGGATGCGCCGACGGGGGGGCCTCCGGCGGCCCCGGTCCGCAACACCAGGTCGAACGCCTCGGCGCGGATGCGCCGGTCGGTATAGAGCAGCACCACCACGCCGGCGGTGAACGGCTGCACGACGATCTGGCCGATCATCGTTCCCACCCTGCCGAACAGGTTCGTCTGGGATGCCGCGGTGAGGGATTCTGCGCCGTGGCCGGCCAACACCCCGGCGATGTTGAACGGGAACGCCACTGCACTGGCCACCAGGTAGGCGATGAGACCGGTCAGCATCAGTATCCCCAGCACCCGCCAGAAACTGTTACGGACGAGGGCGAACGACCTGCGGATTGCCACGAACACCGGCTGCCGTTCCAGCACGATTACCGTGGCCGCGAAACTCAATACGGTGTAGCCGTAGGCCAACAGCCCGATCGCGGCCAGCACCAGCGGCATGCCGATCACTACGGCCGCACCGGCATTGGCGGTGTTGGCGACGCTGGCGACCAACAGCGTCACCATGCCGGCCAGCACCGCGACGGTCACGCCGAGCAGGGCTGTCAACCCGAGCAACGCGGGGAAGCGATGACGGACGATCTCCCAGGCCTCGCCGAGGGTGATCGACGACCCAAATACCGCACGCCCCACGACGACGGTCAACATGCCGACCAAGATGATGTTGCCCAACGCGGTCACAATGGCCCCACCTGCGAGCCCCGCAACCCATGCCACCACCATGCCGCCCGACAGTTCCCGGGGAGATGCTCCGGTGGGCGGCGAGCCGAGGGCGTTCAGTAGGCCGATCAGGACGATCAGGCTGAGAGCCTGGGTGGCTACCACGGCGATAGCGGTCAGGCCCAGGGTGACCTTCGGGCTGGCCCGGATATAGCCGACCGCGCCGTTGTAGATGTCGGTCAGGCCCAACGGCCGCAGTGGGATCACCCCGGGCTTCAGCTCCGCCGGGGGATAGCCCGGGGCCCCGTACCCGGGTGGATAGCCGTATCCCGGTGAATAGCCGGGTGGCGGCCCATAACCCGGTGGTGGCCCGTAGCCGGGTGGTGGCCCATAACCCGGTGGCGGGCCGTACTGCGGGTAACCGGGTGGGGGGCCGTAACCGGGAGGGGGGCCGTAACCGGGTGGTGGCCCGTAGCCCGGTGGGGGACCGTACTGCGGGTAACCGGGCGGGGGGCCCGGGGGGCCGTAGCCCGGTGGTGGCCCGTAGCCGGGTGGCGGATAACCGGGGCCCGGTGGCGGATAACCGGGGCCCGGTGGCGG
>JBDTKT010000207.1:0-19750 GCA_039935195.1 Mycobacterium sp.
CCCGCGTCGCGAAGTGCGGTAAGGAATGTTGTATCGCCGCTGACGGGTCCGGCCGTGTTGGCTGGTGCGGCAGTGTTGGCGGGTTCGGCCTGGGCGGGAGCGGCCAAGCCGATCATCGCTGCGGCACTAGCGAGCAGGATGAGACGTTTCATGTTTCAGATTGTGCACAGTGGCGGTTAATCCGCCGTTGCCATTCCATGGCCACGCCATGGCAGGCGGCTTAACTCGAGGTGAACAAATTTTCACCCGCCATGGCGGGGTGTCGGGCAAGGTGCCAAGTCTGAACCGGGCGCGGGCCGTCGTGACGATCCATCGAAGATCGGGCGGGGTGTCGAGGCAGGGCCCGCGAAGCTATCGTGTCGAGGACGCCGTCGACGGGTGCGTATCGGCCGCGCATGCGCTAGTGACGGTCTCACGGCTGCACACCTGATTGCGTCACCACAGACGTGACAACGGAGACGGGTTGAGTATTGAGCACCCTCGATGACGGCCACGCCGGTGGCTTTCACCTGCCCCGACTGGAGTTCTCCACGTTACCGATGGCTGTCGACCGTGGCGTCGGGTGGAAGGTCCTACGGGACGCCGGGCCGGTGGTATTCATGAACGGCTGGTACTACCTGACGCGCCGTGAGGACGTACTGGCAGCATTGCGCACGCCCAAAGTCTTCTCATCACGATTGGCGCTCCAACCGCCGGGAAACCCGCTGCCGGTGTTGCCGCTCGCATTCGACCCGCCGGAGCACACCCGATACCGCAGGATCCTGCAGCCATTCTTCAGCCCAAACGCCTTGAGTAAGTCACTGCCGGTGCTCCACGACCACGCCGCTGCCATGATCGATGTCCTCGCCGGCCGGGGCGGCTGCGAGGTAATGGCCGACCTGGCGAACCTGTATCCATTCCAGGCCTTCTGTGCCCTTTACGGTCTGCCGTTGGAGGATCGCGACCGCCTGATCTCCTGGAAAGACGCCGTCATCGGTATGCCCAATCGGGCCTATCCGAGCGAGGCCGACCTCGCCCCGGCGGGCGAGTTGTTGGCCTACCTCGTCGACGCGATCAACCAGCGCAGGCAGAACCCGGGCCCTGACATGTTGTCGCAGGTCATGGTCGCCGACTTCGCCGACGACGACGGCGCCCTCGATGATCTGGAACTGCTGGGGATGAGCCACCTGTTGATCCTGGCGGGATTGGACACAGTGACGGCGGCGATCGGCTTCTGTCTCCTCGAACTCGCGCGCAGGCCGCAGCTACGGCACCTGCTGTATGAGAACCCCAAGCAGATCAGGGTTTTCGTCGAGGAGATCGTTCGATTGGAGCCATCGGCACCGGTGGCGCCGCGCGTCACCACCGAGGTCGTCACGGTCGGTGGGATGACACTGCCCGCGGGCTCACCTGTGCGGTTGTGTATGGCCGCGGTCAATCGCGATGGTACCGACGCGACGTCCGCCGACGATCTGGTCATGGACGGTAAGGTGCACCGGCACTGGGGATTCGGCGGTGGTCCACACCGCTGCCTAGGCTCCCATTTGGCGCGGATGGAATTGACCGTGATCGTCGGTGAATGGCTCAAGAGAATCCCGGACTTCGACCTGGCTCCTGGCTACACACCCGAAATCGCTTTTCCAGCTAAAACGTTCGCGCTCAAGACGTTGCCTTTGCGCTATAGCTGATCGCGTACGAAAGAGATCTCATGACGAAGGATGTTGCCGTCATGGTGGTGCCCTTTAGCCCGTAAGTCAGCAAGGTGGCGCAGTGATTCCACGGGAACGATCCGCCAGATCATGTCGCTGCGGGACCGCCTTGCTGCGCAGCAGGTTACGTGCATGATGCGGGAGGCCACCAGCGGCTACTGGAGTCGTCCTGCTACCTGCTGGAGGGGCTGGCCGGGGTGCAGTTCATGCTCGTCGATGTACTGCGCGTGAAGAACCTGCCCGGCCGCAAGATCAACGTCGCCGATGCAACCTGGCTGGCCCGCCGACCGGATCGAGGTGGGGATCGAGCCCTTTCGAGGGCACCACCCCGGGCGCCAACGAATCGACCGGCAAGGCCAGGTCCAGCCACATTCGACCGGGCAACCCATATCTGCAAGGCGCCCTCGGTACCGCGGCGATGTCGATCTCCTAGACCCGCAACAGCTACCAGGTTGGCAAACATCGCCGGATCGCCACCCGCCGTGGCCCGGTCGCAGCGATCGTCGTCGTCCGACGCGCAGTGCTCATCGCTATCTGAAACATGGCCATGACCGACACCGCCCACCACGATCCAGGCGGCGACTACTCCACCCGGCTCAACCTGCGGAAAGCACGAAATAAGGCCGTCTACCAGCTCGAAGCGATGGGCTACCACGTGACACCCAGGAGCAGGCATCTTGGCCGAGCCACTCACTGCGTGAGGTCACCTCACGTGAATCTTCTCGTGAGGGCAGTGGCTACCGCATCGAACCAATAACCCAACTACAGGTGAACGGTCGGCGACCGCAGATGAACAGCAGTTGTCTGAGGATGAATAGTTGGCGTTCAAGGCGTCGATTGGCGGGGCGGCCATCTAACGTCGACGGCAAGCGACCGTTTATCAAGGAGTGAGCTGTTGCTCAATGTTGCCGACGTTGAGGGTTATCGGAGAGGGAAGTGCACTTCGATCGCCTTGACGCATTCCGAAATGGTGTCGGTAAAGGCTGCCGAAGTCGCCGACATCGGCGCAGTCGGGGCGGCACGGATTATGAATATCCGACGGCCGGGTCGCGACTTCATTGGGGGCCGGTGATGGTTCGCCCGCGGCTACTGGGGCCCGCGAAATTGATCATGGCCAACTGAGGAGGGGCGCGTTGGATTTCGGGGCGTTACCGCCGGAGATCAATTCGGGTCGCCTGTATGCGGGTCCGAAGTCTGGGCCGCTGCTGGCCGCTGCAGCTGCCTGGGATGGGCTGGCCGCCGAGTTGGAGTGGGCGGCGACCAGCTGCGGATCGGCGATAGCAGACTTGGCGAGCATGTCATGGCTCGGTCCGGCATCGGCATCGATGGCGGCCTCGGCCGCACCGTATGTGTCGTGGATGAGTACCACCGCAGCGCAGGCCGCGCAGACCGCCCGCCAAGCCCTCGCGGCCGCGGCCGCCTACGAGGCGGCGTTCGCGATGACGGTGCCACCGCCGGTGATCGCGGCCAACCGCGCTTTATTGGTGGCTTTGCTCGCTACCAACATTCTCGGCCAAAATGTATCGGCGATCGCGGCCACAGAGGCGCATTACGGCGAAATGTGGGCCCAGGACGCCGCCGCGATGTACGGGTACGCCGGCGCGTCAGCCGCCGCCTCGACGATGACGCCGTTCTCCTCGCCGAAACAGAACACCGATCCGGCCGGGTTGGCCGGCCAAGCCGCCCAACTGGTCACCGATGCCAGCAGGGCCCCCGCGCAGGCGATGGCGTCGGCTATTCCGCAGCTGATTTCTGCCGCCGCAGCGCCGAATGCACTACCTGGCCTGGCGTCCGCCTCTGCCACGTCGGCCACGTCTGCCACCTCCGCCACGTCGGGGCTTCTGGGACTCCTGACCCCCCTCTCGACCGCTGACGCGACGACACTCGTTCGTACTTTGGGCCAATCTTATTTCTTCTTCGGGTACGCCCAATTCTTTGCTTCGATCGCACAGCAGCTCACGCCGGGCACTCCGGGCGGCGCCGGTGCGGCTGGCAGCTCAGTCCTCGATGCGCCGTCGGTTCAGGCTCTGGCGGATCTGGGCGGCATTGGACCAGTGTCGATGTCGGTGTCGGTGGGGGCGCCCGCGAAGGTGGGGGTTTTGGCGGGTATGGGTAAGGCCGGCTCGATCGGGGGGATGTCGGTACCGCCGAGTTGGGCTGCCGGCGCTCCAGAGGTGAAGCTGGCAGCTGCAGAGTTGCCGATGACTAGCGTGAACGCCGCTCCGGTGGACGAGCATGCAGGTCCGTTCCGGGGGGTACCAATGACGGGCCAGCGCCGGCGTGCCGGCGGTGTCATCCGCCGGTACGGGTTCCGTCATACTGTAATCCACCGTTCGCCCGCCGCCGGATAACGCAATGGCAATGGAGGTCACGGACACTTCGTTGGCGAACTACGAACTCAACCGACTCTCACTTCCGCGGTATTCGAGCCGCAATTTGGGCGGTCGCGAGTGCGTCGTTTTGACAATGACCGCTACGAGAATCCGTACGATGGCCTGGGTGACGACAATCCACAACGGGGGATGTGAACAGTGAATGAACAGTTGTCGCATCTGGTTAAACGTAGGTTATTCGGGAATGAACAGTTGGTGTCCCGGGGCGTTCGACCGAGCGAGGTCATTTAACCTGTTTGATTAGCGGCTTGCTAAAAAATTATTGAAATCGACGGTTCTTGAGGAGGAAACAGCGTGTCGGTTGTGACCACGCAGCCAGCGATGGCGTCGGCGGCCGGCAACTTGACTGGCGGCAGCTCACCGGTAGCCGCCGCGGCTGCGGTGATTCACGACAGGTCTGCGGACACTCTGCGCACCAGCGCCGGCTTCCACGCGGTCACCGAGGTCGCCACCGTGGTCGCGGCCGGCTGAGGAGGATAGTGATGGATTTCGGGGCGTTAGCACCGGAGATCAACTCCGCCCGCATGTATTCCGGTCCTGGATCGACCGCCATGGTGGCCGCCTCGTCGGCCTGGAACCGGCTGTCCGCCGAGTTGAGTTCAGCTGCGACCGGCTATGGCGCGGTGATCACCAGGCTCAGCGGCGAGGAGTGGATGGGTCCGGCGTCGGCGTCGATGGCTGCCGCGGCCGCACCCTATGTGGCATGGCTGAGCGCCACCGCCGTGCAGGCTGAGCAGGCGGCCACCCAGGCTAGTTCGGCGGCCGCCGCTTATGAGGCTGCTTTTGCCGCGACGGTGCCCCCACCACTGATTGCGGCCAACCGCGCTGCGCTGCAGTCGCTGTTGGCGACGAATCTTTTGGGCCAAAACGGCACGGCGATCGCGGCCAACCAAGCCCAATACGGCGAAATGTGGGCCCAGGACGCCGAGGCAATGTACAGCTACGCGGCTAGCTCGGCCGCCGCTGCCCGGGTGACGCCCTTCGCCTCACCCCAGCAGACCACCAACCCTGCCGGACAGGCCGCTCAAGGCGCCGCAGTCGCCCAGGCCACCGGCACGTCGGCCGGCACGGCTACGGACACGCTGTCACAGTTGATCTCCTCGGCGCCCAATGCGCTGCAGGGTCTCGCGTCGCCGGCAGCGTCCACGTCCGACCCACTGGGGGGGATCCTCTTAGCCTTGACCGGATCGTCCGCCGCGCCCAGTTCGCTTCCGTCGGCTTTAACCGATTTACAGCCATATGCAAGCTTCCTGTACAACACCGAGGGGCTTCCGTACTTCAGCATCGGTATGGGTAACAACTTTGTGCAGATCGCGAAGACTTTTGGGCTGATCGGCGGGGCCGCCCCGGCAGCCGCTAAGGCTGCGGCGGGATTGGGTAGCCTGCCGGATTTGTCAGGGCTGGGAGGCGCGCTGGGTGGCGCAAGCGGTATCGGCGCGCCGCTGGCGGCGGGCATAGGCCAGGCGGCGTCGGTCGGCAAATTGTCGGTGCCGATCTCCTGGGCCGGTTCGACTCCGGCGACGCTGGTGAGTTCTACTGCTCCGGTGCCGGTTAGCGTTGTCAGGGTCATCTCCCCTGAGGGTGCGCCCGGAAGCATGATGGGTGGATTGCCCATGGCGGGAGCAGGTGGTGCCGGCGGGTCGGGCGCCGGCCCCAGGTATGGGTTCAAGCCCACGATCGTGATCCGCCCACCGTTCGCCGGCTAACGCCAGAAGAACGGATCGCCGCAGGCGTGTCGACTCCGCGGAGCGACCTCAGGTGGTCAACCGCTTAGCCCTCGTAGAGGATGAGCGCCATTTCGGGGCAGGCGGCCACGCCGTCACGAGTCAACTGCGCCTCCTCGGGGCTCACCTCGTGATCTTCAAGTGTGGAGTAGCCGGAATCGTCGATGGGGAACAGATCCGGATCGACGGCATAGCACTGTGCATGCCCCGCGCATTTCGACTGGTCGAGACGAACTCTCACGAGGTCTCCTTTCCCCTGGGTGCAGCGCTGTCATGGAGTTCGGGCCGCGCCACTCGACGAGTGCTTATCCGACTCTGCCGAATGAGCAGGGGTGTTGCCTGGTCCTGAGCGGCACTCGTCGTGAGTGGCGGGTGCAGGCCCACCCTACTGGGCGGCGTTGGTTGTCGGGGTTGCGTAATTCGGCGGCGATGCGTCCGACGTGTTTGACGAGCCGGTTGTAGCCCTCTGATCGGGCGTGGGATAGGCCGGTTGGAATGACGAGAATCGTTAATTCTTAACATGTTTCGATGTCTTCATCGAGGTTGGGGATCTCGGACACCGTGGTGGCGCGCAGAACGCGTTGGCGCCGGGCAGGGCTGCGGCGATGTAGCGCTGGTCGTGGTACCCGCCAGCACATCGCGGGTCACAAGTCGTTCTGGCCGGTGACCGCCACCCTGGGGACCGGCATGGCTGCCGGGATCGCCGGCAAGGCTGCCACTATGAAGGGATGTGCGGGCGCTTCGCGGTAACCACCGATCCGGCCCTGCTGGCCGAGCGGATCCGCGCGGTTAACGAGGTGCCCGGGGCGGCCGATGCCGGCGCGCCGAGCTACAACGTGGCCCCGACCGCGAATGTCGCCACCGTGGTCAGCCGGCACGCTGAACCGGGCGACGAGCCGACCCGACGGGTCCTCCTGATGCGGTGGGGCCTGGTGCCGCCGTGGGCCAAAGCCGGACCCGGCGGTGCGCCGCAGGCCGGCAGCCCGCTGCTGATCAACGCCCGCGCGGACCGGGTCACCACGTCGCCGGCCTACCGGTCCGCCGCGCGTCACAAGCGCTGCCTGGTCCCGATGGACGGCTTCTACGAATGGCGGGTCGAACCGGACACCCCGGCAGGCAAGAAGGCGCGCAAAACGCCGTTCTACATCCACCGTTCCGACGGCGAAACGCTGTTCATGGCCGGACTCTGGTCGGTCTGGCGGCCGGACCGGTACCCCGACCGGCCCCCGCTGCGCAGTTGCACGATCGTCACCACGGACGCGGTGGGGGAGCTGGCCGCAATCCATGACCGGATGCCGCTGATCATGGCCGAAGACGAGTGGGACAGCTGGCTGGACCCGGATGCCCCGGCCGACACCGCGTTGCTGGCCCGCCCGCCGGACGTGGGCGGCGTCGCGGTCCGCGAGGTGTCCACCCTGGTCAACAGCGTGCGCAACAACGGACCGGAGCTGATCGAGCCGGCCCGGCCGGAACCGGAACAACCGACGCTGCTCTAGTGCTGGGTGCCGAACTCAACGCCTGACCAGGCGCTGCCGTTGCTCGGTGTATTCCTCGTTGGTCAGGATTCCGGCACTGCGCAGTTCAGCCAGCTCGCGCAGTTCGATGTCGGCCCCCATCAGCAGGCCGTATGCCGCTTCCGGTGGCAGCGCCGGCAGCTCGTTCGGGTGTCGGGCCGGCGGCAGCTGCGCTGTCTTATTGCTCGCCGTCCGACCGACGCTGCCCCGGGCCATACCTCCGCTGGCCCGCCCGGCCAGCGCGGCTGCGGCCATCCCCAGCGCGGGGACCACCGCAGCACCCGGCACGACGGTCGGCCCGCTGGCGGCGGCCAGCGACATGCCGACCTGCTGGATGGCTGACGGGGCGGCCATCGTCCAGGCCAGCGGCACCGACAATCCGCTGATCGAGGCCGCCGAACCCAAGCCGGCTGTAAACGCCGGTAGTGAGCCGGCGAGCGAGGCCTCCAGGAGGGCCTCGCCAACCCCGGCGGCACCGAGGGCATCGATCATGAAGGTGCCGAGCACGTCGATGCCGAAGGTGCCGATCGAGTCCACGACCAGCTCAATACCGGCGTTGGAGAGCTCGACCGCCGCCCCCCCGGCAACGGCAGGTGCCAGCGCCGCAGCCAGGGCCACCGCACTCGTGGTCGGGGAGGTGAGGCCCTGCAGCGCCTGGGTGACCGTGGAGATGGCCGGGTCCGTGCCGGTGTCGGCGGCGGCGTGGGCGATCGCTGCGGCCTGCTGTGCCGGGCCGGCCGGATTGGTGGTCTTCGGGGGTTGGGTGAACGCGGTGAGTCTGGTGGCCGCTGCCGCGCTGGCGGCGTAGCTGTACATGGCAGTGGCGTCCTGAGCCCACATCTCGGCGTAGTGAGCTTCGGTGGCCGCGATCGCCGGGAGGTTCTGGCCCAGGAAATTGGTTGCTATCAGCGTCATCAACTGGACGCGGTTGGCCGCGATGACCGGGGGCGGCACGGTCATCGCGAAGGCCGTCTCATAGGCGGTGGTGGCCGCCCTGGCCTGGCTGGCGGTCTCTTCGGCCCGGGCGGCCGCGGTGTACATCCACTGCGCGTAGGGCGCTGCCGCGCCGGCCATCGTGGCCGCGCTCGGACCGGACCAGCCGTTGGTGAGCTCGCCGAGCACCGAATCGTAGGCCAGCCCGACGGTGTGCAGCTCCGCAGCGAGACCGTCCCACGACGCGGCCGCGGCCAGTAGCGGACCCACTCCGGCGCCGGCGTATATCCGGCCGGAGTTGACCTCCGGTGGTAACAGTGCAAAATCCATATCGTTTAGCGGCCGAGTAGGCGACGCTTCTCCTGCGCGAATTCCTCGTCGGTCAAAATCCCGGCGTCGCGCAGTGCGGCCAGTTCCCGAAGCTCACCGGAGATCCTTGTTATCGGCCCGTTCAGCGGGCGCACCAGCGGCTGCGGTTCCGGTGCAGCCGACTGCTTGACCGCCGGACGCTGCCGAGTCTTGGTGCCGGAAGTCCCGGAAGTCTTAGCGCCGGAAGTCGCGGTGGCGGCGCCGGCAGTCATGCGAGTCCGACCGCTGCTGCGCCCGACACCGGCGGTGGCCCGCCCGGCCAGGCCCGCCGCGCCCATCGCGGCCAACGGCAGCGCCGTCGCTCCCGCCGCCATGGCGGGTGCGGCGGCCGGCAGGGCGGCGCCGACCTGCTGGATCATCGACGGGGTCGCCATCGTCCACGCCTGCGGCACGGACAACCCGCTGATCGAGGAGGCTTCGCCGAGCCCGGCGCTCACTGGCACCAGCGAGTCGAAGATCTCCATCTCGGGCACCAGTTCGCTCTCGATCTCGCCGACGCCGATCAGGTCGATGCCGAAGGTGCCGGCCACGTCGACGCCGAAGGTGCCGGCATTGTCGATGACGAAGGTGCCGAACAGGCTGGAGAGCAGCGCCAAGTAGGAAGCCGCCACGCCCGGTTCGATCGCCGCCGCTGGCGCCGCCGAGGCGAGCAGACTCGAGGCACCCGGGGCCGCCGCGGCCGCACCCGGGGTGGTCAGACCCTGCAGCGCCTGGCTGATCGCGGAGGTGAGAGTGTCGGCGTGGCCGGCGGCGGTTGTGGCGCCGGCTTGGCCGACCGCGCCAGCCTGGTTGGCCGACCCGCCCGGGTTGGTGGTGGGCGGTGGCTCGGTGAACGGGGCGAGCCGGGTCGCAGCCGCGGCGCTGGCCGCGTAGTTATACATCGCGGCGGCGTCCTGCGCCCACATCTCGGCGTACTGGGTTTCGGTGGCGGCGATCGCCGCGGTGTTCTGGCCGAAAACGTTGGTGGCCAGCAGCGACGTCAGCTGGGTGCGGTTGGCCGTGACGACCGGTGGCGGCACCGTCATGCCGAAGGCGGCGCCATAGGCGGCGGCGGCGGACTTGGCCTGCGAAGCGGTGTGCTCGGCCTGGGCGGCGGTGCTGTGCATCCACTGGGCGTAGGGGGCGGCCGCGGCGGCCATTGTGGTGGCGCTGGGTCCGGTCCAGCCGCTGCCGAGTTCGGCGATCACCGAGTCATAGGCCAGTCCCATGGTCTGCAGTTCGACCGCGAGTGCGTCCCAGGACGCGGCGGCGGCCAGGATCGGTCCCGACCCGGGTCCGGAGTACATCCGCGCCGAGTTGACCTCCGGCGGTAACAGTGCGAAATCCATTGCTATGCAGTCCCGGTGGTGACTGCGGTGGTCAACGGCATCCTCGACATCATTGACATCATTTCTCCTGCCTTGCCAGGACCGGTGCATCGGGTCGCAACGGCGTGCCAGCGTTTTCCCGGCGGAACGCACTCGGTCGCAGCGAAATCGGCAAACGCACCAGTTGCCGCCGTGCGCCGAGCGGCCGTGCGGGCGCTCGATGTCGACGGTTATCGGCAATGGAGAAACTAAACAGTGAACTTGAAGTGAACCTGAAGACGCGACGCTGTGACGACTGCGGGGGCGGATCAGTGTTAACAATGAACCATGTCCGATTCGGGGTCCGTCGATCGGCGGAGCGCCAGTTCTCGCGAGCGCGACGCCGGGAAGTTCAGCGTGGGCACCCCCCGGGTGCTGGTGGTGGAGGACTCCGAGGCGATCCGCGAGATGGTCAGCGAAGCGTTGGCCGATGCCGGGTATCTCACCGACGCCCGGCCCGACGGTAACGGACTCGAAGAAGTGCTCGAAGGGTTCCGGCCGGATCTGGTGGTGCTGGACGTGATGATGCCGGGCCGCGACGGCTTCGCCCTGATCGACGTGATCGTCGAATGGGGGGAGGTCGGAATCGTGTTGCTCACCGCGCGTGACGGCCTGCCCGACCGGTTGCGCGGCCTCGACGGCGGCGCCGACGACTACGTGGTCAAACCGTTCGAGCTCGCCGAGTTGGTGTCCCGGGTGGGCGCGGTGCTGCGGCGGCAGGGGCGGCTGCCGGCGGCGGTGCAGTTCGGCGACCTGATGCTCGACGCCGACGCCGGGGTCGCTTCCCGCAAGGGCAACACCCTGGGCCTGACCGCCACCGAACTGCACGTCCTGGTGTACCTGGTCGAGCAGCGCGGCCGAATCGTGAGCACCACGCAGATCCTCAACGCGGTGTGGGGGTACGAGGCCTACGACCCTAACCTGGTCCAGGTGCACATCAGCGGACTGCGGCAGAAGCTCGAGGCGCATGGACCCCGGATCCTGCACACCGTTCGCGGCATCGGATACCGTCTGCAGCTGCAACGGTCATGAGCAACCCCGGCCAGGGCAACGCGAGCACCGCGACCCCGTCACTGCGACGCCGGTTGACGGTGATCGTGCTGGTTTTGCTGGCACTGCTGATGTTGACCATGGGCATCGTCATCAACACCACCCTGACCGCGCTGGCGAACCGGAGCCTGCACGAACGACTGGCGACGGCAACGGCGCGAGCCGATTCCCTGGTTGCGCTGGGGATCGGACCCGAACAGCTGGTCGACCAGCTCAACGGCGGCGTCGTGGGGGCATTGGTCGTCACCACCGACGGAGCCAGCTTCGGTGACCCGGCGATCGAACCCGACGCCACGACGGGTTCGAGCCGCCAACCGTCGCCCCTGGAGCCCGACGAAACCGCCACGGTGCTGGTGCATCCGTTGGCGAACGGCGGGCGGGTGATCCTGGTCGCCGACACCACGGAGGCCACCGAGACCTTGCGCCGACTGCGGCACCTGATGATCGGTGCCGGCGCGGCCACCCTGGTGGTGGCGGCGATGCTGCTGGCGGTGGCCAGCCGGGCCATGCTGGCGCCATTGGAGCGACTCACCACGTTAGCCCGCGATATCACCACCGGCGACCGGGGCCGGCGGCTGCGTCCGGACCGGTCCAAAACCGAACTCGGCCGTGCCGCAAGCGCTTTAGATGACATGCTGGATGCGCTGGAGGACTCCGAAAAACGTGCGCAGCGTGCCGCCGGAGGGGCGCAGCGTGCCGAGGCGGCGGTCCGGCGCTTCCTTGCCGACGCCGCTCACGAACTGCGCACCCCGATCGCGGGCATCCAGGCCGCCGCCGAGCAGATTGCCGGCAACGCCAGCCAGGATGATGCCGAGCCCGCCGTGCGCCGCCAGTACCGCCGGGCCACGCTGTTGCTGGCCGAAGCGCGCCGCGCCACCCGGTTGGTCACCGACATGCTGGACCTGAGCTACATCGACGCCGGACTGCCGCTGGAACTCAAGGACATCGACCTGGCCGCGATCATCGACACCGAGGTCGACCGAGCCGCGTTGCTGGCGCCGCAGTTGCACGTCGCGCACAGCGGGCTCGACACGCTGCCCATTCGAGTGGATCCGACCGGGGTGGCGCAGATCCTGTCCAACCTGCTCGATAACGCGCGCCGCTACACTCCGCCCGGCGGGCACATCACCGTCGACGTCCGGTGCCCCAGTGGGCCCGGCGGGCACGGCACGGCCGACGGCGGCAGTGCCGAGGTGACTGTCACCGATACCGGCGCCGGCATCCCCGCCGACGACCGCGAACGCATCTTCGACCGGTTGGTTCGGTTGGACACCGCCCGCGGTCGTGAACACGGCGGCGCCGGGCTGGGCCTGCCGATCGCGCGTGCCCTGGCCGTCGCGCACGGCGGTGAGTTGACCTGTCTGCGCCATCACGGTGGGGCCCGCTTCCGGCTGGTGATCCCGCTCGGCACGGAAGCTCGGAGCCGGTCCGTACCGACGCCGGAGGGTCCGGTCTAGCGGCGTGGGTTAGGGCGCGGAGTATCCCGGCGGGTTGACCGAGTCCACCCACAGGTCAACGCCGAGGGTTCCGCCCGGCATGCAGTCGTATGCCGACAGGTCGGTCACGCCCGACTCCAGCAGTACGTCCTCACACAGTGCCGAGTTGCCGGTGTACTGCGTGGCCGGCCTGGTCAGGATCGCGTAGGCCGCGTCGGCGTAGATGTCGGGCTTGCGGGACCGGGCCATCGCCTCGTCACCGCCGAGCAGATTCTGGACCGCGGCGGTGGCGATCAGGGTGCGCGGCCACAGCGTGTTGGAGGCGATCCCCGCGGAGCGCAGTTCCTCGGCGATGCCCAGCGCACACAGCGTCATACCGAACTTTGCCATCATGTACGCGGCCGGCGTGAGCCACTGTGGTTCCAGCCGGATCGGTGGCGACAGCGTCAGGATGTGCGGGTTGGCCCGACCCGTCATATGCGGGATGCAGGCCCGCGACACCGCGTAGGTGCCGCGCACCTCGATGCCGTTCATCAGGTCGAAGCGTTTCAGCGGCACTTCGAGGATCGAGCCCAGGTTGATCGCCGAGGCGTTGTTGACGCAGATGTCGATGCCCCCGAACTGCTCGACGGCCCGGGTCACCGCAGCCTCGACGGCGTCACCGTCGCGGATGTCGCCGACGATCGGCAGCGCCTGCCCGCCGGCAGCCTCGATCTCGGCAGCGGCGGTGAAGACGGTGCCGGGCAGTTTCGGATGCGGTTCGGCGGTCTTGGCGATCAGCGCGACATTGGCGCCGTCGCGCGCGATGCGCTTGGCGATGGCCAGTCCGATGCCGCGACTGGCGCCCGAGATGAACATGGTCTTACCGGAAAGGGGTCCTGATTCAGACATGCCGTCACCCTATGCCGACCGGATGTCGGCGACCACCGCGTGGGTCAGCCGGATCAGATCTCCCGGGGCCACCGCGATGTCCCAGCCGCGTCGGCCGGCGCTGCACAGCACCCGATCCCACCCCAGCGCTGAGGCATCCACCACGGTCGGCAACGGCTTGCGCTGGCCGAACGGTGAAATTCCGCCGAGCACGTAGCCGGTCGACCGCTGGGCGACAGCAGGATCGGCCATGGCGGCCCGGGCGGCACCGAGCGCGGCGGCCACCGCCTTCAACGCCAGCTGCGACGGCACCGGCAACACCGCGACGGCCAGGCCGTCCGGAACGGCCCCAGGAACTTCCACGATCAGCGTTTTGTACACCTGCTCGGCGATGAGGCCGCCCCGGCCCGCGTCGCCGATGAGTTGCTCGACCGCCTCCGCGCCGAATGAGTGTCGACGCGGATCGTGGCGGTAGCGCAGCACCTCGTGGGGCACCTGTGCGGCCACCAGGGCGGCGATCGCCCGGGTCGCCGCAGCTGTCATCGGGCCAGGATAACGACCCAGGTCGCCGACGGTCCGTGCCGAATGAGCGACCGGAAATAGTGTGACAGCGGATGCTGTTTCTAACCGATGAAGTTCAGTCGCAGTGCATCGCTGCGATCCGACTCGGCTATGCGATTGAACCGTGCCGTCGGTCGCAGCCCTAGGATCGGGAGGAGAGTCCGGTGTCAACGGTGATCAGCCAGCTGGATGTGGAGCGGTTGGCCTGGTGTGTCCGGTCCCCCGCGCCACCGCTGGGGTCGGCAGTGGACACCGCGGCAGAAGGGATTGCGGCAACCAAGATGGCCGAGATCGAAGACGCGACCGAAGCAGCTGCGGCATCCGATCGGGTCCGCTCCCTGGAGAGCGACGAAGCGCTGACCGCGCGTTTCGAACGCGATGCGATCCCGATGCTCGACCAGCTCTACGGCGGTGCGCTGCGGATGACCCGCAACCCCCCCGACGCCGAGGACCTGCTGCAGGAGACGATGGTCAAGGCCTACGCCGGGTTCCGTTCGTTTCGGGAGGGCACCAATCTCAAGGCGTGGCTGTACCGCATTCTGACCAACACCTACATAAACAGCTACCGCAAGCGACAGCGCAGGCCGGCGGAGTACCCCACCGACGAGATCACCGACTGGCAGCTGGCGGCCTCCGCGGAGCATTCCTCGACGGGGCTGCGCTCCGCGGAGGTGGAGGCTCTGGACGCGCTTCCGGACACCGAAATCAAGGAAGCTCTGCAGAAGTTGCCCGAAGATTTCCGGATGGCGGTGTACTACGCCGACGTCGAAGGATTCCCGTACAAGGAGATCGCCGAGATCATGGATACGCCGATCGGGACGGTGATGTCGCGGCTGCACCGCGGCAGGCGTCAGCTGCGTAGCTTGTTGGCCGATGTGGCCAGGGATCGCGGCTTCATCCGCGACGGTCAGGCACCCGAGGAGGTGTCATCGTGACCGGACATGCGCACGAAGGCGGTGTACCCGGCCCGAGTGAGTCCGGTGGGGGCTGCGCCCAGGTGATCGCCGAGGTATGGACGCTGCTGGACGGCGAATGCACCCCGGAAACCAAGGCGAGACTGCGCGAGCACTTGGAGAAGTGCCCGGGCTGTCTGCGGCACTACGGGGTCGAAGAGCAGATCAAGGCGTTGATTGCCCGCAAATGCAGTGGTGACAAAGCTCCACCGACTCTGCGTGAGCGGGTGCGGCTGGAGATCAGCCGCACCCGGATCATTCGCCGCGGCTAAGCGTTGGGGCGCTTGCCGTGATTGGCTTTGCTGTGCTTGCGATCGCGTTTCTTGCGGCCACGCTTTGCCATAATTGACCCTCCTAGCAGGTGTTCTAGCTGGTCAGTCTCTCACACGCCCGGGCGCGGGGCGGTGGCGGGGTTTCCCCGGTCACTGCGGCATCACGGTTCGCACGGGTGCCCCGGCAAGGGTCTGCCCCAGCTGCGGGGACACCGCCCCCGCCACCGCCGGCACGCCCGGCACCGCTGGCACGCCCGGCAGTCCGGGCACCGCCGGCAGTCCGGGCACCGCCGCCGCGGGTGCACCCGCGGCGGGTGCCAGGGAGGTCACGTCGGACGGGATCATCGAACTTGCCCCGGGCACCACGCGGTCCAGCATCGGTTTGACCATCTGCAGGAACGAGTTGGCTGCGCTCATGCCGGCGGTTGGAGGGGCTATCGCCGGCGCAGGTGCCGTCAGGGGGATCGGAGCCGGTATCGGGTCGTCGACGAGCATGGGAACCGCACCGGCTACCCCGCTGCCGAAACCGATCACACCGACTGTCGCCATCGTCATAGCACCGAGGCCGACCCGGGTCAGGGAGAACCGGACTCGGGGGTTCATAAAACTGTTCACTCGCAACGAAGTACTCCTCAGCTCGACCGATGGTGAGCGCCTCAGGCGCTCGAATCACTGGAGTAACGGTGCTACTCAAATGTCACAGCTGAAGCACGACACGGTCTCGGATGAACTTCTCGACGAAACTCTCTAGGTTCGCTTACTTGTCTTGGAGTTCGCTTACTCATGCACCCTGCCGACCGGCAGGCGGAGGCTGTGGTTCGATTGTGCGACAGAGTTGCGCAATCATTGATGGTGATAGACCCGGTGATAGACGAGGTGAAGATGGCCGAGGACGTTCGCGCGGAGATTGTGGCCAGCGTGCTCGAAGTCGTGGTCCACGAGGGTGATCAGATCCACGAGGGCGACATCGTGGTGCTGTTGGAGTCGATGAAGATGGAGATTCCGGTGCTCGCCGAGGTCGCCGGCACCGTCACCAAGGTGAGCGTCGCGGTCGGTGATGTGATCCAGGCCGGTGATCTGATCGCGGTGATCACCTGACCGCAGCTCGCCTACCCCCTTCTGCGCCCTTTTAAGGCCCGGAGCACCCGATATCCACCCTCGGTGACCGACTTGCCGAACACACGGTTTTGCCGGGCAACGCGGTGGACTACCTCCATGCGGTGGTCGGGGAGTGGCAACCGCTGGCTGATTTCTCGTTCGCCGACTACCTGATGTCGGTGCGCCGTGACGGCGACCCCAACGGTGCGCTGGTCTGCGTGGCGCAGTGCGGACCGAACACCGCGGCCACGGTGCTGCTCAGTGATGCCGTCGGTGCGGTGGCTAACGAGAATCGAATTCCGCTGGTAGCCAAGGTATTCCGATTCGGCGCGATCGGGCGGCAGAGCACCGCCGGGGAGCGTCTTCCCGGATGCCGGCGAGCGCGCTGGTCCACGACGCGCTGTTGATGTCGGTCGACGAAGTGGTGAACCTCGACGAGGTGGTCGACCGGATTCTGCCGATCATGAACGACGTGGCGAGCGTGGACACTCCGATCTAGCTCAGCCGGGCGGGGACGCTCGACGGGCGCGGCCTGCCCGAGGGGCTCAGGCTGGACACGTCCGACCGGCTGGGCTTGGCAGATCGTGACCACCGCGGTCTCCACGGAGCTGGATGGCTTCCTGGCTGCCCGGGACGCACCCGGCGGCTGCGGCCCGGCGCGGTGACGGACAAACACGATGCGGCCCCGACCGAGGTCGGGGCCGCATCGTGTTGTTCGGGTGCGGGTTAGACCCCGCTGCGCGCCCTGGTCCGTGCGTTACGGCGCTTGAGCGCCCGCCGCTCGTCCTCACTCATACCGCCCCACACGCCGGCGTCCTGGCCGGTCTCCAGTGCCCAGCTGAGGCATTCGGTGACGACCGGGCACCGGGTGCAGATCTGCTTTGCGGTAGCAATCTGAGCGAGTGCCGGTCCGCTGTTTCCCACGGGGAAGAACAGTTCCGGATCCTCGTCGCGACAGATCGCATTGTGGCGCCAATCCATAGGTCGTCAACTCCTTACTCCGAGCGCAGCGGAGCGCGCTATGTGTTTTCAACTGTTAAGGCGAACGCAAGAAATAATTACGGCTTGCATCCGATTGCTTGATCGTTTCACAGCTTGGACAGATGTCAAGGGCTGTCGTTATCACGTGGTCAACGTCACGCTGTCGGCGGGCCGCTCCCGAGGTGTCGCAACAGTTGTATTACTCTTGAGAGTGCTGTGTGCTCATCTTCTGGCACAAAACCCATCACCGCAGGTCGTCAGAGCCTTTCGTGAGCGGTGCTACGACGTTGAGAGCATCGGGTACGGCCCGGAACGTCATCGCGGCGCGCAACCCGAGGTACTCCCCGTCGATCTGAGTGGCGATCGGCGTGTCGCCGGCGTCGACGCGCAGCGAGGCCACGTCATCGTGACGAATGAGTTGTTTGGCCTGCAACTTCGGCCGTTTGGACAGCATCTGCCGGACCAGTCTCAGGGTGGGCAGCACCTTCAGGCTCGTGGTCGCGAACACGCCCATCCCGGACTCGAAGGTGGTGCCGGGGTTGGTCCACACGGAGCGCTTGTCGGCATAGGTCCATGGACTGCAGTTGGACACGAACACGAAGTGCACCCCGGGAACCGGGTCATCGTCGTTCAACTGCACCGTCAATATCGGTGGGCGACGGTTGCTGGCCAACACGGCGGGGACAGCCGCGCGCATGTAGCGCAACGCGGTGACGGTGCGCCCCTTGTCGCGTTCCGCTTCGATCGCGGCTATCACCTCGCCGTCCACACCCATTCCGGCGTTGAGTACCGACCATCGCTCGCCGCAGTCGATCAGGCCGATTCGTCGCCAATGATGTTCGCGGCCAAAACCGTTGATCAAGTCGATGAGCTGGTTGGTGGCGGCGATCGGGTCCGGCGAGATGCCCAGCGATCTTGCGAACACGTTTGCCGAGCCGCCGGGCACCACCGCCACCGCGGGCTGGTGTTTCGGCGGCGGCGACCCGGGGGGTCCGAGCAGGCCATTGACCACACCGTGCACGGTGCCGTCCCCGCCGTGCGCGATGACCAGATCCACCCCGTCTGCGACGGCGACCTGCGCGATTTCGATCGCGTGTCCGCGGTAATCGGTGTGCACGACCGTCAGGTCCAGCCGGCTCTTGAGCGCGTGCGCCAGCAGGTCACGCCCGGCCGGAGTGGTGGAGGTGGCGTTGGGGTTGACGATCAGCACGGCGCGCACGACGCATCAGTGTATGGGATGCGGGTCGTTACGCTGACGGCGTGGACACGATCGCTGATCCCCCGGGTGTCGTGCGCGGCGCTGGCGGAGTCGTCGCGGTGCAGGGCGCGGCGGCGCTGGCGGTCGCGGCGGCGCTGGTGCTGCGCGGGCTGGCCGGGGCCGACCAGCGGACGGTCAACGGCTACGGCACCGCGGGCTGGTTCGCGCTGGTCGGTGTTGGCGTGCTGGCGGCCGCGTTGGCGCTGTTGCGGGGCAGACGCTGGGGGCGCGGTATCGCTGTGTTCGCCAACCTCACCCTGCTGCCGGTCGCCTGGTACTCCGCGGTCGGCTCGCACCGATGGGGCTATGGCGCGGCGGTCGGCGCGGTGGCGCTGACGGTGCTGGCCCTGCTGTTCAGCCCGGCCGCGGTGCGCTGGGCTGCGAAACACCCAGCGCCGACAAAATTGTACTGAATTTGGTGGTGGTCTCGGCTAACTCGTCGTCGGGATCGGATTCGGCGACGATGCCGCCGCCGGCGTGGGCCAGCGCGTCGCACCGGTCTGCGGAGAGCTGCGCACACCGGATGGACACCACCCAGGTGCCGTCGCCGGCGGCATTGCACCAGCCCACCGCGCCGGCGTAGAAACCCCGGTCGTCTTCCAGTTGCCCGATCAGCCCGACGGCGGACTTGGTGGGCACCCCGCCGACCGCTGCCGTGGGATGCAGCGCCAGTGCCAAATCAAGTGCAGTGGTTGATGTTTCGCGCAGCCGGCCGATGATCGGGGTGTTCAGGTGCCACACCGCGGCGGTGCGGGTCAACTCCGGTTCGCCGGGGATGTCGAGTTCGGTGCACAGCGGCTCAAGTGCGGCACGCAGCTGGTCGACGACCAGCTGGTGTTCGTGGCGGTTCTTGGCCGATGCCGCCAGAGCGGCACCGTTGGTGGCGTCGGTGCCCGGGTCGGGGGAGCGCGGCGCCGAACCGGCGAACGGCCGGCAGGTGACCCGGTCGCCGTCGCGGGCCACCAGCAACTCGGGGCTGGCACCTACCAGGGCCGCACCCGCGTACCGGTCACCGGCCGCACTCAAGTCGACCAGATAGCCGTATCCGACCGGGTCGGCGGCGGCCAGCCGGGACAGAATGAGCCGGGCGTCCAGCGGTGCGTCGGCGACCAGCCGTAACGCGCGGGCCAGCACCACCTTGCGCAGTGCGCCGCCCGGTGCGACGTCGCCGCGGGTCAGCTCGGCGAGCACCCGGCGGACGCGGGCGCGGTGCGCCTGCGGCGTCGGCAGTTCTGCGGTGATGCGGACCGGCGGCAGTGGGCCGTCCCCCCAGTCCGGCAGCGCCGCGGTGCGACGCACGTCGC
>JBDTKT010000208.1:0-3377 GCA_039935195.1 Mycobacterium sp.
ACAATCTGGCCGAGCTGGGCCGCCTGACGCACCTGCCGGACACGAACATCATCAAGCTGCCGAACATCAGCGCCTCGGTGCCGCAACTCGTCGCGGCTGTCAAGGAGTTGCAGGACAAGGGCTTCACGCTGCCGGACTACCCGGAGGACCCGAAGACCGAGCAGGAGAAGGGGATCCGCACCCGCTACGCCAACTGTTTGGGCAGTGCGGTGAACCCGGTTCTGCGGGAAGGGAATTCGGACCGGCGCGCGCCCAGAGCGGTCAAGGAGTACGCGCGCAAGCACCCGCAAAAAATGGGTGAGTGGTCGATGGCCTCGCGCACGCACGTGGCGACCATGCGACACGGCGACTTTTACCACGGTGAGAAGTCGATGACGCTGGACCGCGCGCGCAAGGTGAAGATGGAGCTGGTCACCCGCAGCGGCAAGACGATTGTGCTCAAGGACGAGGTGTCGCTGCCCGACGGCGCCATCATCGACTCCATGTTCATGAGCTGCGCGGCGCTGTGCGAGTTCTACGAGGAGCAGATGGAGGACGCGCGCGAGACCGGCGTGATGTTCTCGCTGCACGTCAAGGCGACCATGATGAAGATCAGCCACCCCATCGTGTTCGGCCATGCGATCAAGGTCTTCTACAAGGACGCGTTCGCCAAGCACCAGCAGCTCTTCGACGAACTGGGCGTCAACGTCAACAACGGCATGTCCGACCTGTACGGCAAGATCGAGAAGCTTCCGGCGTCGCAGCGCGACGAGATCGTCGAGGACCTGCACGCCTGCCACGAGAATCGACCCAAACTGGCGATGGTCGACTCAGCGCACGGGATCACCAATTTCCACTCGCCCAGCGACGTGATCGTGGATGCGTCGATGCCCGCGATGATCCGGGCCGGCGGCAAGATGTACGGCGCCGACGGGAGACTCAGGGACACCAAGGCGGTGAACCCCGAGTCCACTTTCGCCCGGATTTACCAGGAGATCATCAACTTCTGCAAGACCAACGGCGCGTTCGACCCGGCCACGATGGGCACCGTGCCCAACGTCGGCCTGATGGCGCAGCAGGCCGAGGAGTACGGCAGCCACGACAAGACATTCGAGATCTCCGAGGTCGGTGCGGCCAACATCGTCGATCTGGCCACCGGTGAGGTGCTGCTGACGCAGGACGTGGCGGTCGGTGACATCTGGCGGTTGTGCATCGTCACCGACGCAGCGATCCGCGACTGGGTCAAGTTGGCCGTCACCCGGACCCGGCTATCCGGCATGCCGGTGGTGTTCTGGCTGGACACGTACCGTCCGCACGAGAACGAGCTGATCACGAAGGTCAACACCTACCTGTTAGACCATGACACCGAGGGTCTGAACATCCAGATCATGTCGCAGGTGCGCGCGATGCGGTACACGCTGGAGCGACTGATCCGCGGGCTGGACACCATCGGAGCCACCGGCAACATCCTGCGCGACTACCTCACCGACCTGTTCCCGATCCTGGAGCTGGGCACCAGCGCCAAGATGCTGTCGATCGTGCCGCTGATGGCCGGTGGTGGCATGTACGAGACCGGGGCCGGCGGGTCGGCGCCCAAGCATGTCAAGCAGTTGGTGGAGGAGAACCACCTGCGCTGGGACTCGCTCGGTGAATTCCTTGCGCTGGGAGCCAGTTTCGAGGACATGGGCGCCAAGACCGGCAACGTGCGCGCCAAGATCCTGGCTGAAACGCTGGACGCGGCCATCGGCACGCTGCTGGAGAACGACCAGAGTCCGTCGCGCAAGACCGGTGAGCTGGACAACCGGGGCAGCCAGTTCTACCTGGCGACCTACTGGGCGCAGGAGCTGGCGGCACAGACGCAGGACGCCGAGCTGGCCAAGCACTACGCCGCACTGGCCCAACAACTCGCCGACATGGAGAGCGCCGTCATCGCCGAAATGGCCGAGGTGCAGGGCAAGCCGGTGGACATCGGCGGCTACTACGCACCCGACCACGACAAGACGTCGGCGGTGATGCGGCCCAGCAAGACGTTCAACGCGGCGGTCGCCGGCGATCGGGACTGACCGTGCGGATCGGCGTGCTGGGTGCGGCCCGCATCGCGCCGTTGGCGCTGATCAAACCGGCCAGGGCGAACCGTGAGGTGACGGTGGCGGCCGTGGCGGCCCGGGACGTGGCGCGGGCACAGGCGTTCGCCGCCCGGCACGGTATTCCCCGGGTTGTCGAGAACTACCAGGCGTTGATCGACGACCCGGACATCGACGCCGTCTACAACCCGCTGCCGAACGGATTGCATGACCGGTGGACCCGCGCCGCCCTAGCCGCCGGCAAGCATGTGCTCTGCGAAAAGCCGTTTACCGCCCACGCCGCCGAAGCCCGCGAGATCGCCGAACTGGCCGCGGCGTCGGGCCGGGTGGTACGCCGTCCACATGGTTCGCACGTTCGGCGGTTCGACGCCGGAAGTCGTTTCTGCGCAGGCCACACTGCGTGATCCGATGGTGGACCGGGCAATGACCGCCGAGTTGCGGTTCGCAGCGGGGCACACCGGCCGGATTCGCTGCTCGATGTGGTCGTCGAATCTGCTGGCGGCCCACGCCCGGGTGATCGGCGATGCCGGTGAGCTGCGGGTGCTCAATCCGATGGTGCCGCAGTATTTTCACCGGCTCGCGGTGCGAACGGCCGCCGGCAAACGCAGGGAGCACTTCTCGCGACGTCCGAGCTATGCCTATCAACTCGACGCTTTCGCCGCCGCGGTGCTGCACGGTGAGCCGGTGAAGACGCCGCCGTCGGACGCGATCGAGAACATGACCGTCATCGACAACATCTATCGCGCTGCCGGGCTGCCGCTGCGCCAGCCGAGCTGACGGCCAGGTAGGTGACGGCCAGGTAGGTGACGTGCGACAATGTCGCGCGTACAGCGATGACGAGGTAGGAAGCCGGTGCGAATCCGGCGCGGTCCCGCCACTGTGATCGGGGAGCGACCCTCAGCTGCCACGGCCCGTGAACGTACGGGTTGGAAGGCGAGGCGAGCGGAGATCCGAGAGCCAGGATACTCACGTCGTCGCATCCTGCGGCCCGGGGCGGAGCACCCTGAGAGAGCTGGCGAACGTGACCGCCCCGATCTGGCTGGCCGCCCCCCCGGAGATACATTCAGCGCTGCTGTCCGCCGGCCCCGGCATCGGTCCGCTGCTGGCGTCCGCCGCGGCGTGGAGCACGCTGAGCACCGAATACACCGAGATCGCCGACGAACTGACCGCGCTACTGGGTGCGGTGCAGGCCGGGACGTGGCAGGGCCCGAGTGCGGCGGCCTACCTGGCTGCGTATGCGCCGTATCTGGCGTGGCTGATGAAAGCCGGCGCCGACAGCGCCGTGATGGCCGCGCAGCAGAACACCGCGGCCGC
>JBDTKT010000209.1:0-5794 GCA_039935195.1 Mycobacterium sp.
ACATCTGCTACGCCACCCAGAACCGCCAGACCGCGGTCAAGGCGATGGCGCCGGAATGCGAGCTGGTGATCGTGGTCGGGTCGAAGAATTCGTCGAACTCAAATCGGTTGGTCGAAGTGGCCGTGGACGCCGGAGCGAAGACCGCCTATCTGGTCGACTACGCCGAGGACATCGACCCGGCCTGGGTGGAGAACATCGAGAGCATCGGGGTGACATCGGGTGCCTCAGTGCCGGAAATCCTGGTGCGCGGGGTGCTGGAGCGGTTGGCCGAGAACGGCTACGGGAAGGTGTACCCGGTGGCGACGGCCAACGAGACCCTGGTGTTCTCATTGCCGCGGGAGGTTCGCCCCGACCGGCGGTAGCCGCACCCGAGGGATCAGATGTCGTACCGCCAGGAGCTGGCGTCGTCGTCGCTCCGGTTTTGTGACCCCGGGCCGGCTTCGCGGGCTTCGCGGGATTCGTTGCCGGAGTCCGTTTTGCGGTAGCGCACCTGAGAGACGGGGTGGTGGGTGGCACTGAACCTGCTGGTGTGGCCGTTGGTGGGGCTGGGTTCCTGACGGCGGCGCGGTAGTGATTGGGACGGCTCGGCAGGCTGGTAGGACTCGGTGCGGTTGTCGCGTGGTATCGGCCGGTCGGCGCGCGAATAGCGGTCACGACGATCTCGCGGGGCGGGCTGGCCGTTTCCGGCGGAGTCCTGCGGGGGGCGGGGACGTCGCCGCGGCGGCGGCGCCTCGCCCTGGTCGGGCGTGCTGCGGCGCCGGCGCGGGCGTTCCCGAAGGTCCGCTGCCTCGTCCGCCGCAGGCCGGAAACGCCGGGACCGGGTCGAAGCGGTGGTACGCCTGCCGGAACGCCGGGCCGCGTCGGTGGTGCGGCGCGCCCGACTATCGGTGCGCCGCTCGCCGGAGGTGGTGGTGTCGATGGCGTGCGCCGGGTCGCGGTTGAGGGTCGCGGCGATCATGGCGCCGATCTTGTCGGTGAGCGTGGGCCGCCGGGGGCGAGTGGTCGCCCCGTCGTCGGTCTTCGCCGCCGTCGAGTGCGTCACCATCCCGAGGTACCAGCGGATCATCCCGATCAGCAGCACGCCCACGGAGGTGAACAGCATCAGCGGGAAGCGTTCGATCAGCGGGTAGCCGCAGTTGATCACGATGCCCTTGATGCCGGTGAATGTCGCGCCGTGGAGCAGCCAGTAGGAGCCCGGCACGCTGCAGAACAGGATCAGCGGCGGCTGGATGACCGCGGTGAACAACCCGGACTGCCGCACCGCCAATACCGCTGCGACGCAACCCAGCACATACAGCGTGGCGTAGACGCCGGTCAGTTCCTTGTTGCCGGAACCGGCGTCGAAGGCGAACCCGACCGCTGTCGCGGCCACCGCCACGGCCACTGCGCCCCACCACGGCAAACCGGGCAGACCGGGATGAATCGAACGGTGGTCGGCGGCCACTGCCGACCTCACCCGCTGTGCTGACACACATCGACGGTACCGGCTCCCGGCAGCCGGGTGGCTAAGGCCTGGCCGGTTTGTCGGGCGGGCGTACCAGAAAACCCCGTCGAGGTCATCGGCAGCGCCGAGAGGCGGGCGATCGGCCACCGCCTAGACTTCTCTCCCTGTGAGCCTGAGCCTGGGAATCGTGGGGTTGCCCAACGTCGGAAAGTCGACGTTGTTCAACGCACTGACCCATAACAACGTGTTGGCCGCCAACTACCCGTTCGCGACGATCGAACCGAACGAGGGAGTGGTTCCGCTGCCCGATCCGCGGCTTGACAAGCTGGCGAAGATCTTCGGCTCCGAGCGCATCGTGGCGGCGCCGGTGACGTTCGTCGACATCGCCGGGATCGTCAAAGGTGCCTCGGAGGGAGCCGGGCTGGGCAACAAGTTCCTGGCCAACATCCGCGAGTGCGACGCGATCTGCCAGGTGGTGCGCGTCTTCGCCGACGACGACGTGGTGCACGTCGACGGGAAGGTGGACCCGGAGGCCGACATCGAGGTGATTGCCACCGAACTGATCTTGGCCGATATGCAGACCCTGGAGCGTGCGGTGCCGCGGCTGGAGAAGGAAGCCCGCACCAGCAAGGACCGCAAACCGGTGCACGAGTTGGCGGTGGCCGCGAGTGCGATCCTGGACAGCGGCACGACCCTGTTCTCTGCCGGGGTGGACACTTCGCCGTTGCGCGAGCTGAACCTGCTGACCACCAAGCCGTTCCTGTACGTGTTCAATGCCGACGAGGCGGTGTTGACCGACGCGGCACGGGTGGCTGCGCTGCGTGAGTTGGTCGCCCCGGCAGACGCGGTGTTTCTCGACGCGAAGATCGAGGCCGAGTTGGTCGAACTCGACGACGAGTCGGCGATGGAACTGCTGGAGTCGATCGGGCAGAGCGAACGGGGCCTGGATGCTTTGGCGCGGGCCGGTTTCCACACGTTGCGGCTGCAGACCTACCTGACCGCCGGCCCCAAGGAGGCGCGCGCCTGGACGATCCACCAGGGTGCCACCGCGCCAAAGGCGGCCGGGGTGATCCACACCGACTTCGAGAAGGGTTTCATCAAAGCCGAGATCGTCGCCTACGACGACCTGGTCGAGGCCGGGTCGATGGCCGCCGCCAAGGCGGCCGGCAAGGTGCGCATGGAGGGCAAGGACTACGTGATGGCCGACGGCGACGTGGTGGAGTTCCGGTTCAACGTGTAGCCGGGTCGCAGTTCGATCGACGCCGGCGCGAGCATTACCGACGTGGCATCATTGAGTGCATCAATTGATGCACTTGGAGGTGCGCAATGCGAACGACAGTCACCATTGACGATGCACTGCTGGAGAAGGCTGCTGAACTCACCGGGGTATACGAGAAAGCCGCCCTGCTCAGGCAGGGCCTGGAGGCGCTGATTCGGGTCGAGAGCGCACGCCGACTAGCTGTGTTAGGTGGCACGGATCCGGAGGCGACCGCCGCTCCTCGACGGAGGGCTGCCGGGGAGTGATTCTCGTCGATACGTCGGTGTGGATCGATCACCTTCACGCGAACGATTCGAGGCTGGCGTCTTTCCTTAGTCAAGGCCAGATCGGTTGCCACCCATTGATCATTGAAGAGTTGGCGTTGGGTTCGATTAAGCGACGCGACCAGGTATTGGAATCGCTGGCAAACCTCCGTCAATTTCCGGTCGTCACCCACGGCGAGCTGCTTGCCCTGGTCAACTCTCGACAGCTGTGGGGACGTGGACTGAGCTCGGTCGACGCCGGCCTCCTCGGGTCGGTCCTCATTGCTGACGGAGCGAAGTTGTGGACGAGGGACAACAGGCTCAAGGCTGCTGCCGCCGAGATCGGCGTCGAACTTGTCTATGAATCCTGATGTTTAGCGACCACGTAGCTTGGCGGAGTTCCATTTCAACGTGTAGTGGAAGGTCACTACCATGGCCACGACGGAAGGAACTCGTGTGACCACCTCTGCAACCGGCCGCCTCAGCAGCCTGATCACCGCGACTGGCGAGGCCGTCGCCGCCCATCCGGTCAGTGCCCACGTCGTGTTCAGTGCCTCGGCAGTGGCGCACGACGCGGTGGCCAGCACGGTCACCCTCGGCAAGTACAGCGTCGAGGTCGACGAACCACCGGCGCTCGGCGGTGAGCACAAGGCCCCCAACCCGGTCGAGTACTACCTCGCTGCGCTGCTGTCCTGCCAGGTCGTCACCTGGCGGTTCTGGGCGGAGCGACTGGGCATCGCCGTCGACGACATCAAGGCGCGCGCCGAGGGCGACCTGGATGTGCGCGGCTTCTTCGGGCTCGACGATTCGGTGCGCCCGGGCTTCAGTGAGGTGCGGGTCGTGGTGACAGTCACCGGGCCGGAGACCGAAGAACGCTACCGCGAGCTGCACGATGCCGTCGAAAAACACTGCCCGGTAATGGATTTGACCGCCAACAAGACTCCGGTCCGCAGCCGGGTCGAGATCGGCTGATCGGCGGGTGTGACGATGATTTTCATAGTGGTCAAATTCGAGACGAAGCCGGGGTGGACGCAGCGCTGGCCGCAACTGGTCGCGGAGTTCACCGCCGCCACCCGGGCCGAACCGGGCAACCTGTGGTTCGAGTGGTCGCGCAGCCTCGATGATCCGGCGGTCTACGTGCTCGTCGAGGCGTTCCGCGACGCCGAGGCGGGCGGTGCCCACGTCAACAGTGCGCACTTTAAACGCGCCGTCGAGGAGATGCCGCAGGCCCTGGCCTCGACACCGAAGATCATCAGTCAGACGATCGACGCGACGGGGTGGTCGCAGATGGCCGAGATGGCCGTCAACTAACCGCGACTATCAGCGTCTAATCCGGCAGGACGGTGATCTCGCCGCCCAACTTGTAGCCCGGTGTCAGCGGCAGGATGTCGCCGCTCCAGAACGATCCGGGGTCGAACCAGCTTGAATCCTTGTCGGTGGACAACAGCCCCATCTCGCCGTAGGTGATGGCCACCGTCTCCGCGCAGTAGGTCGTCTGCAGCGCGGCCCGGCCCACGTGGGCGCTGCGACGCTGCTTCGCCTCGCGGACCTTGCGGTCCAGTAACGGGATTCCCCGGGTCCAGTCGTTGACGGTCGGGACGCGCCCGCGCAGCCACCGCCCGGTGAGCCGCGCCGTGGTGGGGAATGCGGTGCCGTCCATCCGGGCGATGACCCGCAGCAGTCGGTCCTCCTGGGTGCGGTCCACCGACGGGCTCAGCTGGCGCAGCCAGCAGCGTTGGCCGTAACGCTGCATCCACTGTTCGACGGCTTCCCGGGCGTCGTGGAGTTGCACACCGCGCTGGTTGGTGCCGGTCCAGACGTCGATCAGCTTGTCGCCGAGTTCGGCATGCCAGATCAGCGGCGGCAGATCGTCGATGGCCACCGTCATTCCGACGTGGTTCACCGGGGCGTTGGACAGGGCTTGGATGGCGCGGTCCGGTCCCGACTGGCCGCGGAACAACCAGATGTCGCCGGTGCGGGTCTCCCGCAGCGCCTGAGTCAGGGTCACTGTGTGTTCGTCCACGACAGCACCATAGAGCGCCACGGTGCCCTTAGGGTGGGTACGTGCGCAGCATGTGGAAGTGGGTCGGTCTGGCGGGTGTGGTCGGTGTCGCGGCCGGGGGGGTGCTGGTTGCGCGTGACCAACGCCGACGAAAGGCCTACACGCCCGACGAGGTCCGGTCCCGGCTGCACCAACGGCTGGCGGAGGCCGCTGCGACGGATCAGCCGCAGTCCACCGGGTAGAGCCGGTGGCTGCCGGCGAAGCCCTTCAACTCGACGTCGCGTCCGGCACCGACCGTGATGTCGTCGCACCCCGAGACTCCATCGCGTACCGATTCGCTGATCAGGATCTGGGCGCCGTCGGCCGCCGCGGCCACCCGGGCGGCCATCGCCACGTTGCGGCCGAACAGGTCCTCGCCCCGGCGCACCGACCTGCCCTGGTGGATGCCGATGCGGACTCGGATCGGCTGCTGCGGCCGCCGGCCTGGCCGCTGCAGCGCCCGCTGAAAGTCGATGGCGCAGCGCACCGCCTGTTCGGGCTGTGCGAACGCGATCATGAACCCGTCACCCTGGTTTTTCACCACGTGACCGTCGTGCTGCTTGACCAAGCGGTGGACCATGTCGGCGTGCCGGCCGATCAACTTGACCCAGGCGCGGTCGCCGATCCGCTCGTTGAGTGCGGTGGACTCCTCGATGTCGGTGAAAAGGATCACCACGTTGCCATCGACGGTGAGGCGGGCCAGGTCGGGCCGCTCGACTGTGGCCCAGTCGGCGAGGTCCTCGATCGAACTGCGCACCGCCGCGCCGAAACCCTGCTTACGCACCAGG
>JBDTKT010000210.1:0-6121 GCA_039935195.1 Mycobacterium sp.
GCCCCTTTACCGATGATCACGATGAGGACGGCGATCCCGGCCTGGGCGGTGGCGAACAGGCAGAAGATGGCGCTCTTGGCCAGCAGGTAGGCCGTGGTCGACAGACCGACCGCTTGTTCGCGCTGGAAGATCGGGCGCTCGCCGATGAGGTCGCGGATGGTCAGCGCGGTGCCCATGAATACCGCACCGAGGTTGAGCAGCACCATGATGTACTGCGGCTCGGTGGGCGCGGTACCTCGGGGGTCGGCGACACTGAGCCCGGTCTTGCCCTTGACCGTCAACGACAGCAGGCCGATCAGGAACGGCAGCACCGCCAGGAACACCGAGTACCCGCGGTCGGAGATCACCAGCCGAACCTGGCGGCGGGCGATCGTCGACAGTTGCTTACGCAGGCTTTCGGCCGGCGGGTTGCCGAGGTCGGCCGGCGGGGTAGCGGGGACCGGGGCAGCGGGCCCCTGATTTTCGTTGCGGGCCAGGAAACGCCGGTTGGCTTCGTCGGGGTCGGCGCCCACGTTGGCGAAAATGTCGGCCCAGTTGCGGGTTCCCAAGGTCGGCTCCACCTGATCGAGCGGGCCGATGAACGCTGTTTTGCCGCCGGGTGCCACCAGCAGGATCTGGTCGCAGGCATCGAGGTAGGTCACCGAGTGGGTGACCACCAGCACCACCCGGCCCGCGTCGGCCAGCGACCGCAGCATCAGCATGACTTGGCGGTCCAGCGCCGGATCCAGGCCCGAGGTCGGCTCGTCGAGAATCAGCAACGACGGGCCGGTCAGCAGTTCCAGCGCCACCGATGCACGTTTGCGCTGACCACCGGAGAGCTTGTCGACGCGGGTGTCGGCGTGCTTGGTCAGCTCCAGTTCCTCGAGCACCTCAGCCACCGCCCGGTCGCGGTCGGCTTTGCTGGTGTCGGGCGGCAGTCGCAGCTCGGCGGCGTAGCCCAGCGCCTGGTTGACCGTCAGCTGGCGGTGCACCACGTCGTCTTGGGGGACCATCCCGATCCGACTGCGCAGCGACGCGTACTCGGTGTGAATGTTGTGGCCCTCGAAGGTGATCGAGCCCGAGCTGGGCTTGGTGTACCCGGCGATGAGGCGCGACAGGGTGGTCTTGCCCGCGCCCGATCCGCCGATGATCGCGGTCAGCGTGCCGGGGCGGGCGGTCAGCGTGATGTTGTTGATCAGCCGCTTGCCGCCCTCCACCTCGAAGCAGATGTCGCGGACCTCGAGACCGCCGGTGCGCGTCGTCGCTCCGGTGCCGCGCACCAGGGTGCTGCCGGTGAACGCCAGGTCGACGTTGCCGATGGTGACGACGTCACCTTCGGTGAGGATCGCCGACCCGATCCGGACGCCGTTAACGAACGTCCCGTTGATGCTGCGGGTGTCCCGGATCTCGGTGCCCAGCGGCGTGAGGACCATCATCGCGTGATGCCGGGACGCCAGCACGTCGGAGATGACGATGTCGTTGTCGGTACCGCGGCCAATGGTGACAGCCCCGGACGGTGCCTCCTCGGGTGCCCGGGCGGGCCGCAGAATGTCGATCATCCGCGTCGCGAGGTTGCCCTCCTCCGGCGGCTTGGCAATCAACGGTGCCATCCCGGTGGCCGGCTGTGCCGACCCGAACGGAGCATTCGGCGAGTACGGCGCGTAGCCGGGCTGACGCAGGCCCGAGTGAGGTTCGGGCGAGGGGAACACCGGGTGGCGTGTCGCGGGGTGTTGCGGCTGGTACGACGGTGGCGGGCCGGGCTGCGGCCGGCCGTAGGGCGCCGACCCGGGCTGCGCGCCGCCGGGCGGGTACCGCTGTCCGGACGAGCGCGGGTCCGGGTAGTGGGCGGGTTCCTGACGCGACGGCCAGCCCTGCTGCGACGGCCAGGGCTGCCGGGCGATGCCGGGCGGCGGCACGGGTATCGACATGGTGTCCGGCGGGCGACCGGCCAGTCCCTGGTGACGGCCCACCTCGAACGACAGTCGCGGCCCGTCCGGGTTGCCCAGGTTCACGCCCGTGCCGTCGCGGATGTCGGCCACCGGGACCCGCTGGCCGTTGACGAACATGCCGTTGAGCGAGCCGTTGTCGATCGCCAGCCAGCGGCCCCGCTCGAAGCGCAGCAGTACGTGCGCGCGGGAGACCAGGGGGTGCGGAACACGGACGTCGGCACGCAGGTCACGCCCGACGACAACGTCGTGACCTGGTGAGAACGTGCCTTGTGACCCGTCGTAGCGAACGGTCAGCACCGGCGGGGCTGGTGAACTCATCGGGACTAATTGTATCCGCTGTGCGTTGGGCGGTGATCTAGTGACGGTCCGGCGCGCCGGTCACCACGCAGTGGGTGCGACTGTAGATGGTGGGCATGCACTGATTGCAGTGGATACACGCCGAGCGGTACCGCGCGTCGGCGGCGATCTTGTTGACCAGGTTGGGCTCGGCCAGCAGCGCCCGGGCCATCGCGACGAACTCGAATCCCTCCGCCATCGCGGTGTCCATCGTCTCGCGGTTGGTGATGCCGCCCAGCAGGATCAGCGGCATCGACAGCTCGGCGCGGAACAGTCGGGCGTCATCGAGCAGGTAGGCGTCTCGGTAGGGGTATTCCCGCATGAACTTGTGGCCGGTCATGCGCATGCCCCAGCGCATCGGCGGCTTGAAGACGCCCGCGAACTCCTTCACCGGGGCGTGGCCGCGAAACAGGTACATCGGGTTGACCAGCGAACTGCCCGCGGTCAGCTCCAGTGCGTCCAGTCCGCCGTCGTCCTGCAACCACCTGGCGGTGGTCAGCGCCTCGTCGAGGCCGATCCCGCCGCGCACCCCGTCGGCCATGTTCAGCTTCGCGGTCACCGCGATCCGGCCCGCCCCGTCCTTCTCGACCGCCTGCCGGACGGCGTGCACGATCCCGCGCGCAACCTTGGCCCGGTTCTCCAGCGAGCCGCCGAATTCGTCGGTGCGGCGGTTGATCAGTGGGCTCAGAAACGAGCTGGCCAGGTAGTTGTGGCCGAGGTGGATCTCCACCGCGTCGAAACCGGAGTCAATGGCCAGCCGGGCGGCGGTGGCGTGTTCGGAGATGACATCGGCGATGTCGTCACGGGTGGCCTTCTTGGCGAACCGCATCCCGATCGGGTTGAAAAACCGGATCGGGGCCAGGGCGCGGGCCTTGTTGGAGCGGGCGTCGGCGACCGGTCCGGCGTGGCCGATCTGCGCGCTGACCGCCGCGCCCTCGGCGTGGACGGTGTCGGTGAGCCGGCGCAGGCCGGCAACGGCTTCGGGTCGCATCCAGATCTGGCCGCCGGAGGTGCGCCCGCCGGGGGAGACCGCGCAGTAGGCGACGGTGGTCATCCCGACACCGCCGGCGGCGGGCTGCCGGTGGTACTCGGTCAGGTCGTCGGTGGCCAGCGCGTCGGGGGTGCGCGCCTCGAATGTGGCGGCCTTGATGATTCGATTGCGCAGGGTGATCGGGCCCAGTTTGGCCGGGCTGAAAACGTCAGGCGCTACGGACATGGCGCGAGCCTATCGTGAGGCTGCCGCGGCGGCCGGTGCGTGATGTCAGAATGTCGAGCGTGACTGCGATTACGTTGGATGGCAAGGCTACGCGCGATGAGATCTTCGTCGACCTCAAGCAACGGGTGACACGCTTGGCCGAGGCGGGACACATACCGGGTCTGGGCACCGTTCTGGTCGGCGACGACCCCGGATCGCAGGTTTATGTGCGGGGCAAGCACGCCGACTGCGCCAAGGTCGGCATCACCTCGATCCGCCGCGATCTGCCCGCCGACGTCAGTACCGATCAGCTCAACGCCACCATCGACGAGCTCAACGCCAACCCGGAGTGCACCGGCTACATCGTGCAACTGCCGCTACCGCGCCACCTGGACGAGAACGCCGCACTGGAGCGCGTCAACCCGGCCAAGGACGCCGACGGACTGCACCCGACGAACCTGGGGCGGCTGGTGCTGGGCACCCCGGCGGCGCTGCCGTGCACGCCCCGCGGCATTGTGCATCTGTTGCGCCGCTACGACGTCGAGATCGCCGGCGCGCATGTGGTGGTGATCGGCCGCGGTGTCACGGTCGGGCGGCCACTGGGCCTGCTGCTGACCCGCCGGTCGGAGAACGCCACGGTGACGTTGTGCCACACCGGAACCCGCAACCTGCCCGCGCTGACCCGGCAGGCCGACATCATCGTCGCGGCGGTGGGAGTGGCGCACCTGCTGACCGCCGACATGGTGCGGCCGGGGGCTGCGGTCGTCGACGTCGGGGTCAGCCGGACCGATGCCGGACTGGTCGGTGACGTACACCCGGATGTCTGGGACGTCGCGGGACACGTGTCGCCCAACCCCGGCGGGGTGGGGCCGCTGACCCGGGCCTTCCTGCTCACCAACGTCGTCGAACGGGTTGAGGGCGCGCAGTGACGCGCGCCGACGCTCGTCGGATAGTCGCGAACCAGTGGCCGATCATGCTGGTCGGGCTGACGTTTGCGGCGGCCTTCGTGCTGGCGGGAGCGAACTTCTGGCGCCGTGGCGCACTGCTGATCGCGATCGGCGTCGGCACCGCGGCGGTGCTGCGGCTGATGCTGCCCGACGAGCGAGCCGGCCTGCTGGTGCTGCGCACCAAGACGCTCGACTTCGCGATGATGGCGATGGTGGGGGCGACGATGCTCTACGTCGCCGCGACCATCGATCCGCTGGGGACCCGGTAGCGGCTACAGGCCGCCGGACAAGCCGGGAATACCGGCCGGCACACCGGGTAGACCGGCAGGTATACCCGGGATTCCGCCGGCCAGGCCGGGGATTCCGCTGCTCATGCCGGGGATTGCACCGGACATGCCGGGGATTCCGCTGGTCATGCCGGGGATCTGGGGCATCTCCGGGACCTGACCGCTGGCCAGCTGAGACAGCATCTGCGGGCAGTACGCCTGGACCGCGATCTCGGTGAACATCTGAGCCATCTCCGGGGACATGCCGCTCGTGCCGCCGGTGATGCTGGATGCGGCTGAGGCGGCCGACCCGGCGGGCTGAGTCAGCATCGGGCAGACGGAATGGCCGAGGGCGGCCGTCGCGGCAGGGTCGCCGATGTTGAAGCCGGCACCGTTCAGCGAGGACAGGAACGATGTGTCGACCGGGGCGGCCTGCGCCGGGGCCGCCCACGCCGCCGCTGCGGCGATCAGACCGGTGGACACCGCCACGCTCGCTTTAGTCATCGCGCTGTACCGCATGTTTCCCCCAACCATCAGATGGCGCCGAACGCGCCCATGACATCACTGTAGAAACTATCTGCACCGGTGCGGTCACGTCGACGACACGACGAGGTCACGTTCTACGTACGGACCGTTCAGAACGGTGAGGGCTTGTCGTGGTCGGCGATGCGGGGCGCCCGAAACGGACGACTTCGTGCCGCGCTTCAGCCGGTGGCGGTCGCCCGCACGCACACCGTCACGTAGGGCAGCGCCAGCCCGGTCGTGCCCGCCAGTGCCGGATGGGTGGCCAGCAGTTCGCGGACCTGATCGAGTGTCTTGGTGCGTACCGCGTCCGGTGAGGTGATGCAGTAGCTGCGCGAGGCCACCAGGTCGATGAGCGCTTGCGGTGTCAGATAGCTCGTCCAGTCAAGCTGATGGCTTTCGATCCCGGTGAACGGCTCCGGTAGCGTCACGCCCGCGTCGACCACGTCGCGGGCATCCTCGCGACCGATGATGCGGCCCAATTCCTTGACCCAGCCCAGCCGTTCGTCACGGGTGTTCCACACCAGCCCGAGGCGCCCACCCGGCCGCAGCACCCGCAGCAGTTCAGGCACGGCCCGCGTCGGATCGAACCAGTGCCAGGCCTGCGCCACCAGCACGGCGTCGACGCTGTTGTCGGGCAAGGGGATCTGCTCGGCGGTTCCCAGCAGGGCCGGCGTGGCCGGCAGCGAGGCTCGCAGCACCTCCAGCATCTCGGCGACCGGGTCGACCGCCACCACATTCAGGCCGCGTTCGACCAGTCGGGCGGTCAGCTTTCCGGTGCCGGCGCCCAGGTCGAGGACGTCGTGAGCGTTCGGCGGCAGCAACCAGTCGATAGCCTCCGGCGGGTACGACGGACGCCCCCGCTCGTAGGCGGCGGCCTGCGAACCGAATGACAGGGAGCGGGTGTGCTTCACCGACGTTGGGTAC
>JBDTKT010000211.1:0-5334 GCA_039935195.1 Mycobacterium sp.
GAACGTGACGTTCGTGGGGGTCGGTGCGCAGGACGAGTTGCCGGCGCTGCAGGCCTTCGCCACCAAATACGGCGTCGACAAGTTCACCGAGTTGGCCGACACCAAGGCCGCGGTGTGGGCGAAGTTCGGCGTCACCCGCCAGCCGGCGTACGCCTTCATCACCTCGGACGGACACGTCGACGTGGTGAAGGGCTCACTGTCGGAAGCTGAGCTGGCTCAGCGGGTGGAGGCGTTGGCCGCTCAGTGATCGACAGCGCAACCCTGAGCTTCGCGCTGGGCGCCGGTCTGGTCGCGGCGCTCAACCCGTGCGGGTTCGCCTTCCTGCCCGGCTACCTGGGCCTGGTGATCACCGGCAGCCAGGGGGCGTCCCGCCCGACTGCACTGGCCCGCGCCGGGGTCGCGACGGTGGCGATGTCGGCCGGATTCCTCACCGTGTTTGGGCTTTTCGGTTTGGTGATCTCGCCGCTGATCGCCTCGGCGCAGAAGTACCTGCCGTTTGGCACCGTACTTATCGGTGTGCTGCTGATCGGGACAGGCGGCTGGCTGCTGACCGGCCGGGACATCAGCGTGATACTGCCCAAGTCGATGGGTGGTGCGCCCAGTGCACGACTGGGTTCGATGTACGGCTACGGCGTCGGCTATGCGGTGGCCTCACTGTCCTGCACGATTGCACCTTTTCTCGCCGTCATCAGCACCACCTTCCAGCAGGGTTCGACACTCACCGGCATGCTCGCGTTCCTCGCCTACGCAGCGGGTATGAGCATCACGGTCGGGGTCGCCGCGCTGGCGGTGGCACTGGCGGGCGCATCGGCCGGGGCCGCGCTGCGCCGGGTACTGCCGCATGTGGGCCGGATCGCCGGGGTGATCGTGCTGGCTACCGGGTTGTATGTCACCTACTACGGCTACTACGAGTTGCGGCTGTACTTCGCCGACGGCGACGCCGACGATCCGGTGATCCGCGCCGTCGGCCGGGTGCAGTCCTGGTTGGCCGACCGGGTTGACGTACTGGGCGTCTGGCCGCTGCTGGGCACGATCACCGCGCTGGTGGTCGCGGCGCTGGGCGCCCGCGTACTGGCCCGCCGACGGACGCGCAGCGAATAATCGTTTCGATTGTTTCAATAGCGGGCAGTCGTCGGTAACATGGGGCCATGCCCGCCACCGTGATTCCGATCGCCCGCCAGGTCGCCGAACGTGCGCGCAAGGACGCGGGGTTCGCCCAGGTCCTCGACGCACTGTTGGGGGCACCGACGGTGCCGCAGGGAACGCTGGAGCACATCGCCGCCCGCGCGCTCAATGACCAACGTCGTGCCGCTGTCGTCGACGACTTCGTCGCCGGGGCACTGCCGACGCCGCAAGCCCAGGCGCTCCTGCGTCTCGGCACACCGCAGGCGGTACATCGACTGCGCAGCCGGGGCAAGGTAATCGGTGTGGCGGTGGGTAACCAAACCTGGTTCCCCGCATGGCAGTTCGACGATGACCGGCTGCGGCCCGACCTGCCGCGCATCATGGACCTACTGGCCCGCTTCACCACCGATCCTCTGGCGGCCGACCGCGTCATGCGCCTGACCCACAACGAACTGGGCGGCGTGTCGATCGCCGAGGCGCTGCGCCGGCCGCAGACCGCGAACGCCGGTTGGCAGATGCTCACCGCGCTCGGTGCCTGACCTGCCGGCCGGCTATCTGGCGTCCCCGCCCGATGCCCGCCCCGCCGGACTGCGTCGCCGGCGAATCAACGTCGGCACGGAGTTGTGGCGGGTCGATGCGACCGAACCCGACCGGTGGACGTGGGACGGCTTCCCTGAACCCCGCTACCGCTTCGACCCGGCATCCGGTGCGTTCCGAACCCGTTACGCAGCGGGCACACTCGCCGGGGCATTCCGGGAGCGATACCGGCCGACCGGGCTGATGATCCCCGCCGATCACGCCACCCACCACCTGGTGCGACTGGTGGCCGCGCGCCACCTGCGCGTGCTGGACCTGCGCACCGAACGCAACCTCGACGCCCTGGGCTTCGACGACCAGATCAGCACCGGCCAGCATCCCGCGGTGTGGGCCACCTGTCAGCGACTCGCCGACGCCGTCCAGCACTGGTGGGATGCCTCAGATGCGCTGGATGCCATCGTGTACCGGCCGCGCACCACCCCGGAGACTTCGGTCAACTTCGCCATCTTCGCCGCGGACGCGTTCATCGTCGAAGCGCGGCCGCTGAGTCAGGGCAGCGACGTCCTCGCCGGTCTCGTGCTGCACCACGGGTTCACCGTCGGCTTCGAGTTGACCGATGCGCCGGGGGCGCGATGAACCGGGAGGGGCGGCGTCGACGGTGCCGCCGAGTACGGCGGGCCCACATCCGCTCCAGCCTCTCCCCAGGCCACCGTTAGGTGACCGACACCCCACAAAGGGGGCACTACATGGGATACAAGCCACTAGAGTGCTGCCGGTGGGAAGGCGCAGTGTAACCAACAATTGGGGCCGCGGCTTAGCAATCGTGGCCTCGCTGGCGGTGTCAGCTGCCCTGATTCTGGCCCAGGACGCCGAGATGACGCCACCGACCGCATCGTCGTGCTGCGACCAGACGCCGGTGGCGGAGCCGTCGGGGCCGGCGGGGCCGGCACCCCCGCTGCCCGCCCCGCCGCGCATGGCTGCCCCCGAAGAGGCTGCCGGACTGGCGGCCAACGTGCCGATCGCCACCAACGGCCAGGCGTTCGCCCTCGCACTTCCCGCCGGTGTGGCGCAGGAAGGCGGTCTGCAGGTCAAGACCATCTGGGTAGCGCGCACCATCAGCGTGCTGTTCCCAGAGGTCACCACGATCTACGGGTTCCGACAGGACCCGCTGAAATGGCATCCCAACGGGTTGGCGATCGATGTCATGATCCCGAACCCGCACTCTGACGAGGGCATCGAACTCGGCAACCAAATCGCCGGCTACGCCTTGGCGAACGCACAGCGCTGGGGTGTCTCGCACGTGATCTGGAGGCAGAAGATCTATCCGGGCGTCGGCGGGGGGAACTGGACCTCGGATTACGGCAACGAAACCGCCAACCACTACGACCACGTCCACATCGCGACCGACGGTGGTGGCTACCCAACCGGGCGCGAGACGTATTACGTCACCTCGATGAATCCGGCGTCCCCGGATTGAACGGATCTACAACCCCGCTGCCCGGCCATCGCCGCCGTCGTCGCCGTCGCCGAAGGTGATCCCCATGTCGCGGGCGGTCAGGATCGAGTCGCAGTCCAGCGGGACCGTCTTCTGCCGGCGGGTGACTTCGGCCAGCGGCACATAATCCACGGTCGGCGGGTTGAGCGCGACCATGGTCCCGTCGTGCCCGCCGTCGAGCGCCCGTACCGCGGCCGCGCCGAAGCGCAGCCCCAGCAGTCGGTCCAGTGCGGTCGGTGAGCCGCCGCGCAGCAGGTGGCCGAGCACCACCGTGCGCGCCTCGCGGCCGGTCATCCGTTCCAACTCGGCGGCCACCTTGGCGCCGACGCCGCCGAGTCGTTCTTCCTGCCCCACCGATTTGCCGACGATCGAATGCGCGCCGCCGACCGGCCGCGCGCCTTCGGCGATGCAGACGATCGAGAATTTCGAGCCGCGCTGCACCCGCTCGTTGATGACCGCCGCCACCGGCTCCAGCCGATACGGAATCTCCGGAATCAGGATGGCGTGCACACCGGAGGCCATGCCGGCATGCAGGGCGATCCACCCGGCGTAGCGGCCCATCACCTCCACCACGATGACCCGGCCGTGCGAGGTCGCGGTGGAGAACAACCGGTCGATGCACTCCGAGGCGAAGTCGACGGCGCTGTCGAAGCCGAACGTCGACGTCGTCTTCTCCAGGTCGTTGTCGATGGTCTTCGGGACACCGATCACCGGCAGCCCGGCCCGGTTCAGGTGGTTTCCGATCGCCAGCGTCCCGTCACCGCCGACCGTGATCAACGCGTCGATCCGGTGCTCGGCGAAGTAGCCCAGCAGTTCGTCGGTGCGGTCCACCTCGGCCCAGCTGCCGTCGGCCTGCTGCACCGGATACGCGACGGGGTTGCCGCTATTGGTACTGCCCAGGATGGTGCCGCCCAGCGGGATGATGCCGCGGACCCGCTCCCGGGTCAGCTCGATCAATCCGCCGTCGGGGTAGTCGTCCGGCAGCAACAGCCCGTTGAAGCCGTCCCGGATTCCGACCACGTCCCAGCCGCGGCCGCGGGCGGCCAGCGTGGCGGCCTGGATCACCGCGTTGAGGCCGGGCGCGTCGCCGCCGCCGGTGCTGATCGCGATGCGTTTGATGACGGACGCCACGACCCGACCCTACGCCCGGGTCGGATGTCGGTGACCCGTTCTATGGTTGGCAGCAATGACTTTCCACCTGCACCGCGCCGCACGCGCCGACCTGCTCGCCGACGGGCTCGCGGCGCTGCTGGCCACGCCCCCGGATGACCCGTTTACCGAGGAACTGGTGCTGGTACCGGCCCGCGGCGTGGAACGCTGGCTGTCCCAGCGGCTCGCACACACGCTGGGTGCCGGTACCGGATCGGGCAGCGGCGACGGGGTCTGCGCCGGAGTGGTCTTCGCCAGCCCGGGGTCGCTGCTCACCGAGATCACCGGCGCCGGCATCGAGGATCCGTGGTCGCCGGACGCGATGGCCTGGCCGCTACTGGCGGTACTCGACGCCAGCCTCGACGAACCCTGGTGTGCCACGCCGGCTCGGCATCTGGGGCACTTCCACACCGGCGATGAGGCCGAGATCCGGCGTGGGCGGCGCTACGCGGTGGCCCGGCGACTGGCCGGGCTGTTTTCGTCCTATGCCCGCCAGCGCCCGCAGCTGCTGATCGACTGGCTCGACGAATCCACCGGCGAGCTGGACGGCGACCTGAGCTGGCAGCCGCCGCTGTGGCGGGCACTGGCGGCGGCCCAGAAAGCCAGGGCAGACGTCGATCCCCCGCATATCCGCCACCGGCGGGCCCTCACCCGGCTGCGGGAAACACCGGTCGGCACGCTGCCCGCTCGGCTGTCACTGTTCGGGCACAACCGGCTGGCCGCCACTGACATCGAACTGTTGGACGCGCTGGCCACCCACCACGAGCTGCACCTGTGGCTGCCGCACGCCTCCGATGACCTGTGGCAGGCACTGCGTGGGCTGCACGGCCCGGTGCCCCGCAGTGCCGACGCGGGCCGGCACGCGGCGCACCACCCGCTGCTGCAAACACTCGGTCGCGATCTGCGCGAACTGCAGCGCGCGCTACCCGACGACATACAGGCCGACGAATACCTTTCCAGCACAACCGATCCGGACACCCTACTGGGCTGGCTACGGTCGGACATCGCCGCGAACGCGGTACGCCCGG
>JBDTKT010000212.1:0-5031 GCA_039935195.1 Mycobacterium sp.
ACCGCGATCTGTGCCGACCTGGGCGCTCGCACCATCCGCGAGGAGATCGACGCGCTGGAAGTGCTCGGCATCGACCCCATCCACCGACTGGTGGTGCCCCGGGTCGTCGCCGCAACCGTCGTCGCCACCCTGCTCAACGGGGCGGTGATCACCATCGGGCTGGTCGGCGGCTTCGTGTTCGGGGTGTTCATCCAGCACGTCTCGGCCGGCGCCTACGTCAGCACCCTCACCCTGGTAACCGGCCTCCCCGAGGTCGTGATTTCGGTGGTCAAGTCGGCCACGTTCGGCCTGATCGCCGGCCTGGTCGGCTGCTACCGGGGGCTGACCACCCGCGGCGGCCCCAAAGGTGTCGGCGTGGCAGTCAACGAGACGCTGGTGCTCTGCGTGCTGGCGCTTTTCGCGGTCAACGTGGTGCTGACCACGATCGGCGTTCGGTTCGGGACGGGGCACTGAGATGGCCGCTCCCGCGGTCCTCACCCCGCGCACCCGGTTCCCACGTCGCGCCGCCAGGCTGGGCCACCACGGCGGCGGGGCCGCCCGGACCCTCGCGCAGGCCGGGCGGTTCTCGCGGTTCACCCGCACCAGCGTCGGGGAGATCGGCTGGGCGCTGCGCCACTACCGGCGCGAGACACTGCGACTCATCGCCGAGATCGGCATGGGCACCGGCGCGATGGCCATCATCGGCGGCACCGTGGCGATCATCGGCTTCGTCACCCTGTCCGGCGGGTCGCTGATCGCCATCCAGGGGTTCGCCTCGCTGGGCAACATCGGCGTCGAGGCGTTCACCGGGTTCTTCGCCGCGCTGGCCAACACCCGCATCGCGGCGCCCATCGTCTCCGGTGTCGCACTGGCGGCCACCGTCGGCGCCGGCGCCACCGCGCAACTGGGCGCGATGCGGATCAGTGAGGAGATCGACGCCCTGGAAGTGATGGGGATCAGGTCGATCTCGTTTCTGGTTTCCACCCGCATCATCGGCGGACTGGCGGTAATCATGCCGCTGTATGCGCTCGCCCTGGACATGGCGTTCGCCTCCGGGCAGTTGGTCACCACGGTGTTCTACGGGCAGTCGAACGGCACCTACGAGCACTACTTCCGCACCTTCCTGCGCCCCGAGGACGTGGCCTGGTCGGTGCTGGAGGTCATGGTGATCGCGGTGGTGGTGATGATCACCCACTGCTACTACGGCTACACCGCGAGCGGCGGCCCGGTCGGTGTCGGCCAGGCCGTCGGCAAGTCGATGCGGGTGTCGCTGGTCTCGGTGGTGGTCGTCGTGCTGTTCGCCCAACTGGCGCTCTACGGCGTCGATCCGAACTTCAACCTGACGGTGTGACCCCTGTGCCCAAGATGCCGAAACCGACCCGACGGACCCATTCACCGGCCTGGCTGTACCTGGAAGGCGTGGCACTGCTGGCCATCGGCGCCCTGGTGATCGCACTGGTGTACCTGCAGTTCCGGGGTGACTTCACGCCGAAGACGACGCTGACCCTGATGGCGTCGCGAGCGGGGCTGGTGATGGAGCCGGGCTCGAAAGTCACCTACAACGGGGTCGAGGTCGGCCGGGTCGCCAAGATCGCCGGCGTCGACCGCGCCGGCCGGCCCGCCGCCCGACTGATGCTGGACGTCAAACCCGAATACGTGCCGCTGATCCCGGCCAACGTGGTGGCCAACATCGAGGCCGCCACCCTGTTCGGCAACAAGTACGTCGCGTTGACTGCGCCGGAAAACGCTGCGCAGCGGTCGATTTCGACACACGACGTCATCGAGGTGCAGTCGGTGACCACCGAGTTCAACACGCTGTTCGAGACGATCACCTCGATCTCCGAGAAGGTCGATCCGATCGAACTCAATGCGACCCTGTCGGCGGTCGCACAGGGCCTCGACGGACTGGGCACCCGGTTCGGCAAGTCACTGTCGGACGGGAACGACATTCTGGCGCAATTGAATCCACGCATGCCGCAGGTCGCCTACGACCTGCGCCGGCTGGCCGACCTGGCTGACGTCTACACCGGTGCGTCACCAGATCTGTGGCAGTTCCTACAGAACGCGGTCACCACCGCGCGCACCGTCAACGACCAGCGACACGATCTGGATACCGCGCTGCTGGCGGCACTGGGTGCGGGCAAGGCCGGCGAAGACCTCCTCGCCCGAGGTGGGCCGTATCTGGCGCGCGGGGCCGCTGACCTGGTGCCCACCGCCAAACTGCTGGACACCTACAGTCCCGAACTGCTCTGCTCGATCCGCACTTTCGACGACGTCGGACCCAAGGTAGCGGCCGCCCTGGGCGGCAACGGGTACTCGTTGGCCGGTGCCGGAACCATCGCCGGATCACCCAATCCCTATGTTTATCCGGACAACCTGCCCCGGATCAACGCGCGGGGCGGCCCAGGTGGCCGGCCGGGCTGCTGGCAGACCATCACCCGGGAGCTGTGGCCGGCGCCGTACCTGGTCATGGACACCGGCGCCAGCGTCGCCCCCTACAACCACTTCGAACTCGGTCAGCCGATGTTCACCGAATACGTATGGGGACGCCAGTACGGGGAGAACACGATCAACCCATGAAAACTAACGGGACCGCAGTCAAACTCGGCGCCACCTGGCTGGTGCTGTTGTCGTTCACGGTGATGATCGTGGTGGTCTTCGGTCAACTACGCTTCGATCGCTCTTTCGGATATTCAGCGGTGTTCACCAGGGTCAGCGGCCTAGAGGCCGGTCAATTCGTCCGCGCCGGCGGGGTGGAGGTCGGCAAGGTCTCGCGGGTGACCCTGATCGACTCCGACGCCCGGGTGCGGGTCGACTTCACCGTGGACCGCACACTCTCGCTCGACGAGGCGGCGACCGCGTCAATCCGCTACCTGAACCTGCTCGGCGAGCGCTACCTGGAACTCAAACGCGGCGACAGCGGCCGCCGACTGGCTCCCGGTGACACCATCGCCGTCGACCGCACCCAGCCGGCCCTGGACCTCGACGCCCTGATCGGCGGATTCCGCCCGCTGTTCAAGTCGCTGGATCCGGCCAAAGTCAACCAGATCGCCACGTCGATCATCACCGTGTTCCAGGGCCAGGGCGCGACCGTCAACGACATCCTCGACCAGGCCGCCACGCTCACCACGACACTGGCCGACCGCGACCAGGCAATCGGCGAGGTGATCCGCAACCTCAACACCGTGCTGGCCACCACGGTGAAGCACCAGAAGGACTTCGACCGGACCGTCGACAACGTCGAGCGGCTGATCACCGGGCTCAAGACCCGGGCCGACCCGCTGGCCACCGCGGTCGCCCACATCAGCGGCGCCGCCGGCACCCTCGCCGACCTACTCGGCGAGAACCGGCCGCTGCTGCACAACACGATCGGTTACCTCGGCGCGGTGTCGGGGCCGCTCATTGAAGATCTACCCGAACTCGACGACATGCTGGGCAAATTGCCGGACGCCTACCGGGCAATCGGTCGCATCGGCGGCATCTACGGCGACTTCTTCAACTTCTACCTGTGCGATATCTCGTTGAAACTCAACGGATTACAGCCGGGAGGTCCGGTGCGGACCGTTCGACTCGTCCAGCAACCGACCGGAAGGTGCACGCCGCAGTGAGAGCGCTGAGCGAATCCAACCGCGCCCGGATCGGCCTGATGGGGGTGCTGGTCACGCTGCTGGCCCTCGGGGTGGGCCAAACCTTCACCAGCGTGCCGATGCTGTTCGCCACCCCCACCTATTACGCGCAGTTCACCGACACCGGCGGCATCAGCACCGGCGACAAGGTCGAGATTGCCGGGGTGAACATCGGCTTGGTGCGCTCGCTGACGATGAGCGGCGACAAGGTACTGGTCGGATTCTCGTTGCCGGACAAGACGATCGGTACACAGAGCCGCGCGGCAATCCGCACCGACACCATCCTCGGCCGCAAAAATCTCGAGCTGGATCCGCGCGGCCCGGACCGACTGCGGCCCGGCGGTGTCCTCCCGTCTGGACAGACAACCACGCCTTACCAGATCTACGACGCCTTCGTCGACGTCACCAAGGCCGCCACCGGTTGGGACTTCGACGTCGTGAAGCGCTCGCTGAACGTGCTGTCGGAGACGTTCGACGAAACCGCCCCGCACCTGAGCGCCGCGCTCGACGGGGTGGCCAGGTTCTCCGACACCATCGGCCGGCGCGACCAGCAGATCAAGCAATTGCTGACCAACGCCGGCAAGGTCGCCCGCGTGTTCGGCGAACGCAGCGGACAAATCAACGACCTGCTGGTCAACGCCGACGGCCTGCTGGCCGCGTTCCGGGAGCGCAGTCAGGCGCTGAGCATCCTGCTGAACAACATTTCGACGGCCTCCGCGCAGGTCTCCGGGCTGATCGACGACAACCCCGAGCTGCCCGGGCTGCTGAAACAGCTCGGCACGGTCAGCGACTAGTTGGTCCGGCGCAAAGACGACCTGGCCGAGGTGCTGGTGCTGCTGAGCCGCTACACCGCGTCACTGTCCGAAGCGGTCGGTTCGGGTCCGTACTTCAAGGTGATGGTGGCCAACCTGATCCCCTATCAGGTCCTGCAGCCGTGGGTGGACGCCGCGTTCAAGAAGCGCGGGATCGATCCCGAGCAGTTCTGGCGCAGCGCCGGGCTGCCCTCGTTCCAGTTCCCGGACCCGAACGGCACCCGGCAGGCCAACGGCGCACCGCCGCCGGCGCCGGCGGTGTCCGAGGGCACCCCCGAGCTGCCGGGGCCGGCCGTACCGCCCGGCTCGGCGTGCGCTTACACGCCGCACCCCGACGGGCTGCCGCGGCCCGCGAACCCGCTGCCGTGCGCGGCATCCGACCAGGGCCCGTTCGGCACGGTCCCGGGCGGCTTTCCTCCGCCGGTCGGGGTGGCCACTTCGGCGCCGGAACCCGACCGGCCGCCACCGGCGCCGGGACTGCCGATCGCGGGCCGGCCCGGCGCGCCGGTACCGGTCCTGCCCGGAACCGCGGTGCCGCTACCGGCGCACGCGCCGCCCGGAGCGCGCACCGAACCGCTGTCGCCGCAGCCGGGTGAGAGCCGATGAGCACGATC
>JBDTKT010000213.1:0-2792 GCA_039935195.1 Mycobacterium sp.
TCGACGTCGTATTCGCGCGAATAGCCGTAGCCGCCGTGGATGCGCACCGCGTTCAACGCAATCTCCATTGCCGTCTCGGAGGCGAACAGTTTGGCCATCCCCGCCTCCATGTCGCAGCGTTCACCACTGTCGTAACGCTCGGCGGCGTAGCGGGTCAGCTGCCGCGCCGCGGTGAGCTTGGTCGCCATATCGGCCAGGTAGTTGCCGATCGACTGGTGCTGCCAGATCGGCCGGCCGAAACTCTCCCGCGTCCTCGCGTAGGCCAGCGAGTCCTCCAGCGCGGCGGTGGCCACCCCCAGGGCGCGCGCTGCCACCTGAATGCGGCCGGTCTCCAAACCCTTCATCATCTGTGCGAAGCCCTTGCCCGGAACCTCGCCCAGCACCGCGGATGCCGGCACTCGGCAGTCATCGAAGTGCAACTCGCAGGACTCCACACCCTTGTAGCCGAGTTTGGGCAGGTCGCGCGAGACGGCCAGCCCCGGGCTGGGATTGTCCACCAGCAGCACCGAAATACCTTGGTGGCGCGGGGTGGCGTGCGGGTCGGTCTTGGCTAGCAACGCGATCAGCCCGGAGTGGCGCGCATTGGAGATCCAGGTCTTGGACCCGTTGATCGCCAGGGTTTCGGCGCTGGACGGCACAGCGGTGGTGGTGATGCTCTGCAGGTCGCTACCGCCACCGGGCTCGGTCAACGCCATCGTGGCCCGCAACGCGCCGGTCGCCATCGCCGGCAAGTAGCGTCGCTTCTGCGCCTCGGTGCCGAACACAGTGATCAGCTTGGCCACCACGGTGTGCCCGCCCATCGCCCCGGCCAGGCTCATCCAGCCCCGCGCCAACTCACCGGTGATGAGCACGTAGCACGGCATCGACACCGGTGAGCCGCCGTACTCCTCGGGAATCGCCAGGCCGTAGATGCCGATCCGTTTCATCTGCTCGATCCAGGCCGCCGGGTAGGTGTCGGCGTGCTCCACCTCGCGAACCGTCGGCCGCACGTCGCGGTCGATGAACGTGCGCACGGTCTGGATCAGCAACTGCTCTTCTTCGCTGCATGCAGTCCCCATCGGCCCACCGTATGCCAGGATTTCGAGATGACCGGCGATCCCTACTTCGACGAACTGCATGTCGGTCAGGTCTTCGACTCCGCTCCGTCGATGACGCTGACGTCTGGGGCCGCGGCAACGCACCAGGCGATCCTCGGTGACCGGCTAAGGCTGCCGCTGGACGCGCAGCTCACCCGGGCGGTCACCGGGGCGACGACGCCGCTGGCGCACCCGGGTCTGGTGTGCGACGTCGCGATCGGGCAGTCGACGCTGGCGACGCAGCGCGTCAGGGCGAACCTCTTCTACCGGGGCTTGGCGTTCTTCCGGTTCCCGGTGATCGACGACACCCTGTTCACGCGCACCGAAGTGGTTGGACTGAAACAGAATTCGCGCAAGCCGGGCCGGGCGTCGACCGGGCTGGCGGCGCTGCGGGTGACTACGATCGACCAACTGGACCGGTTGATCCTCGACTTTTACCGCTGCGCGATGCTGCCGCTGTCACCGGGCGCTGCAGCGGGTGAGGCCACCGGCCACCACGACGACCTGTCCGGTCTCGGTGCGGACTCAGCCGTCTCCCCGCCGGCGACCACCGACTGGAACGCCGCGCAATTCCGGCAGCGGGTGCCGGGTCCGCATTTCGAGCAGGCGGTCGCCGGGTTGGCCGGCGCCGTGTTGCACAGCACCGCCGACGTGGTCAGCAGCGCACCGGAGCTGGCCCGATTGACATTGAACATCGCTGCGATACATCATGATTCACGGTCCTACGACAGAAGACTGGTCTACGGCGGGCACACTGTCGGGCTGGCGCTGTCTCAGGCCAGCCGACTGCTGCCGAACCTGGCGACGGTGCTGGGATGGCAGTCCTGTGACCACACCGGCCCGGTGTACGAGGGCGACACCCTCTACAGCGAACTGCATGTCGAAACCGCCGAGCCGACAACGGCCGGCGGCGTGTTGGGGTTGCGCTCGCTGGTGCACGCGGTGGGTACGGCGGGCGAACCCGACCGACCGGTGCTGGACTGGCGGTTCACCGCGCTGCAGTTCTGACTCACTCGGTATCCCGCGAGCGTGCAGGGTTGTACAGGGACACGCCGGTCCCGGCGTACAACCCTGAACGCTCGCGCCAGGAGGGTGCTGGTGCGCCACGTCGGCGCTAGTGCGGTAGGTCGCGGAACGCCACATTGCGGAATGCGTCGGGTTCCTTGGGTAGGCCCAGCACCCGCTCGCCGATGATGTTGCGCTGGATCTGGTCGGTGCCGCCGCCGATCGAGGTGAAGTAGGCGTTGAGCGTCCGGAACGTCACCCCGTCACCCACCGGGTTGTCCGGACCGGCCAGCATCGCTGCGGCGCCGACGATCTCGGTCTCGACACGCGCCGTCTCATGCAGGATCCGCGACATCGCGATCTTGCCCAGCGCGGTCAGGGTGGCCGCTTCAGCCCGGTCGGTGCTTGCCTTGGCGCGCTGGGTGTTCCACCGGTTCACCGCGGCCAGCGCGTCGACCCGAGCGATCTGCTGGTGGAGGTAGGGATCATCGATCCGGCCGACCCGGCGGGCCAACTCCACCAGTCGATTCTGTTGATCGGCCTGTAACCGCCTGCTGCCCTTAGAGGTTCGGGCGAGATCTCCCATCAGGCGACGCTCGTAGCCCAGTGCCACCTGCAGCACCGACCAGCCGGCGCCCGGCTCGCCGACCAGGTTCGCACCGGGGACCCGGGCGTTCTCGATGAACACTTCGTTGAACTCCGACTCGCCGG
>JBDTKT010000214.1:0-5332 GCA_039935195.1 Mycobacterium sp.
CAGGTGCTGGACGTGTGGCGCCGAAAGGACCTGTCGGGCGAACCCGCGCCGGTGCTGATCTTCGTGCCCGGGGGTGCCTGGGTGCACGGGAGTCGGACGCTGCAGGGTTACGCGCTGCTGTCGCACCTGGCCGAGCAGGGCTGGGTGTGCCTGTCGATCGACTACCGGGTTGCGCCGCACCATCGCTGGCCGCGCCACATCATTGACGTCAAAACCGCCATCGCCTGGGCGCACGCCAACGTCGACAAGTTCGGCGGCGACCGGAATTTCATTGCGGTGGCAGGGAGTTCGGCGGGTGGCCATCTGGCCGCACTGGCCGGGCTGAGCGGCAGTGTCGTCGGCGACCGTGAGTTCGCCGACAAGCTTCCCGCCGGCGCCGACACCGCGGTGGACGCTGTCGTCGGCCTCTACGGCCGCTACGACTGGCAGGACGGGTCCACCCCTGAGCGCGCCCAGTTCGTCGACTTCCTGGAGCGGGTCGTGGTCGGCAAGTCGCTGAGGCGTCATCCCGACGTGTACCGCAAGGCTTCGCCGATCGCCCGGGTGCATTCGAAGGCGCCGCCGTTCCTGGTGATCCACGGCAGCAAGGACACCGTCATCCCGGTGCAGCAGGCCCGCGACTTCGTCGAACGCGTGCGCGCGGTCTCGCACTCTCCGGTCGGCTACCTTGAGCTGCCCGGTGCCGGCCACGGCTTCGACCTGACCGACGGCGCGCGCACCGGTGCGATGGCGACGGCGATCGGGTTGTTCCTCAACCAGGTTCACCGTGACCACGCGATGATCAGCACCAAGCGCGTCATGTGATCACCGATCGGGGATAAGGTCCGCGCATGAGGGTGATCGAGGCGTGAAACGGCTCAGCGGGTGGGACGCCGTCCTGCTGTACAGCGAGACCCCGAACGTGCACATGCACACGCTCAAGGTCGCCGTGATCGAAATGGACGACGATCGGCACGATTTCGGCATCGATGCGTTCCGCCGGGTGCTGCACAGCCGGCTGTACAAGCTGGATCCGTTTCGCTACCAGCTGGTCGACATCCCCGGGAAGGTCCACCACCCGATGTGGCGGGAGAACTGCGACGTCGACCTGACCTACCACGTTCGGCCGTGGTCGCTGCCCGCGCCGGGTGGGCGCCGTGAGCTCGACGAGGCCATCGGTGAGATCGCCAGCACCCCGCTGGACCGCAGCCGCCCACTGTGGGAGATGTACTTCGTCGAAGGCCTGGCCAACAACCGGATTGCCGTCGTCGGCAAGATCCATCACGCACTCGCGGACGGCATCGCCTCGGCGAACCTGATGGCCCGCAGCATGGACCCGCAGTCCGGTGCGCAGGCCGAACGGGACTCCTACGAAACCGACCCGGCACCGACCGGTGCACAGCTGGTGCGCTCGGCGTTACGTGACCATCTGCGCCAGGTGGGCCGGATACCGGCGACGATCGGCTACACCGCGGCCGGTATCGGGCGGGTGCGGCGCAGCAGCCGCAAACTCTCACCGGAGCTGACCCGCCCGTTCACCCCGCCGCCGAGTTTCATGAACCACATGCTCACCCCGGAGCGCCGGTTCGCCACCGCCACCCTGGCGCTGGCCGACATCAAAGAGACCAGCAAGCAGCTGGGGGTGACGATCAACGACCTGGTGCTGGCGATCTCCGCGGGGGCGCTGCGGACGCTGCTACTGCGCTACGACGGCAAGGCCGACCATCCGCTACTAGCGTCGGTGCCGATGAGCTTCGACTTCTCCACGGAACGCATCAGTGGCAACCGGTTCAGCGGCGTGCTGGTGGCGCTGCCGGTCGACGTCGACGACGTGCTGTCCCGGGTCGCCCGTGCCCGGGAAGCCGCCACCCTGGCTAAGGAGGCCCACCAGCTGGTCGGGCCGGAGCTGATCAGCCGGTGGTCGGCGTACTTTCCGCCCGCACTGTCGGAGTCGCTATTTCGGTGGCTGGCCGGCCAGGACGGCCAGAACAAAGTGCTCAACCTCAACATCTCCAACGTGCCCGGGCCGCGGGAGCGCGGCAGGGTCGGCGGTGCCCTGATCACCGAGGTTTATTCGGTGGGGCCGCTGACCGCCGGCAGCGGGCTGAACATCACGGTGTGGAGCTACGTGGACCAGCTCAACGTCTCGGTGCTCACTGACGGCGCCACCGTCGAGGACCCACACGAGGTGACCAGCGCGGTGGTGGCGGAATTCATCGAAATACGTCGGGCCGCAGGGCTTTCCGAGAAGCTGACCGTCGTCGAGACCGCGATGGCGCCGGCCTGAGCTAACCCCCGCCGGCCTGACCTAGCCCTCGCTGAACCCCTTGAGTGACCCGGCTGTCATGCCGGTCAGCCCAGCAGCGGGAAGCGCCGCTGGTCGGCCAGTTGGTCCAGCGCCGTCTGCATGACCTGTCGCACGTGCGCGTCGACGGTGTCGATGTCGGGGTCCTCGCCGAATTCGGCGACGATGTCGATCGGTTCGAGCACCTGCATGACGATCTTGGTCGGCAGCGGCAGGTTCAGTGGCAGCACCGCCGACAGTCCGAACGGGAACCCGAACGAGATCGGCAGGATTTTGACCCGCATCAGCTTGTCTAGTCGCAGCGCCTTGGCCAGCCCGGTGCCGCGGCTCAAGAAGAACTGACTCTCCTGCCCGCCGATCCCGACCGTCGGCACCAGGGGCACACCGGCATTGATCGCGGCCCGGATGTAGCCCTTGCGGCCACCGAAGTCGACGATGTTCTCCGACAGGGTGGGCCGGTAGACGTCGTAGTCGCCGCCCGGGAAGACGACCACCACCCCGCCCGAGCGCAACGCCTCGTCGGCGTTCTCGTGGTTGGCCCGGATGAAGCCGGTCTTGCGGAAGAAGTCACCGGTGGCGCCGGCGAACACCACGTCGTGGCTGAGGGTGTAAACGGGACGCTCGTAGCCGAATTTCTCGTAGAACCCGGTAGCGAACACCGGCACGTCCATCGCGAACAGTCCGCCGGAGTGGTTCGATACCACCAGCGCCCCGCCGGCCGGGAAGGACTCCAGGCCGCGCACCTCGGCCCGGTGGTACCCCTTGATGAGCGGCCGGAGCAGCGCCATCACCCGCTCGGTGAGCACCGGGTCCCACTTGGCGGTCGGTGCCGCCACGAGATCGGTCAGGTCAGTGTCGGGCGTGTCCACCTAGGTCCCCTCGCTGCAAGATCAGACTAGAACGTGTTCTAGTTTTCGCCCATGCTACCGGGTTGCGACCGGCGGTGGATACCATCGGCGGGTGAGCGATGCATCCAGCGCGAAACCCGAAGTCCTGGTCGAACAACTCGATCGAATCCTGATCATCACGATCAACCGGCCCGAGGCGAAGAATGCGGTCAACGCCGCGGTCAGCCAGGGGCTGGCTGACGCGATGGACCGCCTCGACGAGGACCCCGACGTGTCAGTGGGCATCCTGACCGGAGCCGGCGGCTCGTTCTGTGCCGGCATGGACCTCAAGGCCTTCGCCCGCGGGGAGAGCGTGGTGGTGCCCGGGCGCGGGCTGGGCTTCACCGAGCGGCCGCCGGTCAAGCCGCTGATTGCCGCGGTCGAGGGCTACGCGCTGGCCGGCGGAACGGAGTTGGCACTGGCCGCGGACCTGATCGTGGCGGCCCGCGACGCGGTGTTCGGCATCCCGGAGGTCAAGCGGGGACTGGTGGCCGCCGGCGGCGGACTCCTGCGTCTGCCGCAGCGCATCCCGTATGCGATCGCGATGCAGTTGGCGCTGACCGGGGAGAGCCTGCCCGCCGTGCGGGCCCACGAACTGGGCCTGGTCAACGTGCTGGCCGAGCACGAGACCGTGCGCAACGCCGCGATCATGCTGGCCGAGAAGATCACCGCCAACGGGCCGCTCGCGGTGGCCGCAACCAAGCGGATCATTGCTGAGTCTCGGGGCTGGAGCCCGGCGGAGATGTTCGCCGAGCAGATGAAGATCGCGCTGCCGATCTTCGCCACCAAGGATGCCAGGGAAGGCGCGGTTGCCTTCGCCGAGAAGCGCGCGCCACGCTGGAGCGGCAGCTGAGCAGCACCTCCACCGACCTGACGCCCGCGCACGTCGCCCCGCCAGGCTCGGGGGATGTCGACGCGGCGGTATCGGGGGACCGGCGGCTGCGGATTATCCGGCGGGTGGCCATCGCCGGATGGCTCGGCGCGGTGGCGTTTCGCACCTGGACCACCGGCTTGGCGTTCAACCGGGAACTGCTGCTGGTCTATATCTGCACCGGGCTGATCGTGGCCTGCATCGGCAGGCAGCGGATGTTGCAGGTGGTTATCGACTGGCTGCCGTTCGCCGTGGTGCTGGCTGTGTACGACTTGAGCCGGGGCGCGGCGACCATGCTCGGATCGCCGACCCTGTGGCACCCGCAGGTCGACGTCGACCGCTGGATGTTCTTCGGCACGGTGCCGACGGTGTGGCTCCAGGAACACCTCAAAGGGTCCAAGCCCCCGTGGTGGGAGGTGGTGATGAGCACCACCTACATGTCGTTTTTCATCCTGCCGTACGTCGTCGCCGGTGCCTTGTGGCTCAACAACCGGGACGACTGGAAGGCGTTCGTGCGGCGCTTCGTCGCGTTGTCGTTCGCGGCGCTGATCGTCTACGCGGTGCTGCCTGCCGCACCGCCCTGGGCGGCCGCTCGCTGCACCGCCACCGACGTGGCCGGCGGCCCGTCCGATCCGCCGTGCATGTTCCACTCAGCGGCCGGGGTTTCCGACGGCGGACTGCTGGGTGCGATGGCGACGACGCAGCCGGGCGCACACCACTTCGTGGAGCGGATATCCACCCGGGGGTGGGGGACTCTGCATCTGAACTCGGCGCGCTCGCTCATCGATGAGGGACAGGCCAGCGTGAACCTGGTGGCCGCGATCCCGTCGCTGCACGCGGCGTTGACCGCGATGGTTGCGATCTTCCTCTGGTCGCGGCTGCGGCCGCGATGGCGTCCACTGCTGGTCGCCTACCCGCTGATCATGGCGTTCACCCTGGTGTACGCCGGCGAGCACTACGTCTTCGACATCCTGATGGGCTGGGCGCTGGCGCTGGTCGTGCTGCTGGTGTTCGCCCGGTTCGAGGTGCGCCGCAGGCGGCGACTCGCCCGAAACGGCAAACCTGTGCGTGCTGGCGAGGCATGCTGAAACCATGGGGCACTACAAGAGCAACGTCCGCGACCTGGAGTTCAACCTGTTCGAGTTGCTGCACTTAGAGCAGAACCTTTCCGACGGCGCATTCGGGGATCTCGACGGTGACACGGTGCGCCAAATGCTGGCCGAAGCGGCCCGGCTCGCCGAGGGCCCGGTCGCTGAGTCGTTCGCCCACTCCGACCGTCATCCGCCGGTC
>JBDTKT010000215.1:0-3675 GCA_039935195.1 Mycobacterium sp.
TGTACTCGACGGTCTCCGGGTAGGTGCCGTTGTGCCAGAAGTACGGGGAGATGTGCTTCTCGGTGAACGCCCCCGGTTCCGGGTTGGCGAACTCGAACAGCCGCTGCAGCGGGCCGATCAGTGCGTAGCCGACCCGCTGCACCACCCGCGGATGCCGGAAGGTGAACGGGGTGGCCGCCACCCAGGCGATCGTCGTCACCACCAGCGCGGCGGCGAACACCGCGAAGCCGACCAGGCTGGTGTCGTCGCGGGAGGCGAACATGTGGTTGAGGTTGCGCACCGCGTCGGTGGCGAACACCAGCGTGACGTGGATCAGGATGAAGAACAGGAAGTAGACCAACACCAGAAAGTGCAGTGAGCGGGCCATCTGGATGCTCAGGCGCTTGCTGATGTGGGTCAGCCGCATCGACACCGCCGGCCCCATCCCCAACCCGGTGAGCACCGCCGCGGGAGCTGCGACGAACACGGTGAAGAAGTAGGCCAGCAACTGCAAGCCGTTGTAGGCCACCCAGCCGTTGTCGTCCGGCCAATTCAGCGACAGGTACTGGATGCCCACCGACGCCGCATTCGGGAACACATCCCAGCTGGCCGGCACCAGGTGCCGCCAGTGTCCGGTCGTGAACAGCAGCACGTAGAACACCACACCGTTGACCAGCCACAAGACGTCGGCGCCGAGGTGCCACCACCGGGCCAACCCGATCGTGTGGCGAAGGCCGGGCAATCCGAGCTGGCGGGGCAGACCGACCGAATCGTCCTTGGCGGTCCACAGCGGATCGTCCGGGACGGGCTTGGCGATGCGCAGCCACTCATCCTTGTTCGGGGTGGCATTGCGGCTGTAGTACAGCCGCGGGTGGTCGGAGAGGATCTGGACGCCCGACCGGATGATGAACGTCATCAGGAACAGGTTAAAAAAGTGCGTCCAGTTAGCCCAGGCCGGGATTCCCGGCTTGCTCTGTGGGGACACCTCGCGACCCGGGTAGCGGTGCATGAAGTCCTGTACCGCGTCAAAGCCGACCAGGTACTTCGCCACCGCCACTGCCGCCACGAGCCCGACAAAGCCGATCGGAAGCAGCCACAGCAGGTTGAACCACCGGTCCCGGCCGATCCGCAGCCGGGGCGCGATCGCCCGCTTGTCCTCCAGACCGCCCGCCCACGACTCCACATCGACGATGTCGCCGGCCAACTTCAGCTCGGCACGATGGTTCACCACCCCTACCGGAGAAGCCGCACCGGCGCCGGTGTCACCCGGCGCGTCCCCGGGGTTCCCCGCACTGCCTGCCATGTTGCCAACCTCCCTCGGACCGGAAAAACCGGAAAAACTAATCGTTTTCCGTTATATTAGCCGGACGTCGGAGAGGATTTGGTCAGTCCAGTACTTCGGCGATCGGCGCGCCTGCCGCGATCTTCGCCCGAAGGCCCATCACCTTGCCGGGCATCCCGGCGCCGACGGCGCCCACCAGCACTCCGGCGCGCTCGTAGTAGGCGAGGAACTGATGCCCGTCGTCGGTAACCAGGTGGACGGTGTCGGTAGCTTCCGGCTCGCCGAGGCACTGGATCTTCACGTCGTACTGATCGCTCCAGAAATATGGCGGAACAACGACATCGGCGAGTGAGTCGCGTCCCAGCATGGCGGGCACCATGACCCGGACCTGCGCGGCGACGTTGCTCCAGTGTTCGACCCGGGTCTGGTGGCCGGGACGGCCCTGCCAGAACGCGACGTCGCCGACGGCCCACACGTTCGGCGCACTCGTACGCCCGCTCGCATCGCACAGGATGCCGTTGCCGACCTCGATACCGCTGCCGTCAAGCCAGGCCATCGCCGGTCGCGACCCGATGCCCAACACCACCAGGTCGGCCGGGACCTCGTCGCCATCGGTGAGCACCACGCACGTGACGGCATCGGTACCGCGGACCTCGGCCACCCCCACGCCGGCTCGCACGTCCACACCGTTGGCACGGTGCAGACGAGCCACCAGTGCCCCGACCTGTTCGCCGAGCACCGCGGCCAGCGGCGTGGCCTGTGGCTCTACCAGCGTCACGTCCAAACCCAGGTGGCGGAGGCTGGCGGCTACCTCGCAGCCGATGAACCCCGCGCCGACAACGACCGCGTGCCGGGCCGTCGAGGCGTGCTGACGCAGCGCGCGGCTGTCTTCGACGGACCGGACCACCCGGATGCCATCGAGGTCGGGGAGGCCCGGGACGCGGCGCGGCACCAGCCCGGTGGCGATCACCAACTGGTCGTAACCGAGCACCGAGGCGTCGGTCAGGGTCACCGTCTGTGCCGCGGTGTCCACCTGTTGCGCGCCGGCCCCCAACCGCAGCGTGATCTCGCGCTCCTCATAGAACTCCCGCGGCTTCAGTGACGTGTCGTCCAGTTCACCGCGGAGCATCGCCTTGGTCAGCGGCGGCCGGTCGTACGGCAGATGGGTCTCGGCACCGACCAGCGTGATCGCCCCCGAGTACCCCTCGCGGCGCAGTTCTTCGGCGGTGCGTGCGCCCCCCAGCCCGCCACCGACGACGACCATTCCCCGTGTGTTGTTCACCGGAAGGTTTCTACACGATTTTCGCGACGAATGCGCCGCAAGCCGCTCGGCGGGGCCGGCACCCGCGTCGCTCAGTACTTCAGGGCGCCCTTGTCGACCGGGATTTGTGCCCCCGACAGAATGCCCGAGCCGTCGCCGGCCAGCCAGACGATGACGTTGGAGACCTCGTCAGGCGTCATAAACCCATTGGGACGCAACGGCATCGGCGGGAAGCTGTGCAGGTAGTCGGGATGCTCGGCGAACACTTTCGCCATCGCCGCCGGCTCGATCATTGCGGTGTCGACCGAGTACGGGTGAATGGAGTTGACCCGGATGCCGTAGATGCCGGCCTCCAGTGCCAGCGTGTTGGTGAGCGCGACCAGTCCGTGCTTGGCGGCCGAGTAGTGCCCGTTGCCCGGGGTGGCCTTCAAGCCAGCCGATGAGCTGACGATCACGACCGACCCGCCGTTGCCGGCCTCGATCATCACCGGCACCGCGGCACGGATCGTTCGCCACGTACCGGTCAGGTTGACGTCGATGACGGTGTTCCACTGCTCGTCGGTAAGTTCCCAGAGCCGGCCCCAGTTCAGCACGGCGGCGTTGGCCACCAGAATGTCGAGCCGGCCGAACTGCTCAGCCCCGTCGGCTACCAGCTTGCGCAGCGCGGCGTCGTCGCGGATGTCAACCGGGCGGGCCAGGATCTTGCGTCCCTGCGCCTCCACCGCCCGGACGGTCTCGGCGAGCTCCTCGGGGGTGGCCGCCGGATAAGTGATGCATTCGGATGCCGGGGCACAGATGTCGGCGGCGATGATGTCGGCACCCTCGCGAGCGAGGCGCACCGCGTGCGACCGGCCCTGTCCGCGGGCGGCGCCCGTCACGAACGCCACTTTTCCCTGCAATGTCTGGTTATCGGCCACCCGACGAGGCTAGCAGCCGTACTAGAACGTGTTCTAGCTACCGTCTCACGTACCGGGACAAACAGAAACGGCGCCCACCCGCGGAGGGTGAGCGCCGTCTCGTGGTGAAAAACTACTTGATGATCTTGACGACCCGGCCGGCGCCGACAGTACGACCACCCTCACGGATGGCGAACCGCAGACCCTCGTCCATGGCGACGGGCTGGATCAGCTTCACCAGCATCTCGGTGTTGTCA
>JBDTKT010000216.1:0-6770 GCA_039935195.1 Mycobacterium sp.
CAGCAGTTGGCGCATCCAGGCCATGTCGTCGATCTCGGTGGTGGCGTTGAGGTGCGGAACACCGTTGCGGCCCTTGGCTTCCTTGTACCGCCAGTGCGCGGCAATGCCGTATTCGGCGGTGCGGTGCATCTCTCGAGTACGGATCTGGATCTCCAGCGGCTTACCCTCCGGCCCGATGACGGTGGTGTGCAGCGACTGGTACACCCCGTAGCGCGGCTGGGCGATGTAGTCCTTGAACCGGCCGGCCATCGGCTGCCACAGCGAATGCACCACCCCGACGGCGGCATAGCAATCGCGGATCTCGTCGCAGAGGATCCGCAACCCGACCAGGTCGTAGATTTCGTCAAAGTCTCGGCCGCGGACGATCATCTTCTGGTAGATCGACCAGTAGTGCTTCGGCCGGCCCTCCACCGTGGCGGTGATCTTCGACTTGGCCAGCGTGGCGACGATCTCGGCGCGCACTTTCATCAGATAGGTGTCCCGCGACGGCGCGCGGTCAGCCACCAACCGCACGATCTCGTCATACTTCTTTGGGTGCAGGATCGCGAACGACAGATCCTCCAGCTCCCATTTGACGGTGGCCATCCCCAGCCGATGGGCTAGCGGGGCAATCACTTCCAGCGTCTCGTGGGCCTTGCGGGCCTGCTTCTCCGGCGGCAGGAACCGAATGGTGCGCATGTTGTGCAGCCGGTCGGCAACCTTGATCACCAGCACTCGCGGGTCGCGGGCCATCGCGATGATCATCTTGCGGATCGTTTCGGCCTCGGCGGCGTTACCCAGCACGACCCGGTCCAGTTTTGTCACCCCGTCGACGAGGTGGCCGACCTCGCCACCGAACTCCGCCGACAGCTCCTCCAGCGTGTAGCCGGTGTCTTCGACCGTGTCGTGCAGCAACGCGGCCACCAGCGCTGTGGTGTCCATGCCCAGCTCGGCGAGGATGGTGGCGACCGCCAACGGGTGGGTGATGTAGGGATCACCGGAGTGCCGCAGCTGGGTGTCGTGCCGCTGCTCGGCGACCTCGTAGGCGTGCTGCAGCAGCTGCAGGTTTGCCTTGGGGTAGAACTGCCGGTGCACCGCCACCAGCGGCTCCAACACCGGGCTCAGCGCGCCGCGCTGCGCGGTGATGCGCCGGGCGATTCGGGCGCGCACCCGCCGCGACGCGCTGGTGGGCACCTTCAGCACGTCGGTTCGCTCTTTGGGCGAATCCTGCGCCGGCGCGTCGGACACCACCAGTTGCGCGGCGGCCGGTTGAACGGTGTCAGCGCTGTGCTGGTCATCGGCCACGTCGCTCACCTCCGACAACGAGAATATCGCTCAGACCCTGTGCAGGCTGTGTACCGGGACGGGAGCCACCGCGGCGCGTCCGGCCAATCCCGCCAGTTCCAGCACCACCGCCGCCGCCGTGACATTCGCGCCCGCCCCCTGCAGCAACCGCCTGCTGGCCGCCAGCGTACCGCCGGTCGCCAAGACGTCGTCGATGATGACAACGCGACGGCCGGCCAGGTCGATTCCGTTGGCGGGTATCTCCAGGACCGCGGTGCCGTATTCCAGCTGGTAGGCCTGCGAGCGCACCGGCGGCGGCAGCTTGCCTCCCTTCCGGACGGCCAGCGCGCCCACCCCGAGTCGGTCGGCGACAGCGCCGGCCAGCAGAAACCCGCGGGCGTCGAGCCCCGCTACCAGGTCCGCCCCGGCGGCGATCTCGGCCAGTGCTCCGGTTACCGCCGCCAGACCGCCGGCGTCGGCGAACACGGGGGTCAGATCCTTGAATTGGATTCCGGGCATGGGAAAGTCCGACACTTCCCGGATTAGCGACGCGATGATCTCGGCCACTTTCGTCGCGGCCGGTTGGGCCGGGTTCACTGTTGCAGCGCCCAGCGGTCCATGTTCCAGCCGGCGCCCCAGCGGGTCGGGTTGGCGGCCACCCCGAAGGTCTTCTTCGACGACAACAGGGTGCGCTGCTGGCGGTACAGCGGCAGGGTCGGCATGTCGGCCCACAGCACCGAGGCGCCCTCACCCAGCAATCGAACCTGTTCGGCGGGATCGGCGGTGACCGCCAAAGCCGCGACGATGCCGTCGATCTGGTCGTTGTGATATCCGGACAGGTTATTGCCGTTGCCAGTGTGCAGTTCGTAGGCGTCCATCGCCGATGACCCGGTCGATCCACTGCCGCTGGCACCGCCGGTGCTGGCCAGCAGCACGTCGACCTGGCCTTCCCGCAGCGCCTGCGGCCCGGTGCTGTCCGACGCAACCTCGGTGACGGTGATCCCGGCCGGGGCGCAGGAGTCGATGATCGCCCCCACCACGGCGGCCAGTCGGGTGTTGGGTGCGCGGTAGCCGATCCGCACGTCCAGAGGTTTGCCGCCCAGCGTGTCGCGAGCGGCGTTCGGGTCGGCGTGGCCGAATTGGCCGGACTCGGGCACGTTCTCGGCCTGGTCGAAGGCGTCGTCGGCGGCGGTGTTGAGCCGCGAGTTGACCATCGGCACGTCGGCGTCGTGGGCGATCACGTCGCGCGGGGTGCACAGGGCGACCGCCCGGCGCGCCGGGGTCTCCGAGAGCGGTCCCTGCGGTGCGAAGATCAACTGTTCGATGCCACCGGAGGCGGTGTCACTGCTCTGGTAGTCGTCCGGGGCCATCAACGACCCGGCCGACCCGGTTGCCACGTCAACCACCTCGACCATGCGCTTGTTGACGCGGTCGGCGATGTCGGCGCCCTGTGGCCACACCGTGATCCGCTTGGTGACGGGTTTGGCACCCCACCAGCGGTCGTTGGCCGCCAGCACAACGGCGCCCCCGTCGAGCACCGAGTCGATCTTGTACGGTCCCGACGACGGGAAGTTCCGCAGGTCGATGCCACGGTTGAGTTGCCAGACGGTGTTCCAAGCCTGCGCGATCCTGTCCACGAACTCGTTGGCGGGCCCGACGTCGCCCAGCAGTGCTTCGGTGGTGTTCACGCCCAGTTTGTCGCCCAGGATGTGCGACGGCATGATCGACGTCGCGGTGAACAGGTCCTGGTAGTCGACGATGTTGCGGTCGGGCAGGAACGACACCCGCGCCTTCTTCTCGCCGGGCCGACAGTCGATGCGTTCGATGTCGACGTAGCCCGCCCGGTTGGCCGCGTCGAACGCGGGGAACCGCCCGGACTGCGCCGCCCAGGCCAGCACCAGGTCATCACAGGTGACCGGCTTGCCGTCGGAATAGACGGCGGCATCGGCGATCTGGTAGTCGAGCACCAGCGGTGCGCCGCCAACCACGGAGATGCTGCCGAAGTCACGGTCGGCCACCACCTGCCCGTCCGGTCCGTGGTAGCCGAAGCCTCCCAGGGTGCGGGCGAACGCCTGGGCTCCCGCCGACGCCGCACCGACGACCGTGGTGGTGTTGTAGCTGACCAGCGCGCCATCGACGGCGTAGTCGATCTGGTCGACGGTGGAACCCGTGCAGGCCGACACCGACCAAGCACCGACCGCCGTGACGATCGCCGCCACCAGTGCCGAAGCGCGCCGACAGCGGGCCGCCATCGCCGGTTACCGACCGGCGCTGGGTTTGCCGGTCGGACGCTGGGTGCGCCGGGCCGTGGGCCGGACCGGCTTGGCACCCGGCGCAGGCGTGTTGCCCGCCGCTGGTGCGGTCGCCGCGGCCACGATTTTTTCGTCGGTATCGTCGGCGGCGTCGTCGTCGGCTTCCGAGGCGGCGGCACCGGCTTTCGTGCCCGATGCCGGGTTGCGGCGACGCAGCACCCGTGTGGTGTGGTTGCGCACCAACTCGGTGCGCTCCCGCATGCTGACCAGCAGTGGAGTTGCGAAGAAGATCGACGAGTAGGTGCCGATGATGATCCCGATCAGCTGCACCAGCGCCAGGTCTTTGAGGGTGCCGACGCCCAGCAGCCACACCGCCACCACCATCAGCGCGACCACCGGCAGCACCGAGATCAGGCTGGTGTTGATCGAACGCATGAAGGTCTGGTTGATCGCCAAGTTGGCCTGCTCGGCGTAGGTGCGCCGGGTGGTGTGCTCGAAGCCGTGGGTGTTCTCCTCCACCTTATCGAACACGATCACCGTGTCGTAGATGGAGAACCCGAGAATGGTCAGCAACCCGATGACGATGGCCGGGGTGACCTCGAAACCCACCAGCGAGTACACCCCGGCGGTGACGGCCACGTCGAAGAACATCGCGATCAGTGCCGCGACCGTCATCTGCCACTCGTAGCGCACGGTGATATATAGGCCGGCCAGGACCAGGAACACCACCAGCGCGATCGCCGCCTTCTGGGTGATCTGCCCGCCCCAGGTTTCCGAGACCGCCGAGTCGCTGATGGCCTGCTTGCTGGGCTGGCCATCGGGACCGGCGGGTTGGAACGCCTCGAACAGCGCGTCGCGGAGCTTGGCCGTCTGCTCGTTGGTTAGCGTTTCGGTGCGGATCTGCACCGTCGCCGCGGTGCCGTTCCCGACGACCACCACCGATTCGGGAGCGTTGCCGACTGCGGTGCGGAACACCTCCTCGACCTGGGTCACGCTGGTCTCACCGCGTGGGAAGGACACCTTGGTGCCGCCGGCGAAGTCGATCCCGAACGTAAACCCCCGGATCACGATGCTGGCCAGGGCGATCCCGACGATCACCCCGCTGATCGCGTACCACATCCTGCGGCGGCCGATGACCTCGAACGCGCCGGTACCGGTGTAGAGCCGAGACAGGAAGCTGTGGTGGACAAGTTCGGCGCCGGCGCCGCTCTTGGTCTTGCGGGCCGTCTCCCTGACGGCGGTGGCGGTGGATTCAACCGCGGCGGCGGTCGGCTCGCCGCCTTTCACGCCTTTGGTGCTCGGTTTGGCCATCTGGCTATCCCCGTCCCGTCGAAGGGGCCGTCGTCCGCGCCGCGGCCCGCCGCTCACGCGCGACCTGCTGTACTGCGCCAAGGCCGTTGAACGACGGCTTGGCCAGCGTCGGCGACTTGGAGGCCAGATACACCAGCGGCCAGGTCACCAGGAACACCACGACGATGTCGAGGATCGTGGTGAGCCCCAGGGTGAAGGCGAATCCCTTCACCTGGCCGACCGCCAGGAAATACAGCACAGCCGCGGCCAGGAAGGTGACGGCGTTGCCCGACACGATCGTCTTGCGGGCTCGCGCCCAACCGCGGGGCACCGCCGAGCGGAACGAGCGGCCCTCGCGGATCTCATCTTTGATGCGTTCGAAGAACACCACAAACGAGTCGGCGGTGGTTCCGATGCCGATGATCAGACCCGCGATACCGGCCAGGTCCAGGGTGTAGTTGATATAGCGACCCAACAGCACCAGGATCGCGTAAACCATTGCGCCGGCGGCAACCAGCGACAGCGCGGTGAGCACCCCGAGCATCCGGTAGTAGAGCAGCGAGTACACCAGAACCAGCACCAGTCCGATCGCACCGGCAATCATTCCGGCCCTCAGAGACGTCATTCCCAACGTGGCTGAAACGGTTTCGGCCTCCGACGCCTCGAACGACAGCGGCAGCGACCCGTACTTCAACACGTTGGCCAACTGACGAGCGGTGTCCGCGGTGAACGGCGGGTTGCCGCCAGTGATCTGAGTGCGTCCGCCCGGGATGGCCTCCTGGATCTGCGGCGCACTGACCACCTGGGAATCCAGCGTGAACGCGGTCTGGGTGCCGATGTGGGCCGCGGTGTAGTCGGCCCATATGTCGCCCGCCGCGCTCTTGAACTGAACCTGGACGATGTAGCCGCCGCTGCGCTGGTCCATGCCCGAGCTGGCGTCGGCGATCTGGTCGCCGCTGATCATCGACGGCGCCAGCAGGTAGGCGGTCTGGTGGTCCTGCGAGCAGGCCACCAACGGCAGGTCCGGGTCATCGTTGCCGGCAAGGACGTCTTCCTTGTCGCAGCGGGCCGCCTCAATCTGCAGGGCCAACGCCTGCACCACCTTGTTGTCGCTCTGTCGCAGCCGCTTCTCCGCAGCGATTCGGCTGGCGAGGTCCTGCTGCGGACTTGGCCGTGCGGGGCCGGCGGGGGCGCCGGGGGCGATAGCGGGCCGCCCCGGAACGGGTGCGCCGGGCTCGGGGCTCGCGGTCTCCTGGGCGGTCGGGGCTTCCGGCGTGGCCGTGCCCGGTGTCGGGGTCGGCTCCTGCGGGTAGGGCCGCGGCTGCGCCGGCGGAATCAGCGACTGCTGGGCGGACTCGCCGGTCCCACCGAGCTGACCCTGTTCGGGTCGGCCGGGCTGCGCGGGCAGGCCTTGGTCGGCCGGGGGCTGTACAGATCCACCGGGCAGTCCCGGAAAACCGGGAAGTTCGGGGGCACCGGGCAGAGCGGGCGCACCGGGGGCACCGGGCAGAGCGGGCGCACCGGGGGCACTCGGCAGGCCGGGGAGCTGCTGCGCGCCGCCCCGGGCCGCCTCCCCTGCCGGCATCGCGTTGATTACCGGCCGAATGTAGAGCCGTGCAGTCTGCCCCAGCGTGCGTGCCTCGTTGCCGTCGCTGCCTGGCACCGTGATGACCAGGTTGTTGCCGTCGATGATGACTTCGGAGCCCGACACGCCGAGCCCGTTGACCCGGGCGCTGATGATCTGTTGCGCCTGGGTGAGTGCGTCGCGGGTGGGCGCGGAACCGTCCGGTGTACGCGCGGTCAGAGTGACCCGGGTGCCGCCCTGCAGGTCGATGCCTAGCTTGGGCTCGGTCATCTTGTTTCCCGTCAGGAACATCAGCAGGTAGACACCGATGAGCATGGTCAGGAACACCGCCAGGTTGCGGGCAGGGTGCACCGGCGCCGAAGGCGATGCCACGTTGTTGA
>JBDTKT010000217.1:0-19380 GCA_039935195.1 Mycobacterium sp.
GGGTGCACACTGCCGGTGTGCTGGATCTGCTGCTGCCGCTGGAGTGCGGTGGCTGCGGGGCCGCAGCCACCCGGTGGTGCGCCGAATGCGCCGGGCAGCTGACCGTCGGTCCGGACGAACCGCGGCTGGTGAGCCCCCGGGTGGATCCGGGGGTGCCGGTCTACGCGCTCGGCCGTTACGCCGGGGCGCGCCGGCAGGCGATCGTGGCCGTCAAGGAGCGCGGGCGTAGCGACCTGGTCTCGCCGCTGGCACTGGCGGTGGCCGCCGCGCTGCACCGACTGCTGTGCTGGGGTCTGCTCGAGGTGCCGCTGACGATCGTCCCCGCGCCGACCCGGCGTTCGGCGGCGCGGCGCCGTGGCGGGGATCCGGTGGAGCGCATCGTGACCGCGGCGGTGGCCCGCCATCCCGGGGTGGCGGTGGCACCGGCGCTGCGGATGACGGCGCTGGCCCGTGACTCGGTCGGACTGGGTACCGGCGCCCGCGAGCGTAACGTCGCCGGGCGGGTGGTACTGCGCCGGCACCGGCTGGCGGGTCCGGGCGGACGGGCGGGCGAGGTCCTCCTCATCGACGACGTGGTCACCACCGGCGCCACCATGGCCGAGTCCGTCCGGGTGCTGCGCGCCGACGGAGTTCCGGTGGCCGGCGTGCTGGTGATCGCGGCGGCGTGACCGGAGGTGATGAGAACTCTCGAAATGTCCGTCAAACCGGTGGCACGGACCCGCCGAAGCGAGCTACGGTCGTGGCAAGGGTCAGGTGAAGCACCCTAGGAGTCACGCGGGTGCGGCGAACAAGAAAAGAGTGTTGAGAATGACAAGTCAATTCGCGAACACCAGTCAATCGCCGGTCGATGCCGACGACAACCTCGATCAGAGCCCGAACGCCGAAGTTGTGGTCAAGGGTCGCCACGTCGAGATCCCCGACCACTTCCGGCTTTATGTAGCACAGAAGCTGGCCCGCCTGGAGCGGTTGGACCGGACCATCCGGATTTTCGACGTCGAGCTCAAGCACGCGCCGAACCGGCGCCAGCGCAAGTCCTGCCAGCAGATCGACATCACCGCGCACGGCCGCGGGCCGGTTGTCCGCGGCGAGGCTCACGCCGACAGTTTCTACGCGGCGTTCGAGGCGGCGATAGACCGGCTGGAGAGTCGGCTACGGCGCGACAAGGGCCGTCGCAACGTCTCCTACGGTGACAAGACCCCGGTGTCGGTGTCCCAGGCCACCGCGGTGGACCCGGACATCATCGCGGCGGCATTCAACCTGGACGGCACCGCCGAGCCCGACCACCGCGACGGTGCCGCGGTGCCCGCATCCGCCGAGGATCACGAGCCAGGCCGGATCGTGCGTACCAAGGAGCACACGGCCACCCCGATGTCCGTCGACGACGCGCTCTACGAAATGGAGCTGGTCGGCCACGACTTCTTCCTGTTCTACGACAAGCACACCGAGCGCCCGTCGGTTGTCTACCGGCGGCGCGCTTACGACTACGGGCTCATTCACCTGGTCTGACGCGGGGCTGCTGGCCTTTGCCAGGGTGTCCCCTACCATGGGTGGCGCCCGTAATGCGAAGACCGACATCCGACAGGGGACATAGCCGTGCTGTCCAAGTTGCTGCGTATTGGTGAAGGCCGCATGGTCAAACGACTGCGGCGGGTCGCCGATTACATCGACACCCTGTCGGGTGACGTCGAGTCGCTCACGGACGCCGAACTAAGGGCCAAGACCGACGAGTTCCGCCAGCGGGTGGCCGACGGCGAGACGCTCGACGACCTGATGCCGGAGGCGTTCGCGGTGGCCCGCGAGGCGGCCTGGCGGGTGCTGATCCAGCGTCCGTTCCACGTGCAGTTGATGGGTGGCGCCGCGCTGCACTACGGCAACGTCGCCGAGATGAAGACCGGTGAGGGCAAGACGCTGACCTGTGTGCTGCCGGCCTACCTCAATGCCCTGTCGGGCAAAGGGGTGCACATCGTCACCGTCAACGACTACCTGGCCAAGCGCGACAGCGAGTGGATGGGCCGGGTGCACCGCTTCCTCGGGCTGGACGTCGGGGTGATCCTGTCCCAGATGACCCCGGACGAACGGCGGGTCGCCTACAACGCCGACGTCACCTACGGCACCAACAACGAGTTCGGCTTCGACTACCTGCGCGACAACATGGCCCACTCACTGGACCAACTGGTGCAGCGCCCGCACAACTTTGCGATCGTCGACGAGGTGGACTCCATCCTGATCGACGAGGCGCGGACCCCGCTGATCATCTCCGGCCCGGCCGACGGCGCCTCCCACTGGTACACCGAGTTTGCGCGGATCGTGCCGATGATGGAGAAGGACGTCCATTACGAAGTGGACCTGCGTAAGCGCACGATCGGCGTGCACGAGATCGGGGTGGAATTCGTCGAAGACCAGCTCGGCATTGAGAACCTCTACGAGGCCGCCAATTCGCCGCTGGTCAGCTACCTGAACAACGCGCTCAAGACCAAGGAGCTGTTCAACCGCGACAAGGACTACATCGTCCGCAACGGCGAGGTCTTCATCGTCGACGAGTTCACCGGCCGGGTGCTGGTCGGCCGACGCTACAACGAAGGCCTGCACCAGGCGATCGAGGCCAAGGAGCAGGTGGAGATCAAGGCCGAGAACCAAACTCTGGCCACCATCACCCTGCAGAACTACTTCCGGCTCTACGGCAAGCTGGCCGGGATGACCGGCACCGCCGAGACCGAGGCCGCCGAACTGCACGAGATCTACAAACTCGGTGTGGTGGCGATCCCCACCAACAAGCCGATGACCCGCGCGGACCAGATCGACCTCATCTATAAGACCGAGGAGGCCAAGTTCATCGCGGTCGTCGACGACATCGCCGAACGCTATGAGAAGGGCCAGCCGGTGCTGATCGGCACCACCAGCGTTGAGCGCTCGGAGTACCTGGCGAAGCAGCTGACCAAGCGCCACGTTCCGCACAACGTGCTCAACGCCAAGCAGCATGAGCGGGAGGCGAACATCATCGCGGTGGCCGGCTGCCGGGGCGCGGTCACGGTGGCTACCAACATGGCCGGCCGCGGTACCGACATCGTGCTCGGCGGCAACCCGGATTTCCTTGCCGACCATCGGCTGCGCGAAAAGGGCCTGGACCCGGTGGAGAACCCCGATGACTACGAGGCTGAGTGGGACAAGGTGCTCCCCGAGATCAAAGCGGCGGCGGCCAGCGAAGCCGAGGAAGTGATCGCCGCCGGTGGCCTGTACGTGCTGGGCACCGAGCGGCACGAATCCCGACGCATCGACAACCAGCTGCGCGGGCGGTCCGGCCGTCAGGGCGACCCCGGCGAGTCGCGGTTCTACCTGTCGCTGGGTGACGAGTTGATGCGCCGCTTCAACGGGGCGGCGCTCGAGTCGCTGCTGACCCGGCTGAACCTGCCTGACGACGTGCCGATCGAGGCGAAGATGGTGAACCGGGCCATCAAGAGCGCGCAGACCCAGGTGGAGCAGCAGAACTTCGAGATCCGCAAGAACGTCCTCAAGTACGACGAGGTGATGAACCAGCAGCGCAAGGTGATCTACGCCGAGCGTCGGCGCATCCTGGACGGCGAGAACCTCGCGGAGCAGGCGCACGACATGCTCGTCGACGTCATCACCGCCTACGTCGACGGAGCTACCGCCACGGGGTACGCCGAGGACTGGGACCTCGAGCAACTGTGGACGGCACTGAAAACTCTCTACCCGGTCGGGATCGACCACCACGCGCTGATGCACACCGACGAGGTCGGTGAAGCCGACGAACTCACCAGGGAGGAACTGCTGGAGGCGCTGTTCGCCGATGGCGAACTCGCCTACGCGGCGCGCGAGGCCGAGGTGGACGGGCTGGCCGGCAAGGGGGCCATGCGCCAACTTGAGCGCAGCGTGCTGCTGAGCGTCATCGACCGCAAGTGGCGTGAGCACCTCTACGAGATGGACTACCTCAAGGAGGGCATCGGTCTGCGGGCGATGGCCCAGCGCGACCCACTGGTGGAATACCAGCGGGAGGGCTACGACATGTTCATCGGCATGCTCGACGGCCTCAAGGAGGAGTCGGTCGGCTTCCTGTTCAACGTCACCGTCGAAGCCGACCCAGCACGGTCGGTGGCACCGATGGCCGCGCCCGGCGGGCTTGAGGAGTTCGCAACGGCCGCCGCTGCGCAGCGCGCCGCTGACGGCGCGCCCGGGTCGCCTGAGGGGGAGTTGCCGCATGCATTGCGCGCCAAGGGAATCGACGGAGCCAACGGTGCCGACGGCGCGCCGGGCCTGAGCTACTCCGGTCCCGGCGAGGACGGCGCGGCGCAGGTGCAGCGGCGCAACGGCGACCTGCAGGCCGCCGTTGCCGGCACCAGTCGCCGCGAGCGCCGGGAGTCGGCTCGCCGCCAGGCCCGCGAGCCCAAGCTGGGAAAATCGGCCAAAAAGCGGTAATTCGCGCGTCGCTGTGCGGCTTTTCGTCGAGGATGGCTGGTATGGACATCAACGAAGTCCTGCTTCCCGGCATCGGACTGCGCTATGAATTCGTCAGCCATGAGGGTGACCGGATCGGTATTATCGCGCGCCGCCGCGGCGACTTCGAGATCGTGCGCTACGCCCGCGAGGACCCGGACCAGGCCCGCTCGCTGCTTCGTCTGAACGACCACGAGGCCGACGCGGTAGCCCAGATGCTGGGCGCACCGCGCATCGCCGAACGATTCACCGAGCTGACGCGGGAAGTACCCGGCATCGACAGCGGTCAGGTGCAGATTGCGCCGGGCAGCCCGTTTGTGGACCGGCCGCTGGGCGAGACCCGGGCCCGCACCCGCACCGGCGCATCGATCGTGGCGATCGTGCGCAGTGCGGAAGTGATTGCGTCGCCGGGTCCGGCCGAGTTGCTGCACGCACACGATGTGCTGGTGGTGATCGGCACCGTTGATGGCATCGGCGGGGTCGAGCAGATCATCGAAAAAGGCTGAATCGGTGCAGATTTCAGCCCCGCTGCTGTTGCAGGTCGGCGGCCTGCTGGTTGTGCTGGCAGCGCTGGGCACGATAGCTCGGAGGTTCGCGCTCTCGCCGATCCCGGTGTATCTGCTGGCCGGTCTTTTTCTCGGTACCGGCGGGGTGCTGCCGATGACCGAGGCCGGCCAGTTCGTCAGCACCGGCGCCCCGATCGGTGTGGTGCTGTTGCTGCTCACCTTGGGCCTGGAGTTCTCGGCGGTCGAATTTGCCAGCAGCCTGCGCCACCACCTGCCGTCGGCGGTGGTGGACGCGGCCCTCAACGCGACGCCCGGCGCGGTGGCCGGCTGGCTGCTCGGGCTGGACGGCATCGGCATCCTGGCGCTGGCGGGCGTCACCTACATCTCGTCGTCGGGGGTGATTGCCCGGGTGCTGGAGGATCTGCAGCGAATCGGTAACCGGGAAACGCCCGCGGTGCTGGCCGTGCTGGTGCTGGAGGACTTCGCTATGGCCGCCTACCTGCCGCTGCTGGTGGTGCTGGCCGCGGGCGGCAGCTGGCTGCGGGCCGTCACCGGCATGGCGGTCGCGGTAACCGCACTGGGCGCGGCATTTGCCGCGTCGTACCGGTGGGGTGACCACGTCGGCCGGTTGGTGACGCACCCGGACTCCGAGCAGCTGCTGCTGCGGGTACTGGGGATCACCCTGATCGTGGCCGCGGTGGCTGAATGGGTGCACGCGTCGGCCGCGGTGGGCGCCTTTCTGGTCGGCTTGACCCTTACCGGCGACACCGCCGACCGGGCTCGCAAAGTGCTGGGCCCGCTGCGCGATCTGTTCGCTGCGATCTTCTTCCTGGCGATCGGGTTGGCGATCGACCCGCAGCGGCTGCTGCCGACGCTTCCGGTGGCCGTCGCGTTGGCCGCCGTCACCGCTGCCACCAAAGTGCTGACCGGAATGTATGCGGCCCGCCGGGAGGGGGCGGCCCGGCGCGGACAGTTGCGGGCCGGCACCACGTTGGTTGCCAGGGGTGAGTTCTCGCTGATCATCATCGGGCTGGTGGAATACTCGACTCCCAGCATCACCGCGCTGGCGACGTCGTATGTGTTCGTGATGGCGATCGCGGGTCCGGTGCTGGCCCGTTTCACCGGGGGCTCGGTGCCGGCTGGCACCGCGGTTGGTTGACTGTCAGCCGATGTGCAGCGCGACGACCTGCCAGCCCGACCCGGACGTCGCCGCCAACCGCTCGATGCGGCAGGCCAGCGCGTGGATGCGCCGGCCCCGCCGGTAGGTGCCGAACGCCTCGACGGCGGCGGGTGGATCGTCCGGTCCGGCCACCTGCACCCGCACCCGCTGCAGGGTCGCCGCGCCGACGTGGTGGGCGGCCCCCGGGTGCCGTGACACCGACTCGACCAAACTGGCGGCGAACAGCGGGTACAGGTGGGCCGGCGGGCGGCGTTGGTCTACCACCTCCAGCACCCGGCGCAGCGCGGCGTCGGCGAACGACGCGGCGGCTTGCAGCGCCGGTGGCAGCGCGACCGGCCGGGGTGGGTCCGGCCGCGACGTCGTCGGGAGGCCGCGCAGTCGCCGGACCTTGCCTGTCGCCGGTGCCGGGCGGCGGCGCGCCACGGCCCGAATGGGCGGTTCATAGTCGATCACGGGCACGACGATTGACGGGGTCGCGGTACCGAGCGGTACTTCGTCGAAGGTCATGGCCAACTCCCCAGGGTCGATCGAAACGGGCGGGCCTGCTGGAGAGTGGCAGAGTGCTGCGCCGATCATCGCACAGCCGCGCCGCGGCCGTGTCCGCGTGCGATTGCCGGGTCACGGCGGGCTACCGTGAACGGCGAGTATGTCGTAAGACCGCGGCCGGTTGGGTGGCTGGTCGGCTCCGGTCAGGAGGAAGGACGGACGGCGATGGTGAGTCGACTGTCGGCGTCGGATGCGTCGTTCTACCGGCTGGAGAACACGACCACCCCGATGTATGTGCAGTCGTTGCTGATTCTGCGCCGCCCGCGCGGCGGACTTAGCTACGACACGCTGCTGTCCACCGTCGAGCAGCGACTGCCGCAGGCCCCGCGTTACCGGCAGAAGATCCGGGAAGTGACGATGAGCCTGGCCCGGCCGGTGTGGGTCGACGACGGCGACTTCGACATCACCTACCACGTCCGGCACTCGGCGCTGCCGTCGCCGGGCAGTGACCGCCAGCTGCATGAACTGGTCGCGAACTTGGGTCAGCGGCCACTGGACCGGTCCAGGCCGCTGTGGGAGATGCACCTGATCGAGGGGCTGGCCGACAACCGCATTGCGCTGCACATCAAGTCGCACCAGGCGCTGGTAAACGGGATGTTCGCGCCGGCTCTCGGGCATGTGATCGTCGACCGCACCAAGCGCCCGCCGGCATTCGAAGAGCACATCTGGGTGCCCCGGCGTGAACCCGCTTCGGCCGAGTTGGTTTTCGGCGCGGTCGGCGACTGGGTATCGACGCCCAAGACGCAGTTACGGGCGGTCGGCTCGACGGTCGGCCAGCTGGCGACCAGCTCCGGTCCGCTGACCTGGATCGGCCACAAGGTGTTCGACGCGGCACGAGTGATGCTGCGCGGCACCGCGCCGCAGAGTCCGCTGAACACCGAGGTGTCACAGAACCGGCTGTTCGTGGTGGCGCAGGGATCGTTGGACGACTACCGGAAGGTGCGGGTGCGCTACGAGTGCAACATCAACGATGTGGTGCTGGCCGTGATCACCGGGGCACTGCGGAACTGGCTACTGTCCCGCGGCGAGCCGGTCGCCTCGACCAGGACCGTGCGGGCGATGGCGCCGCTGTCGGTGCACCCGGACCACGATTTCGACGCCTCCGGACAGCTTCCGCCGATCGGCTCGGTGGTGCCGTTTCTGGTGGATCTGCCGGTCGGGGAACAGAACCCGGTGATCCGGCTCTCCCAGATCGCCTATGCCACCGAATCGCATCCGGCCGCTGCCGGTCTGGTGGATGCTCGAACCATCCTGACCATGTCGGGCTTCGGCCCGCCCACCCTGCACGCGATGGGTGTCCGGGTGGCGACCGACTTCGCCGGGTTCTCCGGGCGTGTTTTCAACTTGTTGATTACCAACGCGCCCGGTGCGCAGCGGCAGCTTTACGTCTGCGGTGCAAAGCTGTTGGAGGCCTATACGGTTCCGCCGCTGCTGCCTAACAAGGCGCTGGCGATCGGGGTTACGTCCTACAACGGCATGTTGTATTACGGGGCTAATGCGGACCGCAAGGCGATGAGTGACGTCGGGGTCATGTCTACTTTGCTGGACGAGGCGCTCGCCGAACTGCTGGAGGCCGCGAAATGAGCAGGCAACCCGACGGCGCCGAAGCAGGACGCAGAATTTCGGACGCCGTCTACGAATCCGAATTATTGCGTCTGCAAACAGAATTCGTCGAACTTCAGGAGTGGGTCCGGGACACTGGCGCCCGGGTGGTGGTGGTGTTCGAGGGCCGCGACGCCGCCGGCAAGGGCGGAACCATCAAACGCATCACCGAATACGTCAGTCCGCGCGTGGTGCGGATCGCGGCGCTGCCCGCGCCCACCGAGCGTGAACGTGGCCAGTGGTACTACCAGCGCTACATCGCGTACCTGCCGGCAAGCGGGGAGATGACGATCTTCGACCGGTCCTGGTACAACCGGGCTGGTGTGGAGAAGGTGATGGGGTTCTGCACGGCGGCCGAGCATTCGCTGTTCCTGCAGCAGACGCCGGTCTTCGAGCGGATGCTCGTCGACGACGGAATCCTGTTGCGCAAGTACTGGTTCTCGGTCTCCCCGCAGGAGCAGCTGCGCCGGTTCCGCAAGCGGCGCAACGACCCGCTCCGTCAGTGGAAGCTCAGCCCGATGGACCTTGAGGCGCTGTACCGGTGGGAGGACTACTCGCGGGCCAGGGACGAGATGATGGCGCACACCGACACCCCGGCATGCCCGTGGTATCTGGTGGAATCCGAGGTCAAGAAGCATGCGCGGCTGAATATGATGGCCCACCTGCTGTCCACGCTTCCCCATCACCAGGTGGCGCGTCGTAAGGTTCAACTGCCGGAAGGGCCGGTGGTCAACGACGATTACCGGCGTCCGGCCCGGGAGCTCTACAGCTACGTGCCCGACCACGCCGCCACCCTGCTGGACGCCGGACCGGGTTAAGGTTTGTCTCATGCGGGTCTACATCCCGGCGACACTGGCCATGCTCACCCGGCTCGTCGCCGACGGGGCGCTGCGAGCGACCAGCGGTACCGCGTTCGCGGTGACACCGGCGCTGCGCGAAGCCTATTCGCACGGCGGCGACGACGAACTCGCCGAGGTGGCACTGGGCGAGGCGGCGCTGGCGTCGCTGCGGCTCCTGGCGACCGCTGACGACACGGTGCCCACCCGGCGGGCGGTGCTGGTCGCCGACATAGCCGGCCCGGACGGGCCAACCGTGCGCCCGGACCTGGACCACGCCGTCGTCCGACTGGCCGGACCCGTCACGATCGCCGAGGTGATCGCGGCCTATGTCGACACCGCCGCCGCCGAACCGGCGGTGGCCGCCGCGGTGGCCGTGATCGACCTCGCCGACCTCGGCGACGAGGACGCCGAACTCACCGTCGGCGACGCCCAGGATCACGACCTGGCCTGGTACGCGACCCAGGAGCTGCCGTTCCTGCTGGAGCTGCTCTGACGGCGGGTGCCGGTGCGAGCCGGCATCGGGGCTGGAACGTCCTGCGCCGCATCGCCGCCGGCCTCACCACGCCGCTGCTGCCCGATGACTACCTCGGGCTGGCCAACCCGCTGTGGTCGACGCGGGAACTGCGCGGCCGGGTGCTGGCGGTTCGCCGCGAGACCGAGGACTCCGCGACACTGGTGATCAAACCCGGCTGGGGCTTCGGCTTCGACTACCGGCCCGGCCAGTACATCGGGATCGGCCTGCTGGTCGACGGGCGGTGGCGGTGGCGGTCGTACTCGTTGACGTCGAGCCCGGTCACCGGGGACCGCACGGTGACCATCACCGTCAAGGCGATGCCGGAGGGCTTCCTGTCCAGCCACCTGGTGGGCGGTGTCGCCCCGGGAACCGTCGTGCGACTGGCGGCCCCGCAGGGCGACTTCGTGCTGCCCGACCCGGCGCCGCCCGCGGTGCTGTTCCTCACCGCCGGATCCGGAATCACCCCGGTGATGTCGATGCTGCGCACGCTGGCCCGCCGGGACTCGATCACCGACGTCGTGCATCTGCATTCGGCGCCCGGCCCCGACGAGGCGATGTTCGCCGCCGAACTTTCCGCCCTGGAACGTGACCATCCCGGCTACCGGCTGCGCCTGCGGGCCACCCGCAGCCAGGGTCGCCTGGACCTGGGCCGGCCCGACACTCTGGATGCCGAGGTGCCCGACTGGCGGGAGCGTCAGACCTGGGCGTGCGGCCCGGGTGCGATGCTCGGTGACGCCGAGCAACTCTGGGCGACCGCCGGTATCAGGGAGCGACTGCACGTCGAACGCTTCGCCGCGGTGCGCATCGCGGTGACCGAGGGCGGTGGCACAGTCACCTTCGCCAGGAGCGGCAAGAGCATCGTCGCGGACGCCGCGACCACGCTGCTCCAGGCAGGGGAGCAGGCCGGAGTTCGGCTGCCGTTCGGCTGCCGGATGGGGATCTGTCAAACGTGTGTGGTCGAATTGCTCGACGGCGGTGTCCGCGATCTGCGCACGGGCGCCGAGCAGGAACCGGGAACCCGCATCCAGACGTGCATCTCGGCAGCGGCCGGCGACTGTGTCTTGAACATCTGAAGGATTACTCGCTAGTAACCTACGTTGCCGTAGGTTACTATGGCTTGGGTTTCAGCCGCGCGGACATCACGGAGGGCGGACGATGGCGATAGCCGACGTCGAGGCGTTCGCGCACCTGACCGACGCCGATGTCGAGAGCCTGGCGGTCGAACTCGATGCGCTCCGCCGTGACATCCAGGACTCGCTCGGTGAGCGGGACGCGCGCTACATCCACCGCACCATCGTCGCCCAGCGTGCCCTCGAGGTGACCGGTCGGGTGTTGCTGACCGCCGGTTCGCGGCGTGCGGCGCGGTGGGCCGGAGCATTGACCCTGAGCGTGGCCAAGATCATCGAGAACATGGAGCTCGGCCACAACGTCATGCACGGTCAGTGGGACTGGATGAACGACCCGGAGATCCACTCCACCACCTGGGAGTGGGACATGTCCGCGGCGGCCAAGCATTGGCGCCACACCCACAACTTCATGCACCACAAGTACACCAACGTCCTGGGTATGGACGACGACGTGGGTTACGGGCTGCTGCGGGTCACCCGGGACCAGCCCTGGCGCGGGTTCAACCTGTTCAACCTGTTCTTCAACGTCATGCTGGCGGTCGGTTTCGAGTTCGGGATCGGCCTGCAACACCTGGAGACCAACCGGCTTTTCGGCAGTCGGGCCGACCGCCGGGACAGCCTCGCCCGGGTGCGCGAGTTCGTCGCCAAGGCCGGCCGTCAGCTGTTCAAGGACTATGTCACCTTTCCGGCGCTGACCTCGCTGTCACCCGGGGCGAGCTTCAAGTCCACGCTGCAGGCCAACGCGGTGGCCAACGTGCTGCGCAACCTGTGGGCCGACGCGGTCATCTTCTGCGGGCATTTCCCCGACGGTGCCGAGAAATTCATCGGGGACGAGCTGGTCGACGAGTCACGGGGCCAGTGGTACCTGCGGCAACTGCTGGGCAGCGCCAACATCAACGCCGGCCCGGCCATGCGGTTCATGACCGGTGGCCTGTCGCACCAGATCGAACACCATCTGTACCCCGACCTGCCCAGCAGTCGGTACGCCGAGATCTCGGTGCGGCTCCGCCGGATCTGCGACAGCTATGACCTGCCCTACACGACGGGTCCGTTCCTGGTGCAGTACGCCAAGACCTGGCGCACCCTGGCCAAACTGTCTTTGCCGGACAGGTATCTGCGCCGCACCGTCGACGACGCCCCGGAGACCCGCAGCGAGAAGATGTTCGTCGCGTCGCGCCCGGCGCTCCCCGGCGTCGACCCGGTGACCGGGCAGCGCCGCGGTTTGAAGACCGCGCTTGCGGCCTGGCGCCGTCGCAAGCAGACCGACAACCGCGACGCCGAGTTGGCTGCGTAACACACGCTCGACGGGCGCAGTTGCACCGCGGCGGCTCGGATGGCAGTCAGGCCCGTACTCCTTCGTTCGTGGGCAGTAGGCCGAGCTGGGCCAGGTCAGCCAGGTATTTGTCGATCAGCGCCATCGACAGCTGGGGAATATCTTGGGCGGCGCCGATTTTTGCGTCCCGCACCGCGTTGCGGAACATCTCGGTCGGCGCCGGGGCTCCGCGCAGTGGCTGCTGTGGTTTGCGGTAGGCGTCCAGCAGCGGCAGAACCGTGTGCTGGCGCCGCGTTTCGGGCAGTGCCCGCAGCGCGGTCTCGAACCGCGCCAACCACTCCTCGTAGTCGTCGATGCGCACCAAGGGCTGGCCGGCCTCGCGCAGCCAGTCCACGAAGGTGTCCAACGAGACGCCGTCGTCGTGCGGATTCATCACGTCGAAAGACCGGAATTCAGCGGTGTTCTGGGCGCCCAAAGTACTGACCGCGTCGGCGACGAAGTCGACGGGCAGCCCGGCGTAGTGTGCCCGCTGCCGGTTGCCGGCCGGGTCGGTTTCATAGAAGGACCCCGGCGCGATCCCGGTGGCGAGCAGGCTGACGATCAGCCGGGTGAACATGTCGGGCACATTGAGCTGCCCGCGGTATCGGCTGTGGGCGAGGATCAAATCCGAGCGGAACACCGTGGCCGGCAGCCCGACGAGGTCGAACGCTTCACGCAGTAACACCTCCCCGGCCCACTTGCTGTTCGCGTAGCCGTTGGCGTAGCTGTCGTCGACCGAGCGGACCGGGCTGATCTCGCGGATGTCGCCGTCCTCGGTGAAAGCGGCCGGTTCGACCGACAGCGCCACCGACACCGTCGACAGGTAGGCGATCGGCGTGATCCGGCTGGTAATCGCCAGCCGGATCAGCTCGGCGGTGCCGACTACGTTCGGCCCGAACAGTTGCTCGTAGGGCAGCACGTGGTTGACCAGGGCCGCGGTGTGCACGATCAGATCCACGCTGCGGCTCAGTCGCCGCCAGTCCTCGGTGTCCAAACCCAGATCCGGCTCCCCGATGTCACCGGCGAGGACTTCGAGGTGATCGGCGGCCAACTCGTGAAATCGCCGCCGCAGCGTCGCGTCACCGCTGTCGAAGATCTGCTCGAGCCGGGCCCTGGCCGTGTCGGCGTCGCGACCGCGGACCAGGCAGATCAGCGTGCCACCGGTCCGCGACAGCCGTTGCAGCCAGTGCAGGGCCACGAAGCGGCCGAGGTAGCCGTTGGCGCCGGTGAGCAAAACGGTGCGCGGCTCCCCGCCCGGGTGCGGTGCCGTCGCGGCATCGGCCAGGGTGACGGCGTCGATGAACTTGTCCAGGGTCAGATCGCGGGCGTGCAGCTCGGTGGCTCCCCGCCCGTGCACGCCGGCGGAGGTGGGGCGCTTCGACTCCGAGTCGCGCTGTGCCACAACGTAGTCCGCCAGTTCGCGCAAGGTAGCGGTGGGGCCGACGATGACCCCGACGGGCACGTCGACGTCGAACACGTCGCGCAGCAGCGTGGACAGCGTCAGCGCGGACAGTGAATCGCCACCGAGGTCGGTGAACTGCACGTCCGGATCGGCCTCGACGTCGGCGGAGCCCAACACGGCGGCCGCGGCCTGTCGCAGGCTGTCGAGCACCGGCTGGTCCGGTGCGGCCCGGCGCAGCCCGTCCAACCGGTCGTCCTGTGCCCCGGCCAGGTCGGTGTAGAGCTGTTCCAGTCGCGGGCCGTAGTGGGCGGTCAGCTTGGGCCGCAGCACCTTGCCGACGTCGGCCAGCAATCCATTGGCGACGGTGAACGGGTCGGGCTCGACGATGAAGTCGACCGGCACCTGGTAGGACTGCAGTTCGGCGGCGCGCGCGGTGTCGCGCAGCGACCGGCTCACCGCGGCCTTCAGCGCGGCGGTGTCGTCGCCGAATTCGGCCAGCGCATCCGGGGTCGGAACGATGACCGCGAGCAGTCTGGGCCGTTCGCTGTTGCCGTACACAAAAACCTGGCGCACCAGCGCAGCCCCGGTGAACACGGCCTCCAGGTTGGCCACGGCTACGAACTCGCCCTGCGACAGCTTGAGCACGTTCTTGGCGCGGTCGACGTAGACGACCCGATCCGGTGAAATCTCGGCCACCACATCGCCGGTGCGGTAGTAGCCGTGGTTGTCGAACGCCGCAGCGGTTGCTTCGGGGCGGCGGTAATAGCCGGGCGTGGCGGTGGCGGTCTTGATCAACAACTCCCCCCGCGGGTAGGGCTTGTCGGTGCTGAAGTAGCCCAGGTCGGGCACGTCGACGAGTTTGTAGTCGATCACCGGCGGGCGCATCACCACTGCGTCGCGGGTGATCGCGCCGACCTCGCTGGAGCCGTAGCCGTCACTGATGTGGGTCTGCAGACACCGTTCCAGGAACGACTTCATCGCGGTGGCCAGCGGCGCGGTCCCGACGAACCCGTCGATCACCCGGCCCCCCAACAACTGCTCGCGCAGTTCGGTGTCCGCGGCTTCTTCGGCGGCGTCTTCGGACCCCAGCCGGCTCACCGCGCCGCGGTGGCGCTGGTACAGCATCTCGACCACTCGGGGGACCAGAGCCAGTTCGGTGGGCCGTACCAGCGACCAGTCCTCGAACAACGTCGACAGGTCGGCCTCAGCGGTGAAATAGCTGGTGCCGCCGGCCAAGAAGGCCGACACCAGCGGCAGCCGACCGCCGAGGTGGTTCAGCGGCATGAAGTTGACGTTGAAAACCGGTGTCTGCGACAGCGACGCGAACGACGACGTCCACACCTTGGCCACCATCCGCTCGGTCTGCATGGCGCCCTTCGGGGTGCCCGTGCTGCCCGAGGTGTAGATGATCATGGCCAGCCGCTCGTCGCTGTCGGCGGTATAGACCGGCTCCGGCGGCAGTGCGTGGCCGCGGTTCGCGACCTCGTCCAGGGTTTCTATGACAATCGGCACCGCTGCGTCGTGCACCAGCCGGCGCGCCCGCACCAGGGTTTCGCGGTGCTCGTCGAGCTCCGGGCGGTAGTCGAAGACCAGCAGGTTCCGCAGCGACGCGCTGCCTGACGCCGCGGCGACCGCCAGATCCAGGTAGGCCGCACTCACCGCAATCACCCGCGGCTGGATCTCGGCGAGGATCGGCGCCAGCTCCGACACCGGCGCGGTGTGCGCCAGCGGGACCGCCACCAGGCCGAGGTAGGCGCAGGCCACATCGACGGTGAGGTAGTCGGCGCTACCGAAACCGATGGTGGCGACGAAATCTCCCGGGTTCAGCGGGTGCTGCGGGTGGTGGCGCCAGGCGGCGGCGACCGCGACGACCCGGGCCCACAGCTGCCGGTAGCTGAGGGTGTCGAACCGGGGCGCCAATCGCTCCGACGTGCGTCCGGTCACCGGATCGGTGACCAGCTCACGGGCCCGCCAGCCCAGGGCGGGCCGGTCCGGGTAGCCCTCCACCAGGGTCTGCAGGATCGGCGCGAGCCGCATGCCGGGCCGCCGCGCCGCCGCAATGACCTCCGGGATCGGTTGCGCCGCCTGGAATTGCGGGTCGCCGGCAGAGAGCTGCGCGATGCGGCGGGCCCGTGGATCGTCGTCGCGCGCATCGTGGTGACCGGCGGTGGGGTTGATGGTCATGCCGTTCCCTTCCCTGCTTGTCCTAGTCGAGCCGCTCGATGATGGTGGCGTTAGCCATCGCGGCGCCCTCACACATCGTCTGCAACCCGGGCCGGCCGCCGCGCTGCTGAAGCGCGTTGGCCAGCGTGGCCATCATGTGGGCGCACGGGCCGGGTCACGGCTCCCTGAGCAGCGTCAACAGTCGCCGGGCGGCGTCGACTCGGCGGCCGGCCGGGCCGATCAGCGTGTCCAGCGCACACCCCGGGTCGGCGGGCGGGCCCAGATGGCCGCAGCCGCGGGGGCATTCGGTGATCGTCTCGGCCAGATCGGAGAACGCCAGCAGCACGTCGTCGGGTGCGATATGGGCCAACCCGAACGAGCGGATCCCCGGGGTGTCGACGACCCAGCCGCCATCGCGTAACGGCAGCGCCACCGACTGCGTCGAGATGTGTCGGCCCCGGCCGATGCCCGACACGTCGCCGGTGGTTCGATCGGCTTCCGGGACAAGACGGTTGACCAGCGTCGACTTGCCGACCCCGGAATGGCCGAGTAGCACGGTGATCTTGCCGACGAGGATGTCCGCGACCGCTTCGAGCGGGTCGTTGCGGCCCGCAATGGCGATGACGAGCTCAAGGCCGGCGAACTGTTCGGCGAACGGCTCGGGTGGAGCCAGATCGGTTTTGGTCAGACACAGGATCGGGGTGAGCCCACCGGCGTACGCCGCGATCAGAGCACGGTCGACGAAGCCGGTGCGCGGCGGCGGGTCGGCGAGCGCAACCACCATCAGCAGCTGGTCGGCGTTGGCGACCACTACCCGCTCGGTCGGGTCGGTGTCATCGGCGGTGCGGCGCAACACCGTTCGGCGCGGTCGACGCCGCACGATGCGGGCTAGCGTATCCGGGCGTCCGGACAAATCACCGACCACGTCGACGTGGTCGCCGACGACGATCGGGGTGCGGCCCAGCTCGCGCGCACGCATCGTGGTGACCAGGCGGCCCGGGTCATCGTCGAGGACACAGCCCCAGCGACCCCGGTCGACGGTGACCACCATGGCGGCCCTGGCGTCAGCGTGCTCGGGGCGGATCTTGGTCCGCGGGCGGGAGCCCCGGCCGGGCCGGACCTTGACGTCGGACTCGTCGTAGTCGCTGGGCTTCAAGCGGGGGCTTCCGAACTTGCCTGAGTGGCCAGCATCTCGGCCCAGAGTCGGGCGAACCCGGGCAGTGTCTTGGCGGTGGTGGAGATGTCGTCCACCTCGACCCCGGCCACTCGCAGCCCCACGATTGCACCGGCCGTCGCCATCCGATGATCGGCGTAGGAGCGCCAGGCTCCGCCGTGCAGCGGTTTCGCGGTGATCACCAGGCCGTCGGGTGTTTCGGCGCACTCGCCGCCGAGGCGGTTGATTTCGGCGGTCAGCGCCGCCAATCGGTCTGTCTCGTGCCCGCGCAGATGCGCGATGCCGCTCAGCCGTGACACCGACCCCTCGGCGGCCAGTGCCGCCAGTGCGGCCACCGCGGGTGTGAGCTCGCCGATCGCGCGCAGGTCCACGTCGAATCCGGGGTAAGTTCCCGAACCGTGCACCGCAAGGTGAGAATCTGATTGGGCAACAACCGAATTTGTCATTCGCAGGACGTCGAGGATGTGGTCGGCGGGCTGGACGCTCGCGGTAGGCCAGCCGGTGATGCGCACGGTGCCGCCGGTGACCACGGCCGCGGCCAGGAAGGGTACGGCGTTGGACAGGTCCGGTTCGATCGCCCAGTGCCGGGCCGCCGCCGTAGCCGGGGCAACCCGCCAGCGGCTCGCGGTGGTGTCGTCGACGTCGATGCCGGCCTGTCGCAGCATCGCCACCGTCATTGCGATGTGCGGCGCGGACGGCAGGGCCGCACCGGTGTGCACCACGGTCAGCCCGTCGTCGAACGACGCGGCGGTTAGCAGCAGGCCGGAGACGAATTGGGAGGATGCCGACGCGTCGATCTCCACGGTGCCGCCGGGGACCGACCCGGTGCCGTGGACCCGGAACGGCAGTCGGTCGCCGTCGACGTCGATGCCCAGGCCGCGCATGGCGTCCAGCAGCGGCGTGATCGGCCGAGCCCGCGCCTGCTGGTCGCCGTCGAAGGTGACGGTCGTCGAACCCAGCGCGGCCAGCGGTGGCACGAACCGCAGCACCGTGCCGGCCAGCCCGCAATCCACCCGGGCGTTCGGGTCGGGGGAGATTTCGCCGGTGATGCTCACCTGGTGGGCCACCGCCTCGATCCGCAGGCCGAGGGTGCGGAGGGCGTCGATCATTAGGTCGGTGTCGCGGCTGCGCAGGGCATTGCCGATCGTGGAGGCAGCCGCGTCGCCGCGGGCGGCCGCCAGGCCGGCGAGCACCAGCGCCCGGTTGGTCTGCGATTTCGAGCCGGGCACGGTGACAGTGGCATCGACGGGGCTGTTGCGGGTCGGTGCCGGCCAGGTCGTCACCGCTTCATCCTGCCAGCGGTTTGCCGACAGAGGTTAAACGGCGACCGGATCGGCACGGATCGGGGTAGTTCCCGTCGTCGGTTCGCCGTATCCGAGCACCTTGCCGTTTCGCCATCAACAGATAACTAGGGCGACCCAGGCCGTCCCTGACGATTATCGGTGCTGTCGCCGACGCGCTGGACTACGCCCATCGGCAACGTGTGGTGCACCGTGGTGGCCGGGCGGTGCCAGCGGTGCAGGCGGCCACGATGTCGCTGTGGTGCTCGGGGGCATCCAGGTGGTCACCGAGCGACTACGTTGGGTGTCTCGGCGAATCGGTCGGCGGCCCGCACCATCTATTTCTACCGAGACGACCGGGCCGGTCACGCCAGAACCCGCGAGTCGGAAGGGCCGGGATATGCCCGATCAACGTCGGAGAGCCACTGCCGGCAGCAAGCCAAAGATTGAAAGAAAGTCTCAACTAGATTGTGGCGCAGGTCAATTCACGGTGTCGCTGTGGCCCCGTCGGCTACAGGTGATCAGGGCAGTATGCGACCGCGGAAATTTTCGCAAACCTCGTGGCGTGATCCATGGTGAATCCTGGATTGGTGGACTGCACCGCGCTAACGGTGTCTACAGGCGAGTTGCCGTCGTCCATGAGCTTGCAGACGGCCCTGGCGGCCGCTATGGCCTGTGTCGGGCCGCGATGGAGGAAGCCCGCGTCGCGAAGTGCGGTAAGGAATATTGCATCGCCGTTGGTGGGTGCAGCAGTGTTGGCGGGTTCGGCCTGGGCCGGCACGGCCATGCAGACCATCGCTGCGGCACTAGTGAGCAGGATGAGACGTTTCATGTCTGCGATTGTGCACAATGGCGGTTAATCCGCTGTTGCCATTCCATGGCCGCGCCATGGCAGACGGCTTAACTCCAGGTGAACAAATTTTCACCCGCCATAGCGGGGTGTTGGGCACGGTGCCAAGTCTGAACTGGGCGCGGGCCGTCGTGATGATCCATCGACGATCGGGTGGGGTGTCGAGGCAGGGCGGGCGAAGCTATCGTGTCGAGGGCGCCGTCGGTGAGTGCGCATCGGCCGCGCATGCGCTCGTGACGCTCTCACGGCTGAGCACTTGACTGCGTCACCACGGACGGGACAACGGAGGCGGGTTGAGTATTGAGCACCCTCGATGACTGCCAGGCCGGCGGCTTTCACCTGCCCCGACTGGAGTTCTCCACGTTACCGATGGCTGTCGACCGTGGCGTTGGGTGGAAGGTCCTGCGGGACGCCGGGCCGGTGGTATTCATGA
>JBDTKT010000218.1:0-19741 GCA_039935195.1 Mycobacterium sp.
CCACGGCACCCATGCCCCCACCTATGTTTACCGGTACGATTTCGCACCGCGGATGCTGCGCTGGGCGGGGTTGGGGGCCACCCACGCCACCGAGTTGTTCGCGGTGTTCGACCTGTATCGCAGCGGGCCGGGTGCGCTGCTCACGGCGGGTGCGGACCGGCGGGCGGCGCTGCAGGTCAGTGGTCAGGTGCAGCGCCGTTGGCGCGCGTTCAGCCGGACGGGTGTGCCGGGCGAGGACTGGCCGGCGTACACCGCGGACGACCGGGCGGTGCTGGTTTTCGACCAAAAAAGCCGCGTCGAACTCAACCCGAGTCCGGAACGCCGGATGGCGTGGGCCGGTTTCTCGCTGGCCCGTTAGCCGGATCCCTGGCGTCCTGTCCGGTCAGTCCCTGATCACCCGGGTACCGCCGGCCAACTCGTCGTGCTTCCCCTGCTTAGTCGGGCTGGAACCGATCGTCACCGCGATCACGACGTACGCCACGAACGCCACCAGGCCGCCCAGGTAGGGCACCAGTGTCGCCAGCAGAGTGAACGCGTTGCGGAGAGCAGATTGGGCGATGGTCGGTTTCGACACCCCGTCCGGACCGCGCACCGCAAGACCGAGCAGCCGTTTGGCCGGGGTGGCCCCCTGGGCGGTCTCGAACAGCACGAAGTACCCGAACGTGAGCACCCCGGAGAACAGTCCGGTGACCAGGAACGGATAGCTGTCGTCGAAAACGAACACCGACAGCACCAATGCCGCGACCTCCACCACGACGCCGTCGATCAGCCGCGCCAGGAAACGCCTGCCCAGCCGGCCCGGCCGCCGTGCCGGGGCCGCCGGTAGGGGGTAGCCGCCGTATCCGGGAGCACCCGGGCCGAAATCTCCGGTTGTCATCAGATCCGCTCCTGACCGCACTGGATTGAGTGTTCGCCAATGTACCGTGGCGGTCGGCGGACCGGCCGAATTCGGCGGGCAGCGAAATGGCGGACCTACGTAGGACTATGTATCAGATCGCCGTGGTTCTCATCGTTGCACTGCACCTCGCGTTCATCTGCTATGTCGTGGTCGGAGGATTTCTGGCATTGCGGTGGCGCCGCAGCATCTGGGCCCATGTGCCGGCGGCGGTATGGGGGATCCTGATCGTCACCACACACCTGGACTGCCCGCTGACCGGGTTGGAGCGCCGGGCGCGGGCGGCCGCCGGGATGGTGCCGTTGCCCGCTGAGGGGTTCGTCGTCCGATACCTCAACGGGGTGCTTTATCCGGTCTCCTGGGCGGGCGCGGTCGAACTCGCGGTGCCGGCACTGGTGGTCCTGTCCTGGGTTTGGTATGCGCGGGAGGGTCTGCGCCGTAGGCGATATCGTGGCCGGTATGCGGGCACTGATCATCTGTGACGTACAGAACGACTTCTGTGAGGGCGGCGCGGTGCCGGTGGCCGGCGCAGCCGCGGTGACCCGGGCGATCAGCCGCTACCTGCGCACCTCCGACAGCGGCGGTCACTATGACCATGTGGTGGCCACCCAGGACTGCCACGTCGACCCGGGCGGGCACTTCTCCGACCACCCGGATTATGTTTCGTCCTGGCCCCCACACTGCGTGGCCGGAAGTCCCGGCGCAGACTTCCCTCCCGAACTGGACACCGACCGCGTCGAGGCGGTCTTCTGCAAGGGCGCCTACAGCGCGGCCTACAGCGGTTTCGAGGGAGCCGACGACGACGGAATCCCGCTGGGCGACTGGCTGCGCGGGCACGGGGTCGACGCGGTGGACGTGGTCGGTATCGCCACCGATTACTGCGTGCGTCAGACCGCCGCGGACGCCGCACGCGCGGGTTTCGTCACCCGCGTGTTACCGGAACTGACCGCCGGGGTGGCGGCCGAATCGACGGCGGCGGCCATGGCGGCGATGCATGCCGCCGGCATCGCGGTGGGCGGGGCCACCTGATGGCAGAGATTGCGCCGGACCTGTTGGCGGTCGTGGAGGAATCACCGCGGGCGGCCGCCGCGCACGACCGCGACGGCTGGGTGGGGTTGTTCGCCACCGACGGGCGGGTCGAGGATCCAGTCGGTTCCCGGCCGCACATCGGTCCGGCGCAGATCGGCCGTTTCTACGACACATTCATCGGTCCGCGCGACATCACCTTCCACCGTGACCTGGACATCGTCCGCGGTCCGGTGGTGATCCGCGACCTTCAACTCGAGGTGGTGATGGGATCGGCGGTCACCATGCACATACCGGCGATCCTGCGCTACGACCTGAGCCAGACCGACGGGCAGTGGAAGCTGGCCAGGCTGCGCGCCTACTGGGAACTGCCGGCGATGATGCGGATGTTTCTGCGGAACGGCGTGCGGGCCCTGCCGGCGGCCGGGCAACTGACGGCCTCGCTGCTGCGCAATCAGCGGCCGATCGGGATCGCCGGTTTCGCCGCCGGGTTCCGCCGACCGGGGTCGCGCCCCAAAAAATTGGTCGAGACGTTCGTCGCCACGATGGCGTCCCGGAACCCTGCGCTCGCTATGCGCGCATTATCACCGCGTGCCACGATCACTTACGGTGATGACGTCACCACGAACGCTGCCGAGTTGAGCGACCAGCTGGCCGGTGCCCGCCCGACGCAGGTCATCGGTGCGGGTGCCACGGTCGCGGTTTCGGTCAGCTCCGGGGACCGGCGCGGCGTGTTGTTCGCCGGGTTGGCCCAACGCGGCGCCGTGATCAACGAAATCCGTTATTTCCCAGCCCTTTTTAGCCAGCAAAGCGGGATCGATGGCGCACGGGGGCCGATCTGATTCGGCGAGCTCCCGAAGTCGCGCCTCGGTTGCGTTTAAGCTCTGGACGTGCCAAGTTTTCGCATCGCCGAGATAGCTGACCTGCTCGGGGTCAGTGACGACACCGTCCGCCGCTGGATCGACTCGGGTCGCCTGTCGGCGACCACCGGTAGCGGGCCGCGCATGGTCGACGGGGCGGTCCTGGCGCGGTTCACTCAAGAACGCGCCAACGTCGAACCGGTGTCCCGCAACCCGGTGGTGGGGCAGTCCGCCCGCAACCGACTGGTCGGACTGGTGACCGCGGTCGCCCGTGACACGGTGATGGCGCAGATCGACATCCAGGCCGGGCCGTTCCGGCTGGTATCGCTGGTCAGCCGGGAGGCGGCCGACGAGCTACAGCTCCAACCGGGCAGCCTGGTGGTCGCCTCGGTGAAGGCGACCAACGTCGTCGTGGAGTTGCCCAGGCGATCCGGGTCGGCGGGCCAGATCGACTCGGCGGCCGAGTTCGGCTAGCTGACCAAGGCCAGGGTCATCGCCACCATCACGACCGCGAGCAGGACGAGATAGGCGATCGCGTGGATGCGATCCGCGATTCGGCCGGCGAACCGCTTGACGACGGCAATGGTCGGTAGGGATCCGCAGAGCAGGGCCGCGGCGGCAGACACGTCGATCTGACCGATCTGGCCGGCGTGCGGCATCGTCGGCCCGGTGACCGCGTAGACGGCGGTTGCGACGACCGCGACCGGGATACTGAGCGGATTGGCCATCGCGACCGCATCCGCCATCGGCAGTCCCCGGCGGCGCAACAGCGGCACCGTCATCACGCTGCCTCCGACACCGAGCAACCCGGCGACCGCGCCGATCCCCATTCCACCCGCGGTGGCGGTGACCATGCTCAATGCCCTGGCGGTCGCGGCGCGGCGGCGCTTGGCACCCAGAAATCCGCTCCGGCCGATGCCGTCGGCGATGGTGACGGCGAGGTAGCCGACGAACGCAACGGTCAAAACGGTCTCGGATAGCCGGTCGGCGGCCAGTGCGCCGACCGCGGCGCCGAGCCCGATGAACACGATCATCGGCCACAGGTACCGCCGGTGCAGTCGGCCGGACCTGCGCTGTGCGGCGGTCGCCGACAACGCCGTCACGACCATCACCGCGGTCGAGGTCGCCACCGCGGTGTGCATCGCGTCGCTCCCGCCCTGCGCCGCGACGATGGCGGACACCACCGGAACGGTGATGAAACCGCCGCCGAAGCCGAACAACACCGTGGTCAGTCCGATCAGACACCCCACGCCGACAACCGACGAAAACAGCGTGAACACGACCCGATATTAGAGTTCACCTCCGACAGACCTATCTGCGCACACATTTGGATTCCCCGGTCAGCGGTGGGACTCCGGTCAATCGGCACCGCTTCTGCTTTGATTGGTCACGCAGTAGCGATGTGGCAGCAAGGGGGAGGCCCGTGCCGGACCAGGAGATCGATCGGGAGCAATCACCGCCGCCACCGGCCGTGGTGGCGCGCGGCATTTCGATGACCGGACCGTGGGGCCCGGTCTTCGGGCCGCTCGACCTGGACGTCGAGACCGGCGGGGTCACCGTGCTGACCGGGCCGGCCGGGTCGGGGCGGGTCGCCCTGCTCATGAGCTTGGCAGGCCGGATGAAGCCGTCGACGGGAAAGCTGACGGTGTTCGGCGAAAGCCGGGCCCGCGACATCTTCGCCCGGGCCGCACTGGCCGGGATCGAACAGCTCGACTCGATCTTCGAATCGGTGACCGTCCGGGACCTGATCACCGAACAGACCCGGTGGAACGCGCCCTGGTATCGGTTGATCCGCCGCTCCGGTGCGGCCGAGTTGGAGGCGATCTGCCGGCCGGTCTTCGGTGATCTTCCGCTGCCCAGTCTGACCGAGTACGTCGAAGAACTCAGCGAACTCGATGGCATGCTGCTGCGCATCGCGCTGGCCAACACCGCCCGGCCACCGCTGCTCGTCGTCGGCAGCCTCGACCAGGTGACCAGCAACCGGCAGCGCGAAGCCCTGATACGACGGCTGCTCGATCTGGGCGAGCACCAGACCGTCATCACCGCCACCGCAAACGACATCCCGGGCGAATTCGCGCTACGAGCGCAGATCCCGGTCGAAAACCTGGAGCGGGCCGAACTCACCGGTCGGCACCGGATCGACAACCAGAAGGGTACGGACTGACCATGCTCGCTGGAATGTCGTTGGGCACTGACCTCAAGCGTTACTCGCGCGGCACGATGCCACGCCTGGCCCTGATCACGATCATCGTGCTTCCGCTGCTGTACGGCGCGATGTATCTGTGGGCTTTCTGGAACCCGTTTGCCGCGGTCGACCAGATTCCGGTTGCGCTGGTCAACGAAGATCAGGGCGCTACTCCCGAGGGCAGACAGTTGCACGCCGGCGACCAGGTGGCCGAGTCGCTGCTGGCATCCGGGCAGCTCAATCTGCACCGGACATCAGCAGCCGAAGCCGCCGAAGGGGTTTCCCACGGCAAATACTATTTCTCCATCACGCTGCCGACGGATTTCAGCGCGGCGATCGTTTCACCGGCGGGTCCGCACCCGGAGCAAGCGCAGATCCAATTCCGGTTCAACGACGCCAACAACTACCTGGCGTCGGTCATGGGCCAAAATGCCGCCCGGGAGGTGCTCAACCAGGTCAGCGCGAAGGTCGGCGCCCAGGTCATCGGAACTGCGTTGACCGGCGCCGCCGACGGCATCGACAAAGCGGCCGACGGCGCCGGTCGGCTCGCCGACGGGTTGACGCTGGCCGACGACGGCGCGCACCAACTCGCGGCGGGTTCACAGCAGCTCGCCGACGGCTTGGTCACCGCCCGTGACGGTTCGGCGGCGCTGGCTGCGGGCGCGCAGCGGTTGTCGACCGGGATCACCGCGGCCACCGACCCGCTGCTGAAGATGATGGATGACGTCGCCGGAGTGGGTCTTGATCCGAGCCAGGCGGGAGCCACCGCAGAACGGCTGGGCATCGGGGTGAAGACCGTGAGTGACCGGATCGCCGCGTCGAACGTCAACTACCAGCAGGCCGCCGGGATCGTCAACCAGGTGGTGGACGGCTTGCGCGCTAACCCCGATCCGTCGGTACGGGGACTCGGTGACACACTGGCCGGCGCCCAGCGGCTGCTCAGCATCAAGGGTATCGACCCGGCCACCGATGACGGCCTGGCCCAATTGCGCGACAACGCAAGGCAACTCGAGGGCGACCTGGGCGACCCCAACAGTAAGCTGCGGACCTTCATGACCCATCTTCTCGACGGCGGAGTGAAGTCGGATCTGGTGAAACTGCGCAGCGGCTCAGCTGATCTCGATGCCGGCGCCCACCAACTCAACGATGGCCTGGTGCAGCTGACCGACGGCGCTTCCCAGCTCAGGGACGGGGCCAACGAACTGACGGGCGGCACCGACAAGCTCAAAGACGGTTCCCAGCAACTGGCCGGCAAACTCGGTGAAGCCGCGCAGCATGCTTCGACGCTGACTGGCCCGCAGCGGATCCAGGTGGCGCAGACCCTGGCCAGCCCGGTCGGCGTCGATCTGGATTTCACCCATCACGCCACGACGTTCGGTACCGGATTCGCGCCGTTCTTCCTCCCGCTGGCTTTGTTCATCGGCGCGTTGATCGTGTGGATGTTGTTGACGCCGATGCAGACTCGAGCGATCGTCAGCGGACTGGGCGCGCTGCGGGTAGTGCTGGCCTCCTACTGGCCGGCATTGCTGCTGGGGGTGTGCCAGGTGGTTCTGATGTACGCGGTGGTGCACTTCGGGGTGGGGTTGCAGGCGACGCACGCTATGGGCACCGTCGCGTTCCTGACCCTGATCGCCGGCGCTTTCCTGGCGATGATCCAAGCGTTCAACGCGGTGCTCGGGGTCGCCGTCGGCCGCGTCTTCACCCTGGCGTTCCTGATGTTTCAGCTGGTGTCTTCCGGCGGGGTTTATCCGGTGGAGACGACGGCGAAACCGTTCCGGATTCTGCATCCCTACGACCCGATGACCTACGCCGTCAACGGCTTGCGTCAGCTGACGGTCGGCGGTATCGACGCCAGAATGTGGACGTCGGTGGCCGTGCTGTTCGGGATAATCGTCGTGTCGCTGGCCGCCAGCGCATGGGCGGCCTGGCGAGACCGCCAGTACACGCTGGAACGCCTGTACCCGCCGATCGAAGTCTGAGGGTGTCGCGGGCGTGCGTGCCACCGTGAGGGAGCAGCCGCTGACGCGACGCACGCTGCTGCGCGGAGCCGGTGCAGTCGGCGCCGCGGCACTGGTGCCGTGGTCGGCCGGGTGCGGCGAGATGTATGGGGGGGACGACGGCGCCCTGACCTTCTTCTTCGCCGCCAACCCGGACGAGGCCGACACACGGCTGAAGATCATCGACGCCTTCCAGGCTCGACACCGCGATATCACGGTGCGCACCGTACTGGCCGGGGGCGACGCCACCCAGCAGATGTCGACGTTCTGCGCCGGCGGCAAGTGCCCCGACGTGCTGATGGTGTGGGAGTTCAACTACGCCGGACTGGCCGACCGCGGGGTGCTGCTGGACCTCAACACCCTGCTGACCGGCGACCCGGAGTACGCGGGGCAACTGCGTGACGACAGCATCGGGTCGCTGTACGAGACGTTCACCTTCGCCGGCGGCCAGTACGCGTTTCCCGAGCAGTGGTCCGGATCGTTCCTGTTCTACAACAAAAGGCTTTTCGCCGAGGCCGGGGTGAGACCGCCGCCCGGGCGCTGGGACCGACCGTGGAGCTTCGATGAGTTCCTCGCCACTGCCACAGCGCTGACCAAACGGACTCACACCGGCAGAGTCATCCAGTGGGGATTCGTCGACACCTGGTCGCCGGCCTACTCCGCCGCGTTGTTCGGCATGAACAATGGCACCCCCTGGTGTGACCCGAGGATGAATCCGACGCACCTCAACTTCGACGACGACGACTTCGTCGAAGGCATCCAGTTCTATGCCGACCTGGCCAACGTGCACCGGGTGGCACCGGCGACCTCGGACACCCAGTCAATGTCCACGATGAACCTGTTCTCGCTGGGCAAGGCCGCGATGGCGCTTGGTGGACACTGGCGCTACCAGACCTTCGCGCGGGCTGATGGCCTGGACTTCGACCTCGCCGTGCTGCCGACCGGGCCGAAGGCCGCCGCGAAGGGCATCGCCGCCCAATCATGTATCGGCACGACGGGGCTGGCTATCGCCGCAAGCAGTCGCCGAAAGGAACAGGCTTGGGAGTTCGTCAAATTCGCGGCAGGACAGGTCGGGCAGGCGTTAATCGGGAGCTCGGGATTATTCGTGCCGGCGCTCAAGTCCGCCATCGGCTCAGCCGGTTTCACCGCCGCGCATCCGGGGATCGCCAATCTCGGGGTGCTCACCGGCGGACCCGCGCATTCGGAGGGCCTGCCGGTCACCCCGGACTGGGCGAAGGTCCACGCACTGATGGATCGGGCAATAGGTCCGGTGCTGCGCGGTAAGCGGCCCGCCACCTCACTGAAGGCGGGGTTGGCGCCCCAGGTCGACGAAGTGCTGGCCAACCCGTGACCCCGACCCGGCGGCGGGCCCGCGCGGGGCGACTGTTCGTCGTCCCCAACCTCGCTGCGGTCGCGGTGTTCATGTTCTTCCCACTGGGGTTTTCGCTCTACATGAGCGTCCAGCGGTGGGATTTGTTCACCGCGCCGGTGTTTGTCGGATGGGCGAACTTCCACGACCTGTTCACCACCGACCCGCTGTTTCTCATCGCTATCCGCAACACGGCGGTGTTCACCGCCGGCACGCTGGCACCGACCGTGCTGATCAGCCTGGCGGTGGCCGGGGTACTGAACCGGAAGGTCAAGGGCATCGGCATGTTTCGCACGATCGCGTTCCTTCCGCTGGCCGTATCGGCGGTGGTGATAGCGGTGGTGTGGCAATTCGTGTTCAACACCGACAGCGGGCTGCTCAACATCATGTTGGGCTGGCTGGGTGTCGGCCCGGTACCATGGTTGACCGAACCACACTGGGCAATGTTCTCGCTGTGCCTGGTCAGCGTGTGGAAGAGCGTCCCGTTCGCGGCCGTCATCCTGCTGGCCGCGATGCAGGGCGTGCCCGACTCCTTGCACGAGGCCGCCCGGATCGACGGCGCCGGGGAGGTGCGGCGATTCGTGTCGATCACCGTGCCGATGATCCGCGGGGCGCTGTCGTTCGTGGTGGTGATCTCGATCATCGACGCATTTCAGGCATTCGACCTGGTTTACGTCCTCACCGGTAGCAGCGGCGGGCCGGAGACCGGCACCTACGTGCTGGCGATCATGCTTTTCCAGCGGGCTTTCAACTTCCTGGACTTCGGGTACGCATCCGCGCTGGCGTGGGTGATGTTCGCCGTGCTGTTGGTGCTGACCGTGGTGCAGCTGCGCCTGTCGCGCCGGAATGCGTTGGAGGGCTGATGGCATCGAGGCAGGCCGTCATGCGCGGCATCGGCAGCTACACCGCGCTGGCCGGGATCGCGGCGTGCGCGCTGTTCCCGATTCTGTGGGCGCTGTCGGGGTCACTGAAGAAGCAAGCCGAGATCAGCGCGCCGACACTGCTTCCCGCGCAGCCGCACTGGGCGAACTACGCCGAGGTGTTCACCCGGATGCCTTTCTGGCGAATGCTTTTCAACACCGTGCTCTATGCCGGATGTGTGACGGCCGGCCAGGTGTTCTTCTGCTCGCTGGCCGGGTACGCCTTCGCCCGCCTGCCGTTCGCCGGCCGGGACAGTCTGTTCCTGCTGTACCTGGCCACGCTGATGGTGCCGCTGACGGTGACGGTCATTCCGCAGTTCATCTTGATGCGGGTCTTCGACTGGACCGACACCAGGTGGGCGATGATTGTGCCTGGGCTGTTCGGCAGCGCGTTCGGCACCTATCTGATGCGGCAGTTCTTCAAAGCCCTGCCCATCGATCTGGAGGAGGCGGCCATCCTGGACGGCTGCTCGCCGTGGCAGATCTACTGGCGGATCCTGTTGCCGCTCGCCAAGCCGGCGGCCATGGTGCTGGCCGTGTTGACCTGGGTCAACGTTTGGAACGATTTCCTCTGGCCGCTGTTGATGATTCAACGCAAGAGCATCGCCACGCTTACCCTCGGGCTGGTGTGGATGCAGGGCGAATACGTCGCCGAGTGGCCGGTGCTGATGGCGGCGTCGATACTGATGTTGATCCCGCTGATCGTCATCTACGCCGTCGCACAACGATCTTTCGTCAGTGGTATCGCGATCACCGGGTTCGGCGGACGGTAGGCGGGGCGGCCCAGTGGCATCAGTGATCTTCGAGCAGGCGACCCGGCGATACCCCGGCAGTGACCGGCCGGCGCTGGACCGCCTCGACCTGGCTATCGACGACGGCGAGTTCGTGGTGCTGGTCGGGCCGTCCGGCTGCGGCAAGACCACCACGCTGCGCATGCTTGCCGGCCTGGAGACGGTGGACTCCGGGCGGATCCGCATCGGCGAGCGCGATGTCACCGACATGGACCCCGGGCAGCGCGACATCGCAATGGTGTTCCAGAACTACGCGCTGTACCCGCACATGACGGTGGCGCAGAACATGGGCTTCGCGCTCAAGGTCGCCAAGACACCCAAGGCCGAGATCCGCCGGCGGGTGCTGGACGTGGCACAGCTACTGGGTCTGGAGCCGCACCTGGACCGCAAACCCAAAGACCTGTCCGGCGGCGAACGCCAGCGGGTCGCGATGGGCCGGGCGATTGTGCGGCGCCCGCAGGTTTTCCTGATGGACGAGCCCCTGTCGAACCTGGACGCCAAGCTGCGGGTGCAGACCCGAAACCAAATCGCGGAGTTGCAGCGCCGACTGGGCACCACCACCGTCTACGTCACCCACGACCAGGTGGAGGCGATGACGATGGGGGACCGTGTCGCGGTGCTGCGCGACGGGGTGCTGCAGCAGTGCGCACCGCCGCGCGAGCTCTACCGCAGCCCCGCCAACGTCTTCGTGGCCGGCTTCATCGGATCGCCGGCGATGAACCTGTTCACGGTGCCGGTAACCGATGGTTCGGTGACGCTGGGTGACTGCGTGTTCCCGGTCAGCCGGGGAATCGCCGCTGCGGCAGCAGAAGTCGTGCTCGGCGTGCGACCGGAACATCTCCAGACCGCCGGCACCGGCGTCGAGATCGAGGTGGACTTCGTCGAGGAACTCGGCGCCGACACCTACCTGTACGGTCGAATCACCGCTTCCGACGGCGCAGCGCGACAGCTTGTCACCGCCCGGGTGGCCGGCGACAATTCCGCGCGACGGGGCGACCGACTCCGGCTGCGCCCCGACCCGGATCGCCTGCACTTCTTCGACGCGGACGGTAACCGCAGCTAATGCGCCACCGCGGTGCGATCAACCAGCACAAGGGTTCTCATCAGGTGGTACAGCATCGCCAGGAACGTCAGTCCCCACGCCGTCAGGGCGATCCAGCTCTCCACCGAGCCCAGGTAGTGCACGATCGGCAGGTGGTCGACGGCGCCCAAGTAGCTGCAACCCACCCCGTACATACCGAGTGGAAAGATCACGCTCCACAGCGGCGCCTCGTAACGCAGCGGGATTCTGTGGATGACGTGTCGCCAAACACCGGCGGCGATCAGCGCCGGAATCAGCCAGGTGCCGAAGGCCCAGAACAACACCGACGTTCCCGCGATCAGGCCGCGGGTGGCGTCGACCATCGGCGCATGGGCCATCTCCACGATTCGGGCGCCGGCGACCACCGTGATCGCCGTGCCGCCCATCGCCACCCAGTACTGCGGAATGAGATCCTCCGGTCGCAGCGGGTAGAGCATCATCCGCGCGGAGACGAAGATCCCGGCAGCAGCGTAGAGGAATACCCCGATCGACCAGGACGTCACCGCCAGCAGCGCCAGGCTCTGCCGCCAGAATTCCGGCATGTCCGGTTGTAGCACGGCCGCCAGCACCGCGACGGACTCGCTCGCCACCACCCACATGAACCAGGTGCCGTTCGCCCGCTCCACCACCGGTCGCTCGGCGGTGCTCAGCACCGCGGTCCAGGGCACCACATAGCCGAACACCAGCCAGAACAGTGAGCCGACGATGAGCAGGCCGAACGCGACGGCGTTGTGTTCGTCGAGCGCCAGCCGGGTGCCCAGCACATTGGTCGCCGAGACGAACGTGAACAGCCCGAAGGCGCGGCTGGAGTCGAACAGGTCGGCCCGAAACGCCCGGGGGAAGCCGATGAGCCGAACCACCGAGACGCCCAACAGCACCAAGTAGGCCAGCACCGTCACCCACAGCAGCAGCACCGACAGGTGGTATGCCTCCTGCTGATGCATGGCGATCGACATGATGCCGGTGGCCATCACCAGCGCAAAGTAGCCCGGGTTGAGTGTCTGAACCGCTTCCCGGACGCGGCGTGATCGCGTCACCTCCGGTTGGCCATTCAGTACCGTACCTCGCCCTTGCACCGCATCGACGGGATCTTACGGCGGCCGGTCCGTCGCCGATGGCGAAGCGCTCAGCGGGTGTCGGGAAGCTCCGGTAGCCGCTGGTGGGTGGCCACCGCCAGCCGGTTCCACACGTTGATGGTCGCGATGGCCATCAGCAAGTGCACCGTCGCGGCGTCGTCGAATTCGCTCCTGACCTCGTCCCACACCGCGTCGGGCACGCCGGCGTCCCCGATCCTGGTGACCGCTTCGGTGAGCGCCAATGCGGCCTGCTCAGCGGCGGTGAACAGCTCAGGTGCCTCCCGCCACGCCGACAGCACATCCAGGCGGCGCTGGTCCTCGCCCTGGCTGCGGGCGTCACGGTGGTGCATGTCCAGGCAGAACGCACACGAGTTGAGTTGTGAAGCGCGTATTTTCACCAGCTCGAACAGCCGGTGGTCTAGGCCACTGTGCCGGACGTAGGTTTCCATCGCCAATACGGCCTGATACGCCTTCGGGTCGGTGCCGTGGATGTCGAGTCGCTGTGGACTCATCGCTTCTCTTTGGCCAGCACGTCCAGCGCGAGAGTCGAGTGCGCGTAGGCGCCGCCGGCGCGCATCTCGGCGGCCACCCAGACGGCTTCCATGATCTCCTCGTCGCTGGCGCCCTTGCGGTGTGCGAGCTTGGTGTGGCCCTGAATGCAGTACGGACACTGGGTGGTGTGGGCGACCGCGACCGCGATCAGTTGCTTGGTCTTCTCCGGCAGCGCGCCCTCGGCGAATACAGCCTTGGAGAACGCCTCGAATGCCTCATGGGTGTGTGGGGCGAGTTCCTTGCGGCGGTTGTAGATCTCCTGGGTCGCTTCGGGATACAGGGCGTCTGCCATGAGCTTCTCCTTGTTTAGTTGTCCAACAGTTGGCGCAGAACGTATTGCATGATGCCGCCGTGCCGGTAGTAGTCGGCCTCGCCGGGGGTATCGATGCGGACCTTGGCGTCGAACTCGACGTCACCGGCTTTGACGTGCACGGTGGCCGGGATCGTGTCGTTGAGTGCGGTCACCCCGGTGATGTCGAAGGTCTCCGCACCGGTCAGCCTCAGCGAGTCGGCGTCTTGTCCGTCGGGGAACTGCAGCGGCAGCACACCCATGCCGAGCAGGTTGGACCGGTGGATCCGCTCGTAGGACACCGCCAACACGGCACGCACCCCGAGCAGCACGGTGCCTTTGGCGGCCCAGTCGCGGGAGGAGCCGGACCCGTATTCTTTGCCGGCCAGGACCACCAGCGGCGTGCCTGCCGCGATGTATTTCACCGACGCGTCGTAGATGGTGGTCACCGGGCCGTCAGGTGCGGTGAAGTCGCGGGTGAAGCCACCCTCGGTGCCCGGCGCCAGTTCGTTGCGCAGTCGGATGTTGGCGAACGTGCCGCGGATCATCACCTCGTGGTTGCCGCGCCGGGAGCCGTAGGAGTTGAAGTCCTTGCGCTCGATGCCGTGCGCGGACAGGTACTTTCCGGCGGGGGAGTCGAACCGGATCGACCCGGCGGGGCTGATGTGGTCGGTGGTCACCGAATCGCCCAGCTTGGCCAGCACCCGCGCGCCGGTGATGTCGGCGACTGCCTCCGGTTCGCGTGTCATGCCGTCGAAATATGGCGGTTGACGCACGTAGGTGGAGTCGAGATCCCACTGGAAGGTGTCGGTGTCGGGCACCGACAGCGAGCGCCAACGCTCATCGCCGGTGTAAACGTCGGCGTAGCTGTTGGTGAACATCTCGGCCTGCAGATTGTCGTCAACGACAGCGTTGATCTCCTCGGTCGACGGCCACAGGTCGCGCAGGTAGACCGGCTGACCGTCGCTGCCGGTGCCGATCGGGTCGTGCAGCAGGTTGACGCGCATGGTGCCGGCCAGGGCGTAGGCCACCACCAGTGGCGGCGACGCCAGGAAGTTCATTCGGGTCTCCGGGTGGATGCGGCCCTCGAAGTTTCGATTGCCGGACAGCACCGACGCAATGGTCAGATCGTTATCGAGGGCGGCCTTGCTCACCGCGGGGATCAGCGGCCCGGAGTTGCCGATGCAGGTGGTGCAGCCGTAGCCGACCAGGTTGAAACCGAGCTTGTTCAGATACGGAGTGAGCCCGGCCCGGTCGTAGTAGTCGGTGACCACCCGCGATCCCGGGGCCAGTGTCGTCTTCACCCACGGTTTGGTCGACAGGCCCTTCTCCACCGCCTTCTTGGCCAGCAGCGCGGCACCGACCATCACCGAGGGGTTGGAGGTGTTGGTACAGGAGGTGATCGCAGCGATCACGACATGACCGTTGTCGACCTCGGTGTCGGTACCGTCGGCCAGCTTGACCGCCACCTGCGCCGACGGCCAGTCACGGGCGCCGCAGTCGCTGTCCGGCGTACGCGGTTTTCCTGCGACCTGGCTCGTTTTCCCGAAGGCGATCGGGTCGCTGGCCGGGAACGAGTCCGCGGATGCTTCGTCGAGATCCGACAACGCTTCCTCGGTCGTCGCCGCGCCGTCAAGCAGCGAGCAGACGGTCTGCGGGGCCACCCGCAGCGGGATGCGGTCCTGGGGGCGTTTGGGTCCGGCGATCGACGGCTCGATGGTGCCCAGATCCAGTTCGAGGGTCTGCGAGTAGGTCGGCTCGTGGTCGGGGTCATGCCACATCCCCTGCACTTTGGCGTAGGCCTCCACCAGCTTGATCCGGTGCGCGGGCCGCCCGGTCAGCCGCAGGTAGTCCAGGGTGACGTCATCGACGGGGAAGATCGCGCAGGTGGCGCCGTACTCGGGGCTCATGTTGCCGAGGGTGGCCCGGTTGGCCAGCGGCACGTTGGCCACCCCGGGCCCGAAGAACTCGACGAACTTGCCGACCACACCGGTGCGGCGCAGCAGTTCGGCGACGGTCAACACCAGATCGGTGGCGGTGGTGCCGGCCGGCAGTTCGCCGCTGAGCTTCAGGCCGACGACCGGCGGGACCAGCATGCTCATCGGCTGACCGAGCATGGCGGCCTCAGCCTCGATGCCGCCCACCCCCCAGCCCAGCACCCCGAGGCCGTTGACCATCGGCGTGTGCGAGTCGGTACCCACCAGGGTGTCGGGGTACGCCATCGGGCCGTCCGCACCGTCGCGGGTGAACACCACCCGGGCCAGGTATTCCAGGTTGACCTGGTGGCAGATGCCGGTGTCGGGCGGCACCACGGAGAAATCGTTGAATGCCTGCTGCGCCCAGCGCAGCAACTGGTAGCGCTCGGAATTGCGTTCGAACTCGAGTTCGGCGTTGATCTGGAAGGCGTCGTCGCGGCCGAAGACGTCGGCGATCACCGAGTGGTCAATCACCAGCTCGGTCGGGCACAGCGGGTTGATCCGTTTGGTGTCGCCGCCCAGGGCGGCGATCGCGTCGCGCATCGCGACCAGGTCAACCACGCAGGGGACCCCGGTGAAGTCCTGCATCAACACCCGCGCCGGGGTGTAGGCGATCTCCCGGCCATGCTCGGCTGCCGGGTCCCAGGCGGCCACCGCGTTGATCTGCTCCTTGGTGACCAACCGGCCGTCCTCGTTGCGCAGCAGGTTCTCCAGCAGCACCTTCAGGCTGTACGGCAGTCGCGCCGATCCGTCGATGCGGTCCAGTCGACGGATCTGGTAGCTGGTGCCGTCGACGGCGAGTTGGTCCTTGGTTCCGAAACTGTCGAGGTTGCGGTCTGCGGGCATCATCAAGCCTCTCGCCGGTCGGATTCACTTGGATAGTTCCAACCCTAGTCATAAAAACCGACTTGGCGAGGGCAGATTTGTGTCGCTACCTATGGGCCGCGAAATGGGTGATATCGCCGGAACATTCGAGCGTGTCCATCACCAGTCCGGCGTCTGTCGGCGGGACGGCGTCAATACGCTCACTGAACCAACGTCCCAGATCGCGCGACGGGCGACAGTAGGCGCAGTCACCACGTTCCCAGTCGTCGGCCCGGCCGATTCAGTGCGCCAGGCCCGCAACGACTTAGTCGTTGCGTCACGGTGACCACTGGTTCACGGGTGGATATCTTGCGGTTTCGCTTAACGACTGACTGGGTACCCTCCTGGTCATGTTGATCCGCAGAGTTGCACGGCCATTGTTGTCCGCAGTGTTCATCGGTCAGGGAGTCGAGACACTGCGTAACCCGCAGTCTGCCGCCGACGCCGCGCGCCCGGTGATGGAAGGTCTGCAGGTGCTGCCGGCTCCGGTCGGCGCCAAGGTTCCGCGCGACGCCGAGACATTCGCACGGCTAAACGCGGCAGTTCAGGTCGGAGCCGGCCTACTGCTCGCGATCGGAAAGTTGCCCCGTGTCTCCGCGGCCGCGCTGGCGATCACCGTGATACCCGGAAACCTTGGGGCAGACATGTTTTGGAAAGAGGCCGACCCCGAACGCAGGGTACAGAAACGGCGAGACTTACTGACCGACGTGAGCCTGCTGGGCGGTCTGATCATCGCTTCGGCGGACACTGCCGGAAAGCCGTCGTTGGGGTGGCGCGGCCGGCGCGCTGCGAGCCGACTCACAGAGGCAGTCTCGGCGGCCGTGCCGGGCGCCGGATCGTCGAACATAACGCTCGGCGACTTCGACCTCGGCGAGAAACTTGGTTATGGGTTGCAGGCTGGTGCCGATCGTGGGCGCGAACTGGTCAGTGCGGCAAGCGAAAAAAGCGCACCCCTCGTTGAGGCGGCACTAAAGCGTGGCCACGAGCTGGTCGGCACCGCTCGCGAGCGCGGGACAGAAATCGCCGAGGTCGCTCGCGAACGTGGAGCAGAACTTGCTGCGACCGTACGCGAACGCGGAGCGGAATTCGCCGACACCGCCCAGCATCAAGCCGACAATCTCGCTGACATCACAAATCCGCGACTCCGAGTGTTCCACAGGCGTTGACCGGAACCGGTCGTCGGAGGCCAATTTCCGGGACTGAGTTCGGGGTGTCTTCACACCGACACCACGGTGCGTGGCCAGAGATCAACCAATAGGGCAAACCAACGTGGGTGACTGTTTCCAGAAGCTGGACGATGTGGACGCGACCGCCCAGGATGCACCGGGTCTGGCCACTAGCTTGTCGGCCTGGCTAATCGCCGAAGAAATCTTTGTGTCGCTACCTGTGGACCGCGAAATGGGTGATAGCGCCGGAACATTCGAGCGTGTCGATCACCAGACCGGCGTCGGTGAACCAGCGGCGGGCGTCGTCGAGCGTGCCGGCTGGGCCGAAGGTGCCGGTGGCCCGCAGCAGTGCCATGTAGGCGTCGGATCGGCGCACCCGGCCGCGGGTGGCGAAATCCCCGATGAGCCGGCCGCCGGGTTTGAGGCAGCGGGCGATCTCGGTGATTGCGGCGGCCGGGTCGGGCAGGCAGTGCAGCCCGTTGAAGCAGACGCAGAGATCGAAGGTACCCGTGTCGAACGGGATTTCCTCGATGCTGGCTTCGACGAACTCGACGGTGTCGTACTGGTCCTCGCGGACACGCCGGCGGGCGTGCTCCAACATCCCGGCGGAGATGTCCATCGCCACATAGCGCACATCCTGGCCGGGCCGCAGTCGGGTGATGGTCACCCCGCCGCCGCACGGCACGTCGAGAATCGCTGCGCCGCCCGGCATTTCCGCGACGGTGTCCATCGCGCGGTACATCCGGTCCACGTCGGTTCCGAACAGCAACCGGCCGAGTTTGCGCGCCAGCCGCTCATGCTCGACCGCCCGGGCGTAGGAGGCGCCGATCGACTTGGCGAACAGGGTGTTCTGCCAGACGCGGCTGACGTTCATCAGCCGTGCTGACCGGCAGCTCGCTCGTACACCGACTTCTGGTCCGGGCAGTAGGTGTTGATCGATGCGCCGAGGAACTGCCAGGACTGCGCCTCGGTGCTGCCCTTCGGCAGGTTGGGCAAGATGAACCGCGTCGACTTGGCGGCGTCACCGTCCACGCCCTTCTCCAGACGTTCGCAGGTGATCTTGCCCATCCAGGCGTTGTAGTCCCGCGGTCCGTAGATGCCGTAGGTATGCAACTCGCGGGCAAAATCGGTGTCGGGATCGGCTTGAGCGGGTGCGGCCAGCGCCACCGCCAAGGCAATGACCGCCGCGGTAAGGGTCGTCGACTTCATGGGTTGCAGTGTACCGGCATCTGGTTAGGTCATCTTTCTTTGCTCCCCGGGCCCGGCAGTCGAATACCTTCCGAGCAGCGCAGACGGTGCCGAATCGATTGAGCGGAATGGTCGGTAAAGTGACGAACGAAACATAATGTTTTTATGAGCTTTATAAAATCGTGATTATTTGCCGAATTTCTCGTATGGTGTCTCCCGTGGGGCGGCACGAGTTAGCCAAGAAGCGGGGAAACTCATCAGCACTGATGGCTGTCGTCATCGCCCCACTGGCGGCGCTGTTTGCTATCGGTGCCAGCACCTGCCCGACTGTCTCGGGCCAAGCCGCATCGGAGGTTGCTGACGACGACTCCTCGTGCGGTCTGCAGATCGTGGCTGCACCTGCCGGGTTCACCGAGTCGGGCACGCCCGCGGCCGCGATGGCGGCGTCGCGACTGCGGACGGTTCCGCGCTTCCTGTCGGCCGGGGTCGCTCCGGAGCGGGGAATGCAGATCCGAACGATCCTGGCCGCCCGCAGCATCAGTGACACCTTTCCGCAGATCCACGAGATAGGCGGTGTGCGGGCGGATGCGCTGCAATGGCACCCCAACGGTTTGGCGGTCGACGTGATGATCCCGAACCCCGGCACCGCCGAGGGCATTGCACTCGGAGACGCGATCGTGGCCTTCGCGTTTCGCAACGTGACCCGGTTCGGGTTGCAGGACGCCATCTGGCGCGGCGTGTACTACACACCCGGCGGCCGACAAAGCTCCGGCTACGGCCACTACGACCACGTCCACATCACCACCACCGGCGGCGGCTATCCTTCCGGCGCCGAGGCCTACCTGCGCTGAGCCGCTACTGCTCGGGGGCACCCTCCGCGAGCAACTCACCCAGCAGCACACCGAGGGCGAGGTCGTCGACGACCCCGAGATGCGAATGGCGCAACCGCCCGAACCGGTCGATCACCAGGGTCGAGGGAGTGCCCCGCAGGCCGTACCGCTGCATCGTGACCGGCATCGACCGGCCGTCGTCGTGCCGGTCGATGCCGACCGGGAAACGGATGCCGAATTCGGACAGGAACACCTTGAGCGCATCCGGCCCGGTCACCGCGTGATGCTCGAACACGGTGTGCAGACCGATGACCGCGATCGACGGGAACAGCTGGTGCACCCGTTGCGCCTGCGGTAGTCCGTAGCGGATGCAGCCCGGGCAGAGCATCTGAAACGTTTCGATCAGCACGACGCGCCCGCGCAGCGACTCGAGTGGGGAGGGTTCGCCGATCCACTCGGCAACGTCCAGGTCGGGTGCCGGCGAGGGAGATTCAGTGGTGATGGCCATGATGACCACAGTAGGAGGGCAGGCCGTCGTTACGCCTGCTTACGCTCCAGCTGGACGTGGGCGCGCATGAGTTCACCGGGGTTGGTCTGCGCCGCCATCAGCGACAGCTCGCCGCACAGCACCGTGGCGGCGGCCAGCACCGCAAGCCGGTGGGCGTTCTCCGCCGGC
>JBDTKT010000219.1:0-8504 GCA_039935195.1 Mycobacterium sp.
GGCGGCGGTGCCATCGGGTTGTCCATTGCCACCGTCTCGCCGGTGACCTCCGGGTTGTCGATCGGGGCGTCAGCAGGCGCGGCGGGCACATCACGCTGCGTCGGGCTGGACAGTCCGCGACCGCAGGCCGGCCACGCACCGCGCCCCTGGGTCGCCAGGACGTGCTCGGCTACCGAAATCTGCTGCTCGCGACTGGCCATGTGGGCTGACGGGGCGTACTTGCCGCCGCCGTGGGCGCTCCAGGTACCCGGCGAGAACTGCAGACCGCCCTGATATCCGTTACCGGTGTTGATTCCCCAGTTGTGGCCGGACTCGCAGCCCGCTACCCGGTCCCATTCGTCATCTGTGGCCGCCGCAGCGTGCCCCGCGAGGGCAAGGCTGCCGCCACCGATCACAGCGCCGGTGAAGGCGATCTTGACGATGTTGACATGCGACTGGGTGGGCTTGCGATGACGTCCACTCATAGGGCCGTGAGTCCTCTCTGTGTACGCCTGCGAGGTCAGCTGTCGGGTTCGGGCTGACTCCAGCTGGATTCAACTGGAAAAACCGCCCGGCCGGGTCGCACATCGTCGGGGACGTCTGCGCGGCGCCGGCATCACCCCAAGGGGCCGTAACCGGTCCCAGGGCCGCTCTCGGCGGACCCGGTGGGTCCCCCGCCTCCATCCATGGTGTTCGTCGGTTATCCCCGTCCCGTTGGATGGAGCTCGGCGCTACGGGAGAGGAAAGGTGGACCGCTCGGAAAGCTTCGATGCACCCGGGGATGTACGGTAACGGCTCCGATCCGCTGAGTCACCCCTCCGGCGACGTGGCGTTTTGACGTCCGGCCTACGTTAAAACCGCAGCAAACGTCATTGTTTGCGCTGGTCAGAACGTCCTCAACCAAGTCGTTGCCGGACCGTGATCAATTCGTAATGTGATGTAAATCATATTATCCGCCGGCGAATGGCGGCAGGACGTCGATGGTCCCACCCGGCCACAGCGCGGCCGTGTGATCGCGGACGGCGATCTCGTCGTAGAGATAGGAGCACCGGCCGAGCACCGCCGCTAGCTGGGTGTCCCGGCCGGCGAGGGTGTCGATCAGGTCGGCCACCGTGGCGCCCGAGGGCACCGTGACGGTCTCGGATTCGGTACCCGCAGCGGCACGCGCCGCCGCGAAGTACCGAACGGTGACGAGGATCACAGGGGGAGCGCCGGGGGTATTTGTCATGGGTTAGCCACCGATAGCGCTCATCGGGCGGTCCGGCTGGATGAAGTCCGGATCGTTGATGCCGTGCCCGGCCTTCTTGGCCCACATCGCGGCGCGCCAGGTCTGTTCGATGACGTCGTCGTCGGAGCCGTCACGCAGCAGGGTCCGCAGGTCGGTCTCATCTTGGGAGAACAGGCAGTTGCGGATCTGGCCGTCGGCGGTGAGCCGGGTGCGGTCGCAGGTCCCGCAGAAAGGCCGCGATACCGAGGCGATGATCCCGAACTTGCCCGCCGGGGTGTCCGGGCCTTCGTCCACCAGCCACAGTTCGGCGGGCGCCGAACCGCGCGGTTTCGGGTCGGGTCGCAGCTGGAACTCCGCGTCCAGCACCTTGAGGATCTTCTCGGCGTTCAGCCCGGCGTCGCGACTCCACTTGCGTTCGGCGTCCAGCGGCATCATCTCGATGACCCGAAGCTGATAGCCGCGCTGCAGGCAGAAGCGCAGCAGGTTCACGATGTCGTCGCCGCTGATCTTGGGATCGAGCACGGCGTTGACCTTGATCGGTGTCATTCCGGCCTTCTTGGCCGCCTCGAGGCCGTCGAGCACGTCGGGCAGCCGGTCCCGGCGGGTGATCTCGGCGAAGTGCGCCCGATCGATGGTGTCCAGCGACACGTTGATGCGGTCCAAGCCGGCCGCCACCAGGGCGCCCGCGCGGCGTGCCAGCCCGAGGCCGGTGGTGGTCAGGGAGATCTCCGGGCGGGGCTGCAGGCTTGCGGCGGCCGCCACCACGTCTTCAAGGTGGCGGGCCAGCAGTGGCTCGCCGCCGGTGAACCGGATGTCGGTGATCCCCAGCCGACTGACGCCGATGGTCATCAACCGGATCAGCTCGTCGTCTTGGAGCAGATGGTGGCTTGGGATCCAGTCCAGGCCCTCGGCCGGCATGCAGTAGGTGCACCGCAGATTGCACCGGTCGGTCAGTGATATCCGCACGTCGGTGTGGACCCGCCCGAAGGTGTCCACCAGCGGGCCGGAGGTGGGCATGTCGCCGGCGATAGCTTTCTCGACGGCTTTGTCAAAGGCTGCCTTGACGGCCTGCTTGGATTCGTCCACGCCAGGCGGTGTTGTCTGTAGACCCCGGTCGTTCAATGTCATATGCATACTCGATCCGGTCGGCCCGGTGAATCGACTGGACCAAGCTCCACGCCGAGCGGCAACAGTGATCCCGGGATCAGTTTCGGGGCGGCCAGCGTCGGTGTGGCGCCGACAATCGCGAACGCGGTCATCGCGGCATCCGCGGGTGCCGACTGGCTGGCCTGACGCCGCCGAGGATCAACGAGATCACGTTCTGCATTGGGCGCATATCTCCTCCAGCGGCACCGCCAGCTTACCGAGTAAACCTGGGTGCTTCGCGGGCCGCCGCCCTAGTACGATCAGCAGGCATCGCGTCCCGCACAGGTGGGGCGCTTCATTGTGTCGCTCAACCATGTGACCGTCAGACAAGCAGGTGAGATCCAGTGCCGACCGGCAAGGTGAAATGGTACGACGTCGCGAAGGGCTTCGGCTTCCTGTCCCAGGAGGAAGGTGAGGACGTTTACGTCCGGGCCGCGGCGTTGCCCCAGGGTGTGGAAGGTCTCAAAGCGGGTCAACGGGTGGAGTTCGGCGTCGCTGCCGGGCGGCGCGGACCGCAGGCGCTGACCCTCACGCTGATCGACCCGCCGCCGAGCCTGGCCCGGGCGGCCCGTCGCGACACTCCGGCCGAGCACCGGCACAGCCCCGACGAACTCCACGGGATGGTCGAGGACATGATCACCCTGCTGGAAGGTGCCGTGCAGCCCGAGTTGCGCAAGGGGCGCTACCCGGACCGCAAAACTGCCCGCCGGGTCTCCGAGGTGATCAAGGCGGTGGCCAGCGAGCTGGACACCTGACCTGTCGCGCACTGCGCATACCTGAACAGGTGTACTGGCGGGCGCAAACGGGAACACTGGGTGATGGGTGCTCGGGAGAGCGCCGTCATACCAGGAGGTGTCCGATGGCACAACAGATACAGGTCACCGCGGAGCAGGCCAGGGCTGTCGCCGAGGAGTCCCGCGAAAGCGGTTGGGACAAGCCGTCGTTCGCCAAGGGCCTCTTTCTCGGTCAATTCCCACTGGAGCTGATCCACCCGTTTCCCCGGCCGTCGGCTGACGAAGCCGCCGGTACCGAGGAGTTTCTGGCCAGGCTGCGGGAGTTTCTCGATACCGTCGACGGCAGCGTCATCGAACGCGATGCCCGGATTCCCGACGAGTACGTGAAAGGCCTTGCCGAGCTGGGCTGTTTCGGTTTGAAAATACCGTCGGAGTACGGCGGTTTGAACATGTCGCAGGTCGCATATAACCGGGTCTTGGTGATGGTGTCGAGTGTGCACGCCAGCCTTGGTGCACTGCTGAGCGCCCACCAGTCGATCGGGGTGCCCGAGCCGCTCAAGCTGGCTGGATCCGAGGAACAGAAGCGCAAGTTCTTGCCGCGCTGCGCCGCCGGCGCAATATCGGCGTTTCTGCTCACCGAGCCAGACGTCGGCTCGGACCCGGCACGGCTGGCGTCGACCGCAACCCCGGTCGACGACGGGCAGGCCTACCAGTTGGACGGCGTCAAGCTCTGGACCACCAACGGCGTGGTCGCCGATCTGCTGGTGGTCATGGCGCGGGTGCCCAAGGGTGACGGACACCGCGGCGGAATCAGTGCGTTCGTGGTCGAGGCCGACTCGCCCGGCATCACGGTGGAGCGGCGCAACCAGTTCATGGGCCTGCGCGGCATCGAAAATGGCGTGACCCGGCTGGATCACGTCAAGGTTCCCGCCGAGAACCTGATCGGCCGGGAAGGCGACGGCCTCAAGATCGCGCTGACCACACTCAACGCCGGCCGGTTGGCGATCCCGGCGATGGCGACCGGGTCGGCCAAATGGGCGCTGAAGATCGCGCGGGAGTGGTCGTGCGAACGAGTGCAGTGGGGTAAGCCGCTCGGTGGACATGCCGCGGTCGCCAGCAAGATCTCGTTTATCGCCGCAACCACCTACGCGCTGGAGGCGGTACTGGACCTGTCCGGTCAGATGGCCGACGAGGGCCGCAACGACATTCGCATCGAGGCGGCCTTGGCTAAGTTGTGGTCGAGCGAGATGGGCTGCCTGACCGCCGACGAACTGCTGCAGATCCGGGGCGGTCGGGGCTATGAGACCGCCGAATCCCTCGCTGCGCGCGGCGAGCGGGCTGTTCCGGTCGAGCAGTTGGTACGTGATCTGCGGATCAACCGCATCTTCGAAGGATCCAGCGAGATCATGCGACTGCTCATCGCCCGCGAGGCGGTCGACGCGCACCTCACCGCCGCCGGGGAGCTGGCGAACCCAAAAGCCGATTTGCGCCAGAAAGCCAAGGCAGCGGTCGGTGCCAGCGGTTTCTACGCAAAGTGGTTGCCGAAGTTGGCGTTCGGTGAAGGCCAATTGCCTACCGCCTATCGCGAGTTCGGCCCACTGGCCACGCATCTGCGTTTCGTCGAACGCTCTGCGCGCAAGCTGGCCCGCAACACGTTCTACGGGATGGCGCGCTGGCAAGCGGCGCTGGAGGAAAAGCAGGGGTTCCTCGGCCGCGTGGTCGATATCGGCGCCGAGCTGTTCGCGATGTCGGCGGCGTGCGTTATGGCCGAGGCCCAGCGCGCCGCAGACCCCGTCCAGGGCGCACAAGCCTACGAACTGGCCGACACGTTCTGCGGCCAGGCCACGCTGCGGGCCGAGAAGTTGTTTGACGCACTGTGGGCTAACACCGACAGCGCCGACGCACAGCTGGCGCGAGATGTGCTGGAGGGCCGGTACAAGTGGCTAGAGGGCGGCATTCTGGATCAGAGCGAGGGCACCGGACCGTGGATCTCGCACTGGGAGTTGGGTCCATCCACCGAACCGAACCTGGCCCGGCGGTTCCTGACGGTGTCGGAGACCTGAGCGATGGCAGGCACAAGTTGCTGTGTCGCCCGAGGCGGTGAGTTCAACCGACGCGCGGACCCGGTGCATAGCCGGGCGTCAGTCCCACATCATCTGTACTGACCATTCGGCATGCGGCACCTCGAACAACTGGCCGCTGACGTCGACGACCAAGGTGAGCAACTGCACCACGATGCCCTGCAGTGGGCCGCGGTGCGGGTCCGTGGTCGGGATGGTGACCGCCATGGTGGAGTTCGGCCGGTACAGGGTGGTGGTGGTGTCGTCCGGGTCCCGGTACACCCGCAGCAGGCGCCACGGTGCGTGCCCGATGACGGAGTCCACCGACAGCTGGATCGGATGGTCGCGGTTCACCGCCAGCTCGCCTTGCTCCTGCGGAACCTCGCAGGCGTTGAGGTCGAGCACGTCGCAGTACAGGTAGGGTCCGGCCCGGATCACGTGCCCGTTGGTGTACGCACTGATCTGGGGCTGGCGCGGACCGCTGTCGCGGACCAGCCGCCAGGTACCGGCCCCCGCGCCGATCGCTGCCAGCACCACCAGCACCGCCACCAGCACGGCTGTCGCACGTTTCACGTGTTCAGCACTCCCGTCGTAACGGAATCGGCGTGGGGGCCCTCCTGCTCGACGAACACCGGCCGGTTGCCCCCGAAGCCGGGGATCAGCGAGTCGCCGTGGAACGACAGGACGGTCTGGGCCAGCCCCGGGATCAACAGTGCGGTGATCGCGGTGAAGCCCACCCACAGGTCGGTGTATACCAGCACGCCCAGCGCACCGCCCAGCACCCAGGCCAGCTGCAGGGCGGACTCGGTCCGGCCGAACGCCGACGCTCTGGACTCCTCGGGCAGATCGTCCTGCAGCGCGGCATCCAGTGACGCCTTCGCGATCGCACTCGACCCCGAGGTGATCAACGTGGCGACGGCCACCATCAACAGATTGCCGGCGAGGGCGGCTGCCAGCGCCACGGTGGTCACCGCGATCGTGGCGCGCACCACCAGCACCGCGGGCCTGCCCAATTGCAGCCGCGCGCTGGCGAAGTTACCGGCGAAGTTGCCTGCCCCGGCGGCGACGCCGACCATACCCAGGATGCCCAGCTGTACCCAGCCGCTGGCGTCATGCTGCCTGGCCACGAACGCCGGATACAGGAACAGGAAACCAACCATCGCCTTGATCGTGCAATTGCCCCACAGCGCGGTGATGATATTGCGGCCCAGCGGCTGGCGCAGCGCGTCACTGGCCCGTTTGAAGTGCTCCGGCCAGCTCCGTTCTCGGCCGCGGTAGTAGCGGTAGCTCAAGGTGGTCGGGATTTCCCCGGTGGTGACCTCGACCCAGCGGGGGATCCGCATCGACAGCGCCGCGCCGGCCACCGTGGCGGCGATGACCACGAACAACGCCCCCGGCAGTCCGAACAGGTGGGTGAGCAGGTATTCCGCCCCCGCGGCTATGCCCCCGCAGACGATGGTGCCGCCGAGAAGGCCGAACATCGTCAGCCGGGAGTTCACTCGGACCAAGTCGATAGTCGGCGGCATCACCCGCGGCGTCACGGCGCTGCGCAGCACCGTGAACGACTTCGACAGCACCATCATCGCGAGCGCGCACGGGTACAACACCCAGGATGGGAAGCTGCCGCTGATGCCGTCGTAGTTGACGATCAGCACCAGCGCCAACGCGGTGCGAAGTGCAAACGAGGCCGCCAGCGCGACCCGGCGGCCGTGCTGCAGCCGGTCCAGCGCCGGCCCGATCAGTGGCGCGACCACGGCGAACGGCGCGATCGTGACCAGTAGGTACAGTGCCACCCGACCCTTGCTCTCCCCGGTGGCCGCGGCGAAGAACAGCGTGTTGGCCAGCGCCACGGCCATCGCCGAGTCGACGGCGAAGTTCGCCATGACCGGCCAGGTCAACGCGGTCAGCCCGGACTTGTCGGCACCGTCGGCGGTCGCGGCGCGCTGCACCAGGTCATACATCCGGGAGCCCATTTCGCGACTTCGCGCGGCGGCGGCCCGGGTGACAGTGATCCGGTCGCTGTCGTTCGTTTCGCGTCGCGGGTCCGGGCGGCGGGGTTGGTCGGAATCGTCGCGCAGTGGCGGCAGGTATCGGTTGGCGCTGGGCACCTGCGTCGCGCGACCCGACCGGCTGGATCGTGCATGTTCGGCCCGATCGTGGACGTGTTCGCTCGGGTAGTTGGCCATGCCGGGATGTTCACCGAAGGACCGGTTTCGGGGCAGTCGAGCAGACACGGGTCGATTCTCTCTCATGTCGGCGCTGGGGGCGCGCAGGCGACGGGTGTGGCTGACCGCGACGGCCTGCGACACTATTAGGGAGGTATTCCAACGGAAGGGGCCAGGGTGACCGGACCCAGCACAGAATTGGCGACAGCGACCATGGCCGACACCGCCGTCGTGGCCGACCCCCCGGCGGCGGTCCCCGCGGTGTTGGCCGCGGCCGTCGACCGGGCCCGACTGGCGGTCGGCGAGTTCAGCGGAGTCGAGACAGTGGGCGACCATTTGGGCGTCGACTACGAGGATGCATCGGCGGCGACCCACCGGTTCACCGCGCGACTGCCGGGCTATCAGGGCTGGCAGTGGGCGGTCGTCGTCGCCGCGATCCCCGAGTCCGAGCACGTCACGGTCAGCGAGGTGGTGCTGATTCCGGGCCCGACGGCGCTGCTGGCTCCGGAGTGGGTGCCGTGGGACAAGCGGGTCCGGCCCGGCGACCTGGGGCCGGGGCACCTGCTGGCGCCCGCCGCCGACGACCCGCGACTGGTCCCCGGCTACACGAGGAGTGGCGACCCTGAGGTCGACGAGGTGGCCGGCGAGATCGGCGTGGGTCGACGCTGGGTGATGAGCGGGGAGGGCCGGGCCGAGGCAGCGGAGCGCTGGCACGACGGCGACTACGGTCCCGACTCGGCGATGGCGCGCTCCACCAAGCGGGTCTGCCGTGACTGCGGCTTCTTTCTCCCGCTGGCCGGTGCGCTGGGCCGGATGTTCGGCATCTGCGGCAATGAGATGTCGGCCGACGGCAGAGTGGTGGACGCCGAGTACGGCTGTGGCGCCCACACCGACACCCCGGCAGCCGCGGCAATCGGGTCACCGGCATACCAGCCCTACGACGACGGCGTGCTGGAGGTCGTCGAGGCCGCCGAGTCTGAGGTCGCCGAGCCTGAGGCCGCCGAGCCGGAGGCCGCTGAGCCGGAGGCGCCCGCCGAACCTGAAGCCCTTACCGAACCCGAGGCACCCTAACCGTTCTCAGCAGCCGCCTTGATGTTGCGCAGCGAGGCGTTCATCCCATCGACCAGTTCACGCTCAAAGCTCGGCACCCCGCCCATGAACGCCTTCGTCAACGTGCTCGACACCGCGGTCA
>JBDTKT010000220.1:0-17427 GCA_039935195.1 Mycobacterium sp.
GCTGTTTGCGAGTGCAGTGGAATCGTATCCGGCGCGCTCAGTTGTCCCGATTTTTGAACCCGCGCGCGACCCGTTGGGTCTGCGTGACGAGCCGAAGGCGTACGTCTACTGCACGGATAGGTGACAACCACCCTCGAAATCACAGTCAGCCCACCCGGGCATGCGCCCTTCCTCGTCCGATTGCTTCGTAACATTCAGACTTCGGAAGGCCGGGGCTCCCTACTGCGATAACACGCCCCCCGAGAGCGAAATCAACACTGCCCGAGCATGATTGAAGAACCTGAAAGGGATCTACGTCAAGTGCGTCCTGACGCGCCCCAGATGGCGAAGGAATCGCGCGGCGACCTCTTGCCTGGCATACTTCCCGGTATGACCGTCACTCGCAGGCCTCGTGTCAAGCCCCTGGGTAGCACCCGGTTGGGCAAGAAGCTCATGAGCAATTACTGGTACCCCTTCCTCAGTCGTCGGTTGCATGACGAGGACGTCGTCTTTCTCAACTACGGCTACGAGGAAGATCCGCCGATGGGTCTGCCGCTGGATGCGTCTGATGAGGATGGTCGGTACGGCATCCAGCTTTACCACCGCACGGCGAACCAAGCGGATCTCAGCGGCAAACAGGTACTGGAGATCAGCTGCGGTCACGGCGGCGGAGCCGCGTACCTTGTGCGCACTTTGCAGCCTGCGTCCTACACTGCGCTTGACTTCAACGGAGACGGCATCGCTTATTGCCGAGAGCGGCATATTCTGCCCGGGCTGGATTTCGTGGAGGGCGATGCCGAAAGCCTGCCGTTCCCCGACGAATCCTTTGATGTGGTGCTCAATGTCGAAGCCTCGCACGCCTACCCTCAGCTTCCGCGTTTCATCGCCGAGGTGGCGCGTGTGCTGCGCCCCGGCGGGCATTTCCTCTACGCTGATTTCCGCGGCTACCAGGAAATTCCCGAGTGGGAAGCAGCACTGGCCGACGCCCCGATGCGGGTGCTTTCGGAACGCGTCATCAATGCGGAGGTCCTCCGCGCATTAGACAAGAATTCCGGACAGCGTCGGGAAATCATCGACCATCTGCCGGCGTTCCTGCGCTCCTTCGGTCGGTTGTTCGCCGGTGTGCCGGGCACGCTCATATACCGGGAACTGGCGCGCGGCCGGATTTCGTACAGGATGTATAAGTTCACTAAAGATTGAGGCGACGTCCGTCGCGGTGAGGCCCGCGCGCAGCAACGCTAGGCCGATAACGGGGACTGCAGCTCAATCCGGGTGAACGCCTGCACGCAAGACACCCCCGATCAGAAATCCCAGTCGGCGTCCTGGGTAGCTTTCTGCCGGCCCACCACGTAGGTGCTGCCGGAGCCGGAGAAGAAGTCGTGGTTTTCCTTGCCACCCGGATCCAACGACGCCAGGATCGCCGGATTCACCTGGCACTCCTCGACGGGGAACAGTCGCTCATAGCCCAGGTTCGACAGCGCCTTGTTGGCGTTGTAGCGCATGTAGGGCAGCACGTCGTCGGTCCAGCCCAACTCGTCGTAGAGGTCATGCGCGTAGTCGACCTCGTTGTCGTAGAGCCTCTGCAGCAGATCGTAGGTGTAGTCGCGGTGCTCTGAGCGCGCCGCGGAATCGAGCTTGTCGAGGGCCAGTTGACACTTGTACCCGATGTAGAAGCCATGCACCGATTCGTCGCGCATGATCAGCCGAATGATGTCGGCGGTGTTGGTGAGCTGAGCTTGACTTGACCACCGCATCGGCAGGTAGAAGCCGGAGTAGAACAGGAATGACTCCAACATCACCGACGCGGCCTTGCGCTTGAGCGGGTCGTCTCCTCGGTAGTAGTCGACGATGATCTGCGCCTTCCGCTGCAGGTGCGGGTTGTTCTCCGACCAGTCGAACGCGGCGTCGATCTCGCGGCTGGAGCACAGCGTGGAGAAGATCGAACTGTAACTCCTGGCGTGCACCGACTCCATGAACGCAATGTTGGTCAGCACCGCCTCCTCATGCGGGGTGACGGCGTCGGGAATCATGGACACCGAGCCAACGGTGGCCTGCGCGGTGTCGAGCAGCGTCAGGCCGGTGAACACCCGCACGGCGGTATCGCGCTCCAGGTCGCTCAAATTCGCCCAGGATGGGATGTCGTTGGACAGCGGCACCTTCTCGGGCAGCCAGAAGTTGCTGGTGAGGCGCTCCCACACCTCGGCGTCCTTCGGATCGGTCACCCGATTCCAGTTGATTGCATGTACGCGGTCCACCAGGCGAGTGCTCAACGTGTGCTCCTTCGGCGTCGACTGCACCCATCGTAGTTTGGATACTGATGAAAAAAAGTTTGGCTTGACGAAATTCATTCGATACACCAGTCGATGTTCGTCGGCGATCCGTCGCGGCCAGGCACCTGAAAGCTCGTATTTCAACGGCTCAGACGTCCCGATGCGCCAGTGCGGCGCTCGAGACGTATCGACGAGCCCGGTTGATCCGCTTCGCCACGGTGCGCTCCACGGACTGCCAATGGCGGTGGTCCTCCCACGCCTGTGGCGCAAAGACGACGTTCACCCGTCGGCGCGGAGCTCCCCACGAACACCGCGCCCCTGTTCGAGCGCCTCAGCGGCATCGAGCAGACAACGAGCCCCGTTAGTTAGAACACCCGCACCCAGTCGATGAGCATCTCGGCCGGGTAGGCACCCGCCCGGGCGTCGCCACCGCCGGATCCGCCAATCGCGAGGTTCAGAATCGGGAACACCGTGTAGCCGGGGTCGTTAAACGGCCACTCGCGGATCGGTTCCTCGATGTTCTCGATCCCGGTCGCCGCAACGCTGAAGTACGGCTGCATGCCGTCGACATAGTCCTGCCAGAAGTACATGCCGCCCTGGTCCCAGGTGACCCGCCAGTTGTGCCAGTTACCGTCCACCGGGATCGGGTGGGTCTCGAACGCGGAGCCGTACGGGTTGGCGTGCACGGTGGTCCCGGACGGCCACTCCCCATTGCCGTACCACTCCATCAGGTCGATCTCGCCTTCGCGGCCGGGATCGTCGTTGGACAACCACCAGCCGGGCCAGGCGCCCGCCGTCTGGCAGTTGAGTTTGATCCGGGCCTCCCAGGTGGTGCCGATGCCACCCCGCCAGTTGCCGTGCACCAGGCCGCCGTGGAAGGTGTTGCCGTCACGGGTGCCGCGCAGCACCAGGTTGGATTTGCCGTCGACGAACACGTTCGCGCGGCTGTCCCGGTATTGGTAGAGGAATTCGGGCCGATCCCACCCGACCGGGTGTTTGATCTCCGTCCGGTGGTTGGACACCGTCCACCTCGACCGGTCGGGCGACGAACCGGCCGGACCGTCGAACTCGTCGTGGAAGATGTATCCGCCGGACGGCGGGTTGCCGGCCGGGGCGGTTGGCGCGCTGCCGGCCGGGGCGGTCGGCGGTTTCGCGGGATCGCCGGGTGCACCCGGCGTAGACGGTACGGCTCGGGCCTTGGCGAGGGGGGCCGCGGCGGCCGCGACGCCGACACCCATTATCAACATCGCTTGGCGGCGGTTCATTATCGACACAGTTGGCAATGAAACCATGCCGACCGGGTAGCTCACCATCAGGCAGGACACTTGATCCGTCGTTGCGCATCCGGGCGGCCCGCTGAACTGCTATTTTTTCCCGTCTAAGCCATCCAGCACACCGACCGTGATTCCGTAGGGCAGGAACCGTACCTTGCGCCGGGGATCGATGTTGTGCTGATTTGCCCGCAGCGCATCGACCTCGGTCGCATACACCTCCTCGACGCGGGCTGCGCCGTCGTCGTCGGCGGTGTGAATCACCCAGACACCGTCACCGGTCTCGCCGGTGGTGGCCGGACCGGAACGGGCTGTCCGGGCCAGGTCGGCGAAGATCGCACCCCATCCCGCCTGGTCGACCGGGGCCGTGAATAGGTTGGCGAACCGGCCGAAAACCGTCCGCAGCCCGTCACCGGCCTCTCTGATCACCCAGTCGAAGTCTTCGGGATCGAACCCGAACGCACCGTCGTCGCCCATTGCCAACCTCCCTGCTCGCAGTCGTCACCGCCAGTGTGCCCGCATGCAGCGTCGTTGGGGTAGCAGTTCGCCGGGGGATCAGCCGACGACTGATCGACTCCGCCCCGCCACCGGTTAGTTCGCCGGCACCTGAATGGGGATCGGGATCGGTACGAACGGGATCCGCAGGTATTCGGTGGTCATCGGCACGGTGGTGGTCGGCGGCGCGGTCGTGGTGGGCGGCGCGGTCGTGGTCGGCGGCGCGGTCGTGGTCGGCGGCACGGTCGTGGTCGGCGTCGTGGTCGTCGGCGGCACTGTGGTCGTGGTGGTGGTCGGCTGGGGGGCGGTGGTGGTCGCCTGGTCAGTCACCGTCACCGTCGCCGGTGGCAGTGGCGGTGGCGCGACGTTTTCGGTGTTGGGCGCGGGCACGGGCGGTGCAGGCGGCGGCGACGGTGCGGAGACCGGTGCCGGGGGCGGCACCACGGTGCTGCTGTCCGCCGGGGCGGGGCGGGTGTCGCGGGAGGCGCTGGTCAGCGTGTAGACCGCGCCCGCGATGGCGATCGCCGCCACCAGCCCACCAAGCCCGAGCGCGAGCGTGAGTCGCGGCACTCGGTTCCGTGATTGCCGTTCAACCGGCCGTCGTGGCGGCGGCGTAGTGGCCGGCCGGCGCGGGGCGGGGCTGGGGTCATAGGGCTCCCCGGTGAACGGCACCGGCTCGTTACCGGTACCGCCGTCCTCCTCCGACCAGGCCAAGCCGTTCACCATCGCCGAGTCGACCCCGGCGCCGGTTCCCCGGTTGATCCGCAGGCCGGCGGTGGTCGTCATCGCCGCCTCCGCCATCGCGGTCGCCTCCCCGGCGGCCTCCCGGACTGCTGTACCGGCTGCCATAGGTGAGATGGGTGCGGACCGGGTATCCCGGGCGCCGTCGGCGACACACAGCACCGCGCCGACCGCGGCGGCGAACGCGGGCTGATCCGTGGTGACCACCGAAAATCGGTGGCGCGCCGACAACCGCTCGATAACCAGCGGGATGTTCGCTCCGCCGCCGACGGCAGCCACCGCGGCGAGGTCATCCCAGCCGATCCGGTTGCGCCGCAGCATGTTCTCGAGTTCCGCCATTACGCCGTCAAGCGGATCTCGGATGAGGTTCTCCAGTTCCGCCCGGGTCAGGGTGGTCCGGGGGCGGTAGCCGGGTATTTCGACGACCACCTCGGTTTCCACCTGCGCCGACAGCCGCTCCTTGGCCCGGCAGCACTCATCGGTGAGCGCAGTGAGGCCCTCGACCGCCGTGGTGGCGGTCGGCGCGGTGTCGCAGCCTTCCCCGGAGCCCAGGAGGTAAGCCAGGATCGCCTGGTCGATTTCGTTGCCGGAGAACGGCCGGTAGCGCAGTGTTTCGGCGATCGGCGCAAAGCCCGATCCCGCATCCGCCAGGGTGATGCCGGTGCCACCGCCGCCGAAGTCCAGCAGCGCCACCACACCGCGAGTCGCCACGCCGCGGTCGGAATCCAGCGCAGTGAGCGCCGCCACCGCGTCGAACACCAGAGACGGCGCAACACCGAACGCCGGGCGGGTCTGCAACACCCGCTGCAGTGCCTGCCACGCGGCGGGCGGCCAGTACGCCGGAACGGCGATCGCGACCTGGGCGCCGGCCGCGCCAGACCCGCCGATGGCGTCGATCATCGCCTCGATCGCGTCGGCCAGCAGCAGTTCGGGGCGGTGTGTCGAGCCGTCGGTGGCTATCAGCGGCTCGCGCTGCCCCATCCTTTCCACGAAGCCGTCGACGACCAGTCCGGGCTCGGCCGCGGGGTACTCGGCCGGTGTTCCGATCCGCGGGGTCGCGCGCGGGAACAGGGTCAAGACCGCGCTGTGTGTAACCGGCGGGCGCCCGGCGCGGACCGCCACAAGGTTGGTGGTCCCGATCGACAACCCCAACGGGTCGGACATAGCTGCTTACCTTGGATCGACAACGGCAGGGACGGCTTCACGATAGGGGGGCTCGCTGTGTGGCAGCCGCCGACACACCGGACCCGCACGGGTTTACTCCAGCGTGGTCAACACCGGTTCCCGGGGCGGCTCGAACGTGATCGGCACCGACTTGCGGGGCTTGAACTGGAACTTCGACCCGCCGCTGACCTTGGTTATCGAGACCTCCACCATTTCGTCCGCTGAGGCGTCAACCTCGGTGAGCGCGGCGGTCCAGTCGGTGTCCTCGAAGCCCTCGAAGCCCTCAACCGCCACCCGCAGGCGGGGGTTCACAGCGGCGACGATGGCTTCGATCGGCTGGACCGACTGCGGGGTGCAGAGCGAGATCCAGGCGGCATCATCGTGGGCGGGCGATCGGTGCACGGCGATCTTGCCCTCGGCGATCTCGGCCCGCACATAGCCGGCCGGGTTGAACAGCGGATGCAATTCAGCGACCCGTATTGCCCCGTCGATGTCCGACGGCAGTCCGAGCGCACGCGCGATGCGCTCGGCGGCCAGGCCGGCCACGCCGGTCAACTGCCTGGTGCACACCGAGGCCATCCGCTCGGAGTCCGACCCGACCAGTCCCCGAACGGCGAGGGCGAACGACAGGTACAGCAGGTGCATCTGCAGGCAGACCTCGTCGGCCAGTCGCACCAGCGCCGCATGCGAGAACGCGGTGAAGTCGACGTCGGACAGCAGCGGACCGGTGTATGCGGCCAGTCCCTCGTCGGTGGGATCGATCGGGGTGAGTTCCCAGGTGGCGGCCTTGGTTGCGCGGATCACGCGCAACGCCGGGATCTCCTGCGCCGGCGGGTAGGACGGGTCGATGCGCACCGACCAGCGGCAGTGCGGCTTGCGGTCGGACGGAATGCGGGGGGGCCGGTGGACGGGCCGGCATTGGGCGTGCACGTTGGTGGCGACCGCGGTGGCGTCGAACGTCGGATCCTCGATCGTGTGGCACATGCCGAAGATGTAAGTCTCGCCCATTGGCTCCACGTCGAGCAGCGCACCACAGCTGGCCGTTTCGAACTCGCCATGCCAGCGGTCGTAGAGCGTGAAGCGGAAGTCCATGAACTGCGGCGGCGAGCCGATATCGAACTGCATGCCCTTGAATATCGTCGGCACGTCATCGCCCACGTAATTCAGCGCCCGCTGCATCCGCTGGGTGTAGATGGGACTGGCTCCCGCCCACTCCTCGATGGCGATCTGCAGCATTCCGTCCCGGCCGAATTCCTTGATGCACCAAGCCATGCCGGAACGGTCCATCATGTGGCCGATGAGCAGCAGTTCCGGGACCATGACGGCCAGTTCGGCGCGGGACAGGGTGGCGTATCGGCTACGAGTCTGTGTCACGTCTTTAAAAATAGAGTCATCAATGTTATAAAGTCAATGATGTCTATTTCCACAGGTCGGGAGGGTGAACGCTCGCCCGCGCCCACTCGGCGGACCAGCGCCCCGCGCAAGCGCGGCGACGAGACCCGGGTCAAGATCATCGACGAGACGGTGCGCTGCATCACCGAGGAGGGCTTCGCGGCCGCGACCGCCAAGCACGTCGCCGAACGGGCCGGGGTGACGTGGGGCGTGATCCAGTACCACTTCGGCGACCGCAACGGTCTGCTGATGGCCGTGGTCGACGACGGGGTGTCCAGGCTGCTCGACAGCCTGTCGTCGGTCGACGTCGGCGAATTGGAGCTGCGGCAGCGGGTGGCGGCCGTGGTCGACACCGCCTGGCGCTGCTACTCCAGTCCGACGTCGCTGGCCGCGTTCGAGATTCTGCGCGCCACCCGCGGCAGCCTCGGCGAACGATCCCGACAGCACCTGCTGGCGATGAACGCCGCGATCGGCGAGCTGGGCCGGCTGGTCTCCGACGATCCCGCCGATGCCGGCGTTGCCGAGGTCATCTGGTCTGCGCTGCGCGGGGTGGTGCTGGCCCAGATGAGCATCGGCGTCGTGTTCGACTGGCAGCTGGAGCGGCGGGTGCTGATCGACATGGTCAGCCACTACCTGCGGCGCTGATCAGCCTCGGCGGGCGGTCACTGCGCGATCGCGATCACCGCACCGGGGCGCAGCCACTGGATGATCTGCACCAGGCTGGCGTCGTCGATCGCCACGCAGCCCGCGGTCGGGCCGCCGTCGGTGGTGTGGAAGAAGAACGCGGCGCCGCCGCCGGGCGTGCGCTCGGGGTTGACCCCCATGACGACCACGTGCTTGTACTGCGGAATATCAAGGTTCTCGCTCTCGGCGGTGTCGAACGGGCACTGGGCCTTCTTGCAGACCTGCATCGTGTTGAACGTCGGGCTGCTATCGTCGCCGCTCCACCAGTGGTCCGGTCCCACCTGGACGTATTGCAGCCCCCCACCGGGATTCGGCGCGGTGCCGAACGCGTAAGGCAGGGTAAACACACCCATCGGGGTGGCCGGGTATCCGCTCTTGGCCCGCGGCGCCATGCCGGCGGAACCGACATGGGTGGGGATGCCGGCGGCGACCGACTGCCAACCGGCCGCGGCGCGTTGGTAGACGTCCATCTTGGCGTTCGAACCGCCCACTCCGACAACCGACACCACCTGGGTGGCGTTGCCGACGGACTGGGCGAACCACGGGGCGGCATCGGCCCCGGCGACCGGTGCGCCGGCCGGCGACACCCCCGCGGCGCACAGTGCGATGCAGAGCAAACTCAGCAGTCGGCGCACTTGTCCATCATCAGTGACACGTCCGTCGCGGGTCAAACACCTGGGCTCACGGCGCGCCGGTGAACTCAGAGCTCCGGTTTGCGCTCCAATTCGTCGACCGGAACCTCGTCTTTGAGGAAGCCGCGCGACGACAGGTACATCCGGAAGTACTCCTGATGCTCGGGGCAGGCCAGCCAGACCTTGCGCCGTTCCGGGGTGTGGAGCTTCGGGTTGTTCCACAACATGCCGAACGTCGCTGTCGCGCTGCAACCCTGCCGCGAGCAGACGGTCGCGCCGACCGGGTCGGCACCGGAGTCGATCATCAAGATCATTTTGCGGGTGGGAGTTCGGCGGGTCAACCCCCGCCGGCCTCCGGTGTCAGTAAACGCACGCACACCGCGAAGTACAGGTAACCCAGCGCCCAGCCGGCCAGTACATCCGACGGGTGGTGCACGTTCAGCGCAACCCGGGCGACCCCGACCGCCACCACGACCAGCGCGCCCACGGCGACGGCCGTCAGCCACGTCCGCCGGTTCAGCACCGGACGCGCCACCGCCAGCAACGCAGCCACCCCGACCATTACCCCCAGCGCATGCCCGGACGGAAACGACGACGATCCCGCCGCCACCAGCGCGGTCACCGGCCGCGGCCGGTCGACCAGCCCCTTGGCCAGCGCGATGATCAGCCCGCTCGGCTCCACGCAGACCAACACGAACAATGCCGACCGTAACCGGCGCCGCACCACCGCCACCACCGCCGCCACCATGGCCAGCAGCCGAAACACCGCCGGCGCGAACACCGTCGACACGACGTCCCAAAATCGCACCCAGGCCGGGTGCTCGACCCCGACGGCGTAGCTGGCACGCAGCGCCGACGAGTCCGCGGCGGCCGGCCAACCCCAGCCCTGCCGGTAACCCACCCACAGCAGCGCATATCCGGCGGCCGCGGCCAGTGGGAGCAGCGCGGCCACGGTGCGGCGCCGGGTGATCTGCGACTGCATGGCTCAACCAGTACCACGGCACCGGCCCCGGCCGGGGCCGCGACCCCGGCGGCCGGACGGTGTTCTTACGATGGCCGAATGACCGGTCACGCGTTCAGCGAGCAGGAACGCCGCGCCGTCTACCGCGCGATCAACGAGCGCCGCGACATGCGCCGGTTTGTCCCCGCCGCCACCGTGCCCCACGACGTACTGGCGCGCCTGCTGCAGGCCGCGCACGCCGCGCCGAACGTCGGCCTGATGCAGCCGTGGCGGTTCATCCGGATCACCGACGACACCCTGCGCCAGCGCATCCACGACCTGGTTGATGAGGAACGCCAACTCACCGCCCACGCCCTGGGGCTACGGGAGCAGGAGTTCCTGGCCCTGAAGGTGGAGGGCATCGGTGAGTGCGCGGAACTGCTGGTCGTGGCGCTACGTGACGGCAGGCAGGCGCACGTCTTCGGCCGGCGCACCCTGCCGCAGATGGATCTGGCGTCGGTGGCGTGCGCGATCCAGAACCTGTGGCTGGCCGCCCGGGCCGAGGGCCTGGGCATGGGGTGGGTGTCGCTGTTCGACCCGCAGCGACTGGCACAGCTGTTGGAGATGCCGGCCGGTGCCGAACCGGTGGCGATACTGTGCCTGGGCCCGGTCCCGCAATTCCCGAACCGGCCCGCGCTGGAACTCGACGATTGGGCCCAGCGCCGGCCACTGGAGGAGTTCGTCTCCGAGAACGTCTGGACGGCCGACGCGTGACCGCCCACGACGACGAGGCTGTGAAGGTCCGGGAGGTCTGGTCGGAGCTCGGGCTGCCCGGGATCATCGACGTACACACGCATTTCATGCCGAAGTCGGTACTGGACAAGGTGTGGCAGTACTTCGACTCGGCCGGGCCGTTGACGGGACGACGCTGGCCGATCACTTATCGCCACGACGAAGTGCGGCGCGTCGAGACGCTGCGGAGTTTCGGGGTGCGCCGGTTCACCTCGCTGATCTACCCGCACAAGCCGAACATGGCGGCGTGGCTCAACCAGTGGGCAGTCGAGTTCGCTGCTGCCACAACGGATTGTCTGTCCACCGCGACGTTCTATCCAGAGGCCGGCGCTGCCGACTATGTCGCCACCGCGATCCGCGGCGGCGTCCGGGTCTTCAAGGCCCACATCCAAGTCGGCGACTACGACCCGAACGATCCACTGCTTGACGACGTCTGGGGCGCGATCGCCGATGCCGATGTCCCGGTGGTGATCCACTGCGGCTCGGGGCCGTCAGGCGGGCGATTCACCGGCTCGGGTCCGATCCGGCGACTGCTGCGCCGACATCCACTACTGACCCTGGTGATCGCGCATATGGGAATGCCCGAGTACCGCGAATTCCTCGATATCTGCCTGGATTCGGCGACGGTACACCTGGACACCACGATGGCGTTCACCGAGTTCATGAATCAGACCACGCCGTTTCCCGCATCGGAGCAGCAGCGACTGCTCGACGCCGGCGACCGGATCCTGTTCGGCAGCGACTTCCCGAACATTCCCTACGGCTACCGGGATGCGCTGACCGCGATCACCGAACTCCCCGGTGTCGACGGCGACTGGCTGGGCCGCGTCTTCTACCGCAACGCGGCACGGATGTTCGCGATCGAGGACGAACCAACCGGGTAGCGAGCCGATCCGGGGTTACCATCGGCGGTGGCCAGCCCTGGCCACGGCGCAGGGCCACCCCCCGAGAGAGGCCAGCGCCTGTGACGCCTGAAGCCAGCCCGATCAGTCCGCCCATCCCGGTCCCCGACATTGCCGGCGCGGACGCCGGCGCACACGGCCTGCCGGATCGCAGCGAACTGTCGTGGCGGCAGCGGTTGATCGTCGACGCCTCCGCGGTTGCCGACATCGGTCTACGCACCGCGGTCGCCTCACTGGTCGGGGTGGCGATGATCCCGCCGGTACTGGCCACCCTCGGAAGACCCGGCAGCCCTGCCGACGCCAACCCGCGGCACCGAGAGCGCGACAACTTGCGTTTCTACGCCGAACTGGCCGCCGAGCATGACCCCGTCCGGTCGTTTCCGGCGCCCACCACGGCGCCCAGGACCTCAGCACGGCGGGCTGATCGGTTTGTGGAACGGATCGCCCACGGTGAGGTCGAAAACATCGCCTTCGCCAGTAGTTTCGAGGCGGTGAACCCCGCGATGCGCCCCACGTGGCGCACGCTGAGCCGCAACAACGTCGTGCACGCCCAGCACTGGCGCCACGACGACGGTCCGCACCCGACACTCTGCGTCATCCACGGATTCATGGGCTCGGCGTACCTGTTCAACGGACTGTTCTTCTCGCTGCCCTGGTTCTACCGGTCCGGCTACGACGTACTCCTGTTCACCCTGCCGTTCCACGGCCGCCGCGCCGAGAAGTATTCGCCGTTCAGCGGATACGGCTTTTTCGCGCACGGCATGTCCGGGTTCGCCGAGGCGATGGCGCAGGCCGTCCACGACTTCCGTTCGGTCATCGACTATCTGGAGTCCACCGGGGTGGACCGGATCGCCCTGACCGGCTTGTCGCTGGGCGGCTACACCACCGCGCTGCTGGCGGCCGTCGAGAGCCGACTGCAGGCGGTGATCCCGAATGTTCCGGTGGTGTCGGTGGAGGCGGAGCTCGATGACTGGTTCCCGGCCAACAAGCTGTTCCAACTCGGCCAGCTACTCGGTGGGTTCGAACGCGGCGAGTTCGCGGCCGCGACCGCATACCATTCCCCGCTGAATTACCCGGCGCTGGTGCCCGCGGAACGGCGGCTGATCATCACCGGACTCGGCGATCGGCTCGCGCCGCCCGAGCAAGCCGAAATGCTGTGGCAGCATTGGGATCGTTGCGCGCTGCACTGGTTCCCCGGCAATCACGTGCTGCACGTCAGCCAGCCCGCCTACCTGCGCCGGATGACCGCGTTCCTGCGGGGGTTCATGTTCGAGTAGCGGCCGCCCGCATGGTGGGCCACCGCAGTCCCTCGATGGCGACGTCCGACATCGGCGTGTGGCCGTCCAGTAGCCGCCCCGACAGCGGGTCCAGCACCAGCACCGCCGAACGGTGACTGCCCTGCTGCGGCACCAGTTCCGGCAGCGGCGCGCCGCCGTGGGGCGGCTCCGAGGTGCGTAGCGCACACGCTGCGGCGACGGTCCGGTGATCGTGGCCGTCATCGGCGACCTCCACCGCGGTCCAGGTCTCTCGGGCACCGTAGCCGCGGATCTCGGCGAGGGTGTCCGACAGGGCGTCGTCGACACCTACCCGGTACGCAGCAACGTAACTGGTCGAGCCGGCCGAACTGTCTACCAGCGTCCGCCACGTCTCCCGCGCACTGCCAGCGACCAACTCCGGGAGGTCGTCGCTACCGACGAGTGCGGTCTCCCAACCGATCTCACGCAGGTGGTCGGCGAGACGCCGCACCGCGACGTCGGCGGTCTCCTGCAGCGGGATCGACGCCGAGCGGGCCTGCAGCGCCGCGAGGTTGCGGGCAGCCGAATACGTCAGTCCGATCCAGATGTCGCGCAACGCCTCCCCCGTGTCCGAACGTCCGTCGCGGCTCGTGACCCGCACCGCGTCGGCCTGAAGACCGTACCGGTTCAGGTATCCCGTGATCAGCGCCACCGGCAACGCACCGGTGTCCGACGGCGCAACCCGCAGCACCGCGGTGGCGTGCGCGTCGGAGCCGGAACGCTGGTCGGTGTGCAGGCCGCCGCCCGACCTCGACATCGCCAGCCATCGCCGGGCGATCGTGCTGAGGTGCAGGCCTCGCCACCAGGCCAGCAGCGCGACCAGCACCAGCAGGCCCACCGCGAGCACCCACCGCTCGCGGGTCGACGACCAGGGGTACGCCATCAGCGCGGGCACCGCGACCAGCAGCAACAGGGTCATCCGGGCCGGACCCGGCAGGGGAATATTCACGAACGGTTTTCCTTTCGTCGGCGTGCGGTCATCGCGGCGCTGGCGGCGACTGCCGCAACCAAACCGGCCAGCACCGCCGTCCCGGCGAAGGCGACGATCCGCGGTGCGGGGTTCTCGGGTTGCGGCACCGGTGGCGCGGCCAGTTGCTTGACCGGCGACTTGGCGGAGTCCGCACTCGGCGGCAGTTCCCAGGTCAGCGCCGCGACGGGGTCCACGGTGCCCGCGCCGACGACGTCCGACGGGGTCCGCGCGGCGTTGTGAGCGGTCATGACGATGCGGCGCACCACCTGGGCGGCGCTCAACTCGGGGTAGTGACCGCGCACCAGTGCGACGACCCCGGCGACGTAGCCGGCCGCGTAACCGGTGCCGCTGATCGGCACCAGCCTGCCCTGGCCGCCGGGCAGTCCGTTGGCCAGGCCACCGTCGTCGCGATTGCTCACCGACGCGATGCTCTCGCCCGGCGCGGCGACGCCCACCCAGGGCCCGGACATGGTGAATGTTGAGGGTTGCCCGCCGGCGTTCAGCGACGCCGCCGACAGCACGTACGGCTGCCACCAGGACGGCACCGAGACCGAGCTGACCCCCGCCCAGTTGCGCGGATCCTGCGGCCGGCTGAGGTCGGTGAGCGGGTTGGACTCGCACGATCCGCCGCCACCGCCGACCGACCCGGTCTGGCCGTTGTCGCCGGCGGCCGCCACGATCACCGCGTCCTTCTCCACCGCGGCGTAGCGCAGCGCGGCGCCGAGGGCGGTCTGGTCGATGTTGCGGTCGGCGGGCAGGCAGGTCACTGTGCCGATCGTGATGACCCGAGCACCCAGGTCGGCGGCACGCACGATCGCCCGGCCCAACGCGGTGATGTCGACGGTCGCGCGGGCCGTCTGGGGGTCGTCGCCGGCGACCCGCGGGGAGAACGCCGCCGAAGCAGTGCGCAGCGACAGCAGTCGCGCCGCCGGAGCCACCCCGGCGAAGCCGTCGGGGCCGGGCTGACCGGCGACGATCCCGGCGAGCAGGGTGCCGTGCCCGTCGCAGTCGGTCAGTCCGTCGGTGGTGGCCAGGTAGTCGCCGCCCGGATCGACCGCGGGCAGCCGCGGCCCGGGCCGCACGCCGGTGTCGAGCACCGCAACCGTCTGGCCTTCACCACGCGAGAACTGCCAGGCCGCCGAAAGATCGAGCATCAGCTGACCGGGGGTCGCGACCCCGGGATCGGTGCCCGGCAGAATCCCCGAGCTCACGCACTCGCCGCGCTGCTCCATCAGCGCGACCGGTCCGGGCGCACCGCTGGGCGGGGCCAGGGTCGGGTCGACCTGGGGCGGCTCGATCGCCGACGCCGACGGGCCGGTGAGCAACAGGGTCAGTGCCGCTGCCGCACAGCCGATCCCGACCTTCTTAAGCGGCAAGGTCATCGAGACAGCACCCAGCTGAAGATGCCGACGAGGTATGCCATCACCGGGATCAGCGAGGTATCGATACCGGACGCCAGGAAGCCCACCAGCCGCCGCACCGGCAGCGAGTAGCTGTCCGGCGCGGCCACCGGCGGGCTGATGGCGACCACGGCCCACACCGCGACCAGCGCGACCAGCACCAGCACCGCCCCGAACGCGGCCGCGTAGCGACCGGTCGCGGCGTAGCAGACCAGCAGCACGGCGGCGGTCAGATGCGGCTGGGCCAGCAGCCAGGCTTTGCACCAGGCGGAATCCCACACCCTGGCCCGCAACAGGGAGGCCACCGCGGTGCCCGCGACCACGTACCACGCCCAGCCCGACAGCGTCTCCGGCCGCACCGCGATCGCCACCGAACCGAGCACGGCCAGCAGCGACGCGCCGGCGATGAAGCCGGTCTGGTGGGCGTCGCTGACCCGCACCCGGCGTGGCAGGTCCTCGAGCACCGTCTGCGGCAGCGCGGACGGGGTGGGGTCACCCGGCGCCGGGATCACCGGCAGCGGCAGTCGCGCCCACAGCGCGGAGAGTTGCGGGGTCGAGACCGTCAGCACTAGCGCGGCGGTGATCAATCCGGCGCCGATGGACAGCAGCGGCAGGTCCCAGAAGGTTTCGACTCCGGCGGCCACCAGCACGCCGACTCCGACGACGGCGGCCGCGGTGAAGAGCGCGATACCGCGCTCGCCCCGGCCTCCCGGCGGGAGAATCAGGCTGATCATCGACCACGCGGTGACCGCGGCCGCGCCCAGCACCAGGTGGGCGGGTCCGAACAATCCGGGCACCGCCAGGATGCCCACCGCCGCGACCGGCACCAGCGCCGCGACCGCCAGGGTCAGCCCGGCGTCCGCCGAACGCGCCCGGCTGAACAATGCCGCCAGCACGGTGAGCACGGCGATGACCGCGACCGCGAGCAAGCCGGCCGGTTCACCGGTGACCGCCCGGTGGGCGGCCGCCAGCCCGGTTCCGGCGAGCACCAGGGCAACCGCTGCGGCCAACGCGCCGCGCTGAATGTGTGCTGCACCCCAGGGCTTGCGACGCGAGGTGGAGAAGATGACCGCGGCATCGGCGATGTCCTCGATGATGCCCGGCGCGGCGGGGCCGGCCGGTACCGGGCGCAGTGCCAGCAGGTCGCCGTCAACCACCCCGACGGTGTCCAGGCTGGCGTCCAGGCTGAACGGCGCGCCCCCGACCGGGGCCAGGCTGAGTAGGGTGATCGAACCGTCCACGGGTTCGGTGCCGTCGCCGAGGTCGGGTGCCACCATGCGCTGCACCGCGGGCAGGATTTCGCGCAGCGGCAACTTCGCGGGCAGGGCGATCTCGGTCAACCGGTGGTCGGCGATGACGGCGATCCGGACTATCGGCATGACGGCGCTGGTCGTCACCGGTACTTCAGACATTGGTGCTCTCTATCTCTTCTGTGCTCAGGACAGCTGGGGGGTGAAATCTCGGGACAACCGGTGACCGGGGAACCACTGGCCCTCGGGCAGGCCGGCGGTCAACTGCTCGATCGCGACGGCGATGGCGAAGTCGTTCCCGGGCTGGAAGGTTGAGACCCATTCGCCGTCGAAGGCGCGGGACGGGGTGATCAGGATGCGGCCCAAGGCGGTGTCGACGACGCTCACCCCGACCTCGGTGGTGGCGTGCCGGCCATTGTGGGCGCAACCGGCGACCACCTCCACGTAGGTGCGCGGACCGGTGAACACCGACTCCACGACGGGGCGCGCCGACGCCGGGATGCCCAGGTAATCAAGGACTTCGGCGAGCGGAGCGCCGGAACGCAACCGCTCGTCGGCACGCACGCCGACCCGGGTTGGCAAGGTGAACTCGTCGAACCGGGCCGCCGGACGCTGCCGCAGCCCGACGCCGAGTACCGGAACCAGCGACCGCGGGTCGTCGATGTCCATCTCGGTGAAGGTGACCAATTGCGCATTACGAAGCGCCACAACGGTTTTCGCCGATTTTCCGGGCCGCTCACCGCGCCGCACGACGATGCCGCGCAGCATCTCGGGACCACCCGGTGACTGCGCGGCATCCGGTCCGACGTAACGCAGGTCGAGCCAGCGGTCAGGGAAACACACCACCCGGACCCAGTCGGTGACTGCCGGATTGACCGCTCCGTCGGGCGAAACCACACCCATCCGGGTGAGCTCGGCGCGCTGACGTTCCATGAACGCGCCGCGCTCCCCGGCGTCGGTGTAGGGCATAGTGATCGCCAGCACCCACGGGAATGTCCCCGCACCAACGGTTTCCGCAATGAACCACGCCTGTTCGACGGTGAGTTCCGCGGCGTTGGGATCAGTCCTCATCGCTGGCGTCCTTAAAACCCGGGTGGCTTGTTAGCCCCATCGGGCGGCTTCGGCCGCGTCGCGGGCGTACATCGACATGGTGTTGGCCTCATGGGTGGTAGCCATCGCGTGATAAGCCCGCACCAACTCCTCCATCGCCTGATTCCACTGCGTCTGCCACACCTGATACGTCATCGACG
>JBDTKT010000221.1:0-3764 GCA_039935195.1 Mycobacterium sp.
TCGGGGACGGCCGCGCCGGACGGCGCAGCCGGGCCCGCACCAGTTCGGGCCGCCGGATGGGCGCCACCCCGCTGACCACCGGCGGCAGTGGCCTGCACCTGTTCGAGACACTGCGGGCCGCCGCGCCGCACCAGGTTGCCCGCGGCCGCGTGGACGGCCGGATGCTGCTGCAGGCCGCCGATCTTCGCCGGGCCGTCCGGGAGGGTAGAGAGGCCAACCTGGTGCTGTTCGTCGTCGACACCTCCGGTTCGATGGCGGCACGCGAACGGATGCGGCAGGTCAAAACGGCGATCCTGTCGCTGCTGCTCGACGCCTACCGCCGCCGCGACCGGGTCGCGGTGGTGGCCTTCCGCGACACCGGAGCCCAGGTGGTGCTGCCAGCGACGGGTTCGGTGGAGATCGCCGCGGTGCGGCTCGACGAGGTGCCCGCCGGGGGGCGCACCCCGCTGGCAGAGGGGCTGTTCGAAGCCGGCGAGCTGATCCGCCGGGAACGGCTGCGCGACCCGGCGTGTCGCCCACTGCTGGTGGTGCTCACCGATGGCCGGGCCACCGCCGGCGCAGACCCGATCCAACGGTCCCGACAGGCCGCGACGTATCTTGGCGAGCAGCGGATCTCCGCGGTCGTCGTCGACTGCGAGAACGGCCGGATGCGACTGGGTTTGGCGCTTACCCTGGCCGAGCACCTGCGGGCCGCATACGTCTCGCTGCCCGACGTGAACGCCGAGGCGCTCACCGACGTCGTCCGCAGTGCCTCGTAAAGCCGCCACCGCAGAAGGAGCATCCGATGCCGCAGGGACAACCGGTGACGGTGCCCGACGACAACCTGACCACCCGGCAGCGCCGCAACCGGCCGCTGCTGCTGGTGCATACCGGCGACGGCAAGGGGAAGTCCACCGCCGCATTCGGCATGGCGCTGCGCGGCTGGAACCAGGGGTTCAACATCGGGGTCTTCCAGTTCGTCAAATCCGCGAAGTGGCGGGTCGGCGAGCAGGCGGTGCTGGAGCGGCTCGGGACCCTGCACGACGAGACCGGCGAGGGCGGGCCGGTCCAGTGGCACAAGATGGGGTCCGGCTGGTCGTGGAGCCGCAAGGCCGGCAGCTCCGATGACCACGCGGCGGATGCCGCGGCGGGCTGGGCCGAGGTGAAACGCCGCCTGGCCGCACAGACCCACGATCTGTATGTGCTCGACGAGTTCACCTACCCGATCAGCTGGGGCTGGGTGGACGTCGAGGACGTGGTGGAGACGTTCAGCAACCGGCCGGGCCACCAGCATGTGGTGGTCACCGGTCGTCGTGCCCATCCGCGGCTGGTCGAGATCGCCGATCTGGTGACCGAGATGACGAAGGTGAAGCACCCGATGGACGCCGGCCAGAAGGGCCAGCGCGGGATCGAATGGTAGGCACCACCCTGCCCCGGATAGTCATCGCCGCACCCGGATCCGGGCACGGCAAGACGACGGTGGCGATCGGGGTGATGGCGGCGCTCGCCGCACGCGGCCTGCAGGTCAGCGGACACAAGGTCGGGCCGGACTATATCGACCCCGGCTATCACGCGCTGGCCACCGGCCGGCCGGCCCGCAACCTGGACCCCTACCTGGTCGGTGCCGAACGGATCGGTCCGCTGCTGCTGCACGGCGCCGCGGGCGCCGACGTTGCGGTGATCGAGGGCGTGATGGGGCTTTTCGACGGCCGACTCGGCGCGGCCGGGGAGGCATCCACCGCACACGTCGCGGCGTTGACGTCGACGCCGGTGCTGTTGGTGGTCGACATCTCGCATGCCTCCCGCACGCATGCGGCGGTCATCGCGGGCCTGGCCGGCTTCGACCCGGCGGTGCAGATCGCCGGGGTGGTGCTCAACCGGGCCGCCAGCCCCCGGCACGCCGACGAGGTTCGTGACGGCTTGGCCGGCACCGGCATTCCGGTGCTCGGTGAGCTTCCCCGCGACGCCGGCATCGACATGCCGTCGCGGCATCTCGGACTGGTGCCGGCCGCCGAACGCGCCGAGTCGACGGCCGTGCTGGCCCGCACGGCACAGGTCATCATCGACCACGTCGACCTGGACGCGGTGCTTGCGATCGCCGGGCGAGCACCGGATCTCATCGCCCGCCCCTGGAGTCCGTCGGCCGAGATCCGCCCAGCCTCGACCCGTCGGCCGGTGGTGGCCCTCGCGGGCGGGGCCGCGTTCACGTTCGGCTACACCGAGACCGTCGAACTGCTGCGAGCCGCCGGTTGCGAGGTCATCGCCTTCGACCCGCTCACCGATCCCGCCCTGCCGCACGGGACCGTCGGCATCTACCTCGGCGGCGGATTTCCGGAGGTGTACGCCACCGAACTGGCCGCCAACGCCGCGCTGCTCGCCGCACTGCGGGCCGCGATCACCGCCGGGGTGCCGACGGTCGCCGAGTGCGCCGGGCTGGCGTATCTGTGCCGGACCCTCGACGGCGTTCGGAGTGTCGGGGCGGTGCCGGCGGTGGCGGCGATGACGCCGCGGCTGACGCTGGGCTACCGCCGCGCCACCGCGGTCGCCGACTGCCTGCTGGCCGACGCCGGGGAGCAGGTGCGAGGGCACGAATTCCACCGCACCCAGGTCACTTTCGACGCCGACCCGCCCACCGCGGCCTGGCAGCTGCCCGGCGGCCCGGACGGCTGCGCCGGCCCGCGCCTGCACGCCTCCTACCTGCACACCCACTGGGCCGGGCATCCGCAGTTGGCGCAGCGCTTCGCCGACGCGGTGCACCACTACGCCGAGCCGGACCGGCACCACAACGACGACATCGCTCTGCACCATCACGGCGATACCGAGGCCGGACCGGGCCTGCTCGATTTCGCGGTGAACGTCTATGCCGGACCCCGCCCGGGCTGGCTGGACACCGCACTGCACGCGGCACTCGATGATGCCACCGCCTACCCCGATGCCTCGGCTGCCCGAGCCGCGCTGGCCCACCGGCACGGTCGCGCCCCCGACGACGTGCTGCCCACCGCGGGTGCCTCTGAGGCGTTCGACCTGGTGGCCCGGCTGCGCCGGTGGCGCCGCCCGGTCCTGGTGCACCCGCAGTACACCGGGCCGCACACCGCACTGATCGCCGCCGGCCACTCGGTCACCGTGGTGTGCTGTCACGGCGACGACGGGTTTGCACTGCACCCCGAGTCGATGCCCGACGACGCCGACCTGGTCGTCGTCGGCAACCCCACCAACCCGACCGGCGTCCTGCATTCCGCGGACAGCCTGCGCCGGCTACTGCGGCCCGGCCGGGTCGTCCTGATCGACGAAGCGTTTCTCGACGCGATCCCCGGCGAGCCCGAAAGCCTGGCCGGCGAACAGCATCCGGGCCTGCTGGTCAGCCGCAGCCTGACCAAGCACTGGTCGATCCCCGGCATCCGGGCCGGCTACCTGCTCGGCGATCCCACGTTGATCGCCCAGGCTGCCCGGCTGCAGATTCCCTGGTCGGTCTCAGCGCCGGCGTTGGCCGCGATGCTGGCCTGCTCTGATCAGCGGGCGCTTGTAGAAAGTGCCCACCGGGCCGCGGAGATGGCGGGTTGGCGGACCGGCCTGACCGACGCTCTCACCCAACGCCGGGTGCCGTTCGTCGCCGGCGCAGCACCATACGTCCTGGCGCAGGTCGGCGCCGGGGTGCACGCGTCGCTGCGCGCCAACGGTATTGCGGTGCGCCGCGCCGACACCTTCCCCGGCCTGGATGACCGCTGGGTGCGGATCGCGGTCCGCGCACCGGCGGCCACCCGGCAGTTGCTTGCCGCCCTCGACCG
>JBDTKT010000222.1:0-3375 GCA_039935195.1 Mycobacterium sp.
TCGTCGATCTCGCCGTAGAACATCCGGGAGAGGTCGACCGATCCCTTGTACAGGCATGCCGCCACCCACAACTGCAGATCGGGGTCGAAAGCGTTGTACTTCACCGGACTGTCCGGCGTGGACCGGACCTGACGGTGCACCGTGTCGATCGCCTCCCTGAACGCCGTCTTCTCTTCATCGGTGCCCAGGGCAACCACCGCCAGATACCCGATGGTGGTGCGGGCCCGCTTGAAGGGGTGCAGGTCCGCCCGACCACTGTCCACCCGGCTCTCCAAAACGCCGTAGCCGACGCCGGACCGCGCCAGTTGCATGATCACGTTGGCGGAGCCGGACATCAGCGATATGCCGAACAATCCGTCGCTCATGTCGATGCCCGCGCTCTTCGGGGCACGCCGACGTTTCGGGTCCGGCGGATCGCTGACCGGGCGCTCCACCAGTGAGATCTGGGTGCTGGCTGCCATCGGTACCCCTGCCCGTCAATTGTGATAACGTCCGTTTCCTGATATTGCACCCACCTCCGGTCAGATGTCAATATGGTCTCCATGGCCAACAGCAGTGCCGTCAAAGCGCCGGGCGCCCGCCCGTACGGGGGGGTCGACGCCGCCGGTCGGCTCGCGTCGCGCCGAGCCCGGTTGCTGGAGGCCGGCCTGGACCTACTCGGGGCCGACGTACCGCAGATCGCCGAACTGACCGTGCGCGGCATCTGCCGGGAAGCCGGCCTGACCGCCCGCTACTTCTACGAGAGTTTCACCGACAAGGATGAGTTTGTCAGCGCGGTTTTCGATTCGGTGATCGCCGACCTGGCCGCCAAAACGCAGTCGGTCGTGAACTCCGCGCCGGCCGACCAGCAGACCCGGGTCGGCATCGCCAACATCGTGCGCACGATCGTCGGCGACGCCCGGATCGGGCGATTGTTGTTCAGCGTGCACCTGAGTAACGCGGTGGTGGTGCGCAAACGGGTGGAATCCAGTGTGCTGCTGGCGATGCTGTCCGGACAGCACGCGGTCGCGATGCTGCACCTGCCGGAGAACGACCGGATCAAGGCGGGCGCACACTTCGTGGTCGGCGGGGTAGCCCAGACGATCAGCGCCTGGCTGGCCGGTGAATTGCGGTTCAAACCCGATCGACTCGTCGACCAGTTGGCCGCATTGCTCGACAAACTCGCCGACCCAGTGCTGTATCGCGACTAACGACTGGCCGGAACCCGGCGGTCCGCCGCCGTCTTCGGTTCGGCGTGGCCACCACTATCGGTGAGTTCTTTCGTCCAGCAAGCGAATTCGAGCGTGACGCCGTCAGGGTCTTGGAAGTAGAACGATCGCACGTAAACACCGGGGTGCAGCACAGCGGACACCTGCATCTCCGACTCGTCGTGGTTGAGTATCGGTCCGACCCGAACCCCCTTCTCCTTGAGGCGCTGCCGGTAGGCGTCGAACTTCTCGGACGGAACGTGGAACGCGAGATGATTCATGGTGCTGACCGCACTGACGATCTCGCCGATACCCGGGATCGCGGCCGGCGAGGACACCCCAGGCACCCGGTCCGGTGCTTCGGCGAACCAGAAGAAGGCCACACAGTTGCCGTTGCCCGCGTCGAAGAAGAAGTGCTGCCCCATGCCGCCGGGCAGGTCCAGTGATTTAACCAGCGGCATGCCGAGGATGTTGCTGTAGAAATCCACGGTGCGGGCCATGTCCGAACACACCAGCGCGACGTGGTTGATCCCGCTGATCTCGAACTCGGCGTTGGTGCCATGTGGCTTGATCACTGCGCGACCCCCTGGTCAAGAACGGTATCTGAATCTAACATCAGGTTCAGATTCAGACCAGACCCAGCGGTGATAGGAGACACGATCGGTGCCGACGGTCTCCGAACAGCCTCGTCAGCGCGCCGAATTGCCGACTCGCCGCGGCCGGGAGACCCAGGCGGCTATCGACGCAGCGGCCCGCGCGGTCATCGCCCGCAAAGGCATCCTGGCCACCACCATCGCCGACATCGCGGTTGAGGCGGGTCGGTCCACCGCATCGTTCTACAACTATTACGACTCCAAGGAGGCGATGGTCCGCGAGTGGGCGCTGCGCTTTCGCGATGAGGCCGGCCACCGGGCGGCCACGGTTTTCCGGCACGGCTTGTCTGACCGGGAGCGGGTGCGTGAGGCCTCGGCCGCGCACTGGCACACCTACCGCAACCGGTTGGCCGAGATGATCGGCGTGTCGCAACTGGCGATGGTCAATGACGACTTTGCCCGGCACTGGGCCGAAATGTGTGCGGTACCAGTTTCCTTTATCACCGAGATGGTGAAACGTGCCCAATCCGCGGGCTATTGCGCCGGCGATGATCCACACCTACTCGCGGTGGCGATCGTGGCGATGCTCAACCAGTTCTGCTATATCCAACTCGCCGGGCCGCGCCCCGTCGACGGCGATCCCGATGACGACGCCTGCATCGACACCCTGGCCGCTGTCTTCTACCGGGCCATCTACACCAAGGAGGTCCGCTGAAATGACCCGCACGTCGGAGGTCGTCCGGGAGTTCATCGGCCTGCCCTCACCGACCGCGCAGCGGGCCGGCGCCGGCGGGCACCCATGCCAGGGCTTGTATCACCGTGCGGCGGGCGACAAGCCGAAGGTGGCGATGATCGCCACCCATTACCAGATCGACTTCTCCGAGCACTACCTCGCCGAATACATGGCCGCCCGCGGCATCGGGTTCCTCGGCTGGAACACCCGCTTCCGCGGCTTTGAGAGTAGCTTTCTGCTGGACCACGCGCTGGTCGACATCGGCGTCGGGGTGCGCTGGCTGCACGAAGTGGCTGGCGTGGATGTGGTTGTGCTGCTCGGTAACTCCGGCGGCGGGTCACTAATGGACGCTTACCAGTCGCAGTCCCTCGACCCGAATGTCACGCCGTTGCCCGGGATGCGGCCGGCGGCCGGGCTGACCGAGCTGCTGCCCGCTGACGGCTACGTGGCCACCGCCGCGCACCCGGGGCGCCCGGAGGTGCTGACCGCGTGGATGGACGGCGCCGTCGTCGACGAGAACGACCCGGTCGCGACCGACCCCGACCTCGACCTGTTCGCGGAGCGCAACGGTCCGCCGTACTCGCCGGAGTTCGTCTCCCGCTACCGCTCCGCCCAGACCGCCCGCAACCACGCCATCACCGACTGGGCGCAGGCCGAGCTAGAACGTGTTCGCGCGGCGGGCTTTTCGGACCGTCCGTTCACCGTGATGCGCACCTGGGCCGACCCGCGCATGGTCGACCCAACCCTGGAGCCCACCAAGCGCACCCCCAACATGTGTTACGCCGGGGTGCCGGCCAAGGCCAACCGGTCCGCACGCGGCATCGCCGCGGCCTGCACCCTGCGCAATTGGTTGGGCATGTGG
>JBDTKT010000223.1:0-7917 GCA_039935195.1 Mycobacterium sp.
GGGATGGCTGATTGCGTGAGAGCTTGAATCATCCCGGTTAAGAAGGCACTGCCTCGATATCGACACCCGAACCGCAGCCAATTCAGTCGGTGAATCGAGGCTAAAGTGCTACGGGTGACTTCCTCGAAAGTTCCACCCGCCGGCCTGGTCCGGGTCGTCGAGCGAGTGCGCCATGTGCTGGATCGCCTACACCAACGCAGTGTCCCGCCGCCCGTCGCGGTGCTGGAGAAGATCCTCGGCGCCTGGACCGCCCAGGGCATCGCCGTGGCAGCCGAGTTGAAAGTGGCCGACGCGTTGGCCGACGGCGCGCTGACCATCGACGAGTTGGCCGGCCGGGTCGGCGCCGACGCGGACGCGCTCGCGCGACTGCTGCGCGCCCTGATCGGCGACGGCATCTTCACCAGGCGCCGCGACGGCCGCTACGCGCTCAACGCGCAGGCGTCCGCCCTGCGCTCGGATGCACCGGTGTCCGTCGCCGGGATGGCCCGCTTTGTGGGACTGCCGGAGCACCGCGAACACTGGAGCCACCTGATCGATGCGATCAGAACAGGCGAAGCGGTCATCCCGCGGTTGCGCGGCAAGCCCGCATTCGAGTACCTCGCCGAACATCCCGAGATGGCCGCGATCTTCAACGACGCGATGACGAGCATGTCGGAATCGACCATCGCCCCGTTGGTCGCCGCCTACGACTTCAGGCCATACCCGACCATCGTCGACGTCGGCGGTGGACACGGCCGGCTGCTGTCGGCCATCCTGGCCGCCACCCCTTCCGCCCGGGGCGTGCTGTACGACCGGCCCGAAGTCGTCGAGGGGGCACCCGAACTGCTACGCAGACACGGTGTCGCAGAACGGGTCGACATCGTCGCCGGCTCCTTCTTCGACAGCGTTCCCGCCGGCGGCGACGTGTACATCTCGAAGAACGTCATCCATGACTGGCCGGACGCCGAGTCGATAGCAATCCTGAGCAATCTCCGCGCGGCAGCGGCCGCAGGCAGCACGCTGCTGCTCGCCGAGTTGGTGCTGCCCGATCACGACCGCGGGTTCATCGGCAACTGGATCGACATGGAGATGCTGATCACTCAGGCTGCCCGCGAACGCACCGCCGCCGAATACGGCGCGCTGCTGAAACATTCGGGATATGAGCTGACCCGCGTGGTGCCAACAGCCGGCCCGCTCAGCCTGGTCGAGGCCAAAGCCGTCTAAAACGCCGTCTAAAACCGCTATCACCGACCGACACACCGGGCTAGCGTCTACATCGGTACCGGCGTGGAAGGGCGGCGATGGACACCGAATTCACCGGCAGCCAAAAACGTGCGCTGGCCGTCACCACCATCGTTGCTTTGTTATTCGGGGCGTATTTCCTGCGCGGCTTCTTCATTCTCATCGTGGTGGCCGCGGTGGGCGCCTATTTGTTCACCCCGCTGTTCCAGCGATTACAGCGGCGGTTCAGCCCCGGTGTCTCCGCCACGCTGACCCTGTTGGCCACGCTGGCGACGGTGATCGTGCCGGTCGGCGGAGTTATCGCGCTGGCGATCATCCAGATCACGCGCATGGTCAGCATGGTCAGCGAGTGGGTCGCGGCGACCGACCCCAGCACGCTGGGCGACCGGGCACTGCGCATGATCAACGACATGCTGGCGCGGCTGCCGTTCGTCCACACCACCGTGACCACCGAGTCGCTACGGCACGCGACCGTGACCGTAGCCCAGCGGGGCGGTGAAGTGCTGCTGCACGGTCTGCAGGGTGCGGCGGGCGGCGTCGTCGGGGCGATCGCTTCGTCGATCATCTTCTTGTACGTATTCATCTCGCTGCTGGTGAACCGAGAGAAGGTCCTCCTGCTGATCCGCCGGCTCAACCCATTGGGCGAAGACATCACCGACCTGTACCTGGCCAAGACAGGCGCAATGGTGCGCGGCACGGTCAAGGGCCAGTTCGTTATCGCACTGTGCCAAGGCGTCGCCGGGGCCGCTTCTATCTACATCGGCGGCTTCCACGCCGGCTTCTTCATCTTCGCGATCCTGTTGACCGCCCTGTCGATCATTCCACTCGGCGGCGGCATCGTGACGATTCCGTTCGGTATCGGCATGATGTTCTTTGACCATGTCATCGGTGGCGCGTTTGTGGTGCTCTTCCACCTGTTGGTGGTCACCAATATCGACAATGTGCTGCGCCCGATCCTAGTGCCGCGCCAGGCGCGCCTCGATTCCGCGCTGATGCTGCTGGCCGTGTTCTCCGGTATCGCCATGTTCGGCTTCTGGGGCATCGTGATCGGGCCAGTGCTGATGATCCTGATCGTCACGACCATCGACGTCTACCTGGCGGTATACAAGGGCGTGGCCATGAAAGAAGACGAACAACCCGACGAGCCCAAACCCCGCCGAAAATGGCGGTTCAGTTTGCCGGCTCGGTGAATGCGGGCGCGGTGCATCGAAGCTACGGAAGGAAACTCCATGTCAGAACGGTTGGCCGGCAAGGTCGCATTGGTCAGCGGGGGTGCCCGCGGGATGGGCGCATCGCATGTCCGGTCGATGGTGGCCGAAGGCGCCAAGGTCGTCTTCGGCGACATCCTCGATGACGCCGGCAAAGCGGTGGCCGCCGAATTCGGTGACGCGGTTCGATACGTTCACCTCGACGTCACCCAACCCGACCAATGGGCGTCGGCGGTGGCCGTCGCGGTCGACGAGTTCGGCGGGGTGGACGTCCTGGTCAACAACGCCGGCATCATCAACATCGGCATGATCGAAGATTATGAGCTCTCCGAATGGCACCGGATTCTCGACATCAACCTGACCGGCGTATTTCTGGGCATCCGCGCCGTCGTGAAGCCCATGAAAGATGCCGGCCGCGGCTCCATCATCAACATTTCATCGATCGAGGGCTTGGCCGGCACCATCGCCTGCCACGGCTACACCGCGAGCAAGTTCGCAGTGCGCGGGCTGACCAAGTCGACGGCTCTGGAGTTGGGGCCCAGTGGAATTCGGGTCAATTCAATTCATCCCGGGCTCATCAAGACGCCGATGACCGAATGGGTTCCCGACGACATCTTCCAAACCGCACTGGGACGCGCCGCCGAACCGAAGGAAGTCTCCAACCTCGTCGTCTACCTGGCCAGTGACGAATCCAGCTACTCCACCGGCTCGGAGTTCGTCGTTGACGGGGGCACCGTCGCCGGTTTGGGGCACAAAGACTTCGGCGCCGTCGATGTCGCTGCGCAACCGGACTGGGTCACCTAGAGGCGGGATCGCCTCGAGCGCGATTTCTAGTTCGGGCTCTGCACCAATACCATCGATGACGCCATGACCGAAACCGTCCCCGGCGTCTCGGCGACCGCCGATGCGGCGCTTGCAGCCCATGTCGCCGCCGAAGCACGGCGGCGCAGAACCTTCGCCGTCATCAGTCATCCCGACGCAGGAAAATCCACCTTGACCGAGGCGTTGGTCCTGCATGCCAACGCCATCACCGAGGCAGGTGCCATCCACGGCAAGGCTGGGCGCCGTGCCACCGTGTCGGACTGGATGGACATGGAGAAGGCGCGGGGGATCTCGATCACCTCAACGGCACTGCAATTTCCCTACCGCGCCCCAGACGGGCAGGACTGCGTCATCAACCTGCTCGATACGCCCGGCCACGCCGACTTCTCCGAAGACACCTACCGCGTCCTGACCGCTGTCGATTGCGCGGTCATGCTCATCGACGCCGCCAAAGGGCTGGAACCGCAAACCCTAAAGCTCTTTCAGGTCTGCCGTCATCGCCGGATCCCGATCATCACGGTGATCAACAAGTGGGATCGACCGGGCCGCGACGCCCTGGAACTGATGGATGAGATCCACGCTCGAATCGGTCTGCGGCCCACACCGTTGACGTGGCCGGTGGGCATCGCCGGCGACTTCAAAGGAGTCCTCGACCGGCGCATCGGCACCTTCATCCGGTTCACCCGCACAGCAGGTGGCGCCACCGCCGCCCCCGAAGAGCACATCGCGCCACACAACGCCCGCGACGCGGCCGGCATCGACTGGGATAACGCGGTCGAAGAGTCCGAACTCCTCAGCGCCGACGGAGCGGACTACGACCGCGACACATTCCTCGGCTGCCAGACGACACCGGTGCTGTTCACCTCAGCGGCATCGAACTTCGGCGTGAATCAACTCTTGGACGTACTTGTCCGAATCGCACCGACTCCCGGCGCGCAAGTCGATGCCGATGGTGACAGCCGTTCCGTGACCGCACCGTTCAGCGCCTTCGTGTTCAAGGTCCAGGCCGGCATGGACTCCTCCCATCGTGACCGCATCGCCTACGCGCGGGTGTGCTCGGGATCGTTTCGGCGCGGCGACGTCCTCACCCACGCCAGCACCGGAAAGCCGTTCGTCACCAAATACGCGCAATCAGTGTTCGGCCAGCAGCGGACAACCCTGGACACCGCGTGGCCGGGCGACGTCATCGGCCTCGCCAACGCCGCGGCACTCCGCCCGGGAGACACCCTCTACCGCGATGACCCGGTGAACTACCCACCGATTCCGAGCTTCTCTCCTGAGCACTTCGCCGTCGCACGTGGCACCGACTCGAGCAGACACAAACAGTTTCGGCGCGGTATCGCTCAACTCGAGCAGGAGGGGGTCGTCCAAGTGCTGCGCTCAGACCGCCGCGGTGACCAATCGCCCGTCCTGGCCGCTGTCGGTCCGATGCAGTTCGAGGTCGCCAGTCACCGGATGGCAGGCGAACTCAGCGCGCCGATCCAGCTGGAGCCGCTCCCCTACTCCGTGGCCCGAGCCGTCGACGCCGTCGACGTCGAATTACTACAGCGGCAGCCGTCGATGGAAGTGTTGACCCGGAGCGACGGAGTCCTGCTCGCACTGTTCTCCACCAAGTGGCGCCTGCAAGGCTTCCAACGCGACAACCCGGATGTGCAGTTGCGCTCGCTGGTTGCCGCCGGAGACGACTAGCGCAGCCGCCGATTGAGGAACTCCACCACCCGTTTGCGCGCCTCGTAGGCCGGGTGCCCGTCGACTTCGCGGACCTGGTCGGTGAGCACCGAGTGCGCCATCCGGGAAAGGCCGTGCGGGTTGCCCGGCGACGAATCGATCTCGATCACCTCGAATGCGTCACCGAGTCGGTCCTTGAGGGTTTGGAAGCGTTCACCCGGAGCCATTTTGTCTTCGCTGAACCGCAGCCCCAGCGCGCACAACCCGTCGGTGGCGGCCCGGTCGGCAATCACCCCCAAGTCGACGTCGGACAGACCCGGGTCGCGGCGCTGCTTCCACGTCAGTGGCAACGGCACCGACGGCTGGCTGAGCACCGGCGCCAGCACGCTGTCGTCGACGGCAGTGGCCAGCGCGAACCCGCCGGTGAAACACTGACCGATCACCCCGACACCCTTACCGGGGGTGTGTTCGTTGAGGTCGCGGGCCAGCGCCCGCAGAAAGGCGGTCACCGGACGTTGGGCGTTGGTTGCCAGTGCGGCGAATTCGCGCGTCACGCAGACGCGGGCAAGCGTCGACGCAGCGTATCCGGGGGTGACCGCTTTACCCGGCTTGCCGAACAACGACGGGATCACGACCGTGAACCCGTTGTCCACCAAATGGTTCCCCAGCGCCAGCACACCCGGATGCATTCCGGGTATCTCCGGCATCAACACCACGCCGGGTCCTTCACCCTTGCGGTAGACGTCATGGGTATAGCCGCCGCCGGTGAACGGCGCAGCGGTCCATCCGGTCAGGTCGGCCTCAGGTGCGTTCACTTGCCCTCTTCTCGGTTGGCCGGCAGCGGGGGCTGAGATTGGGTGGCCGCCGCCAGGGTGCGGAACTGCTCGGTACTTCCGGCACCGGTGATCGCGAGCTGGGCGACACCCGACCGGCCGGTCAGCCGGGTAGTCCACACTTGCTCGGAATCGCCCTGGTACATCACCCAGCCGGTGCCGTCGACGTCCTCGGTGCCGGTCGGATGCATCGTCGGGTGAATCGAGGCGACGAGCTTGTCCTCGTCGGCGTTGCTCTGGGTCAGGCTCACATACATCCCGGTCGGGCTCAGGTAGCCGATCGTCGAGGTGACCGCGCGCAAGCGCTGGCCCGCTGAAGGGTTAGCCGGGTCGATGCGCCCGTCGGTAATGCTGCCGCGACTGCCGGAGCTGGGTTGCCAGCCCGACGGCAGGCGCGGCAGCCGGACCGGGAAGCCCAGGACCTGCGCATCGGCGTTCAGGGCCGCGACGACGTCGTAGGACGGCACCGGTGCGGTAGCCGTCCCGCCGGGGCGAAACGAGCACGTCCCGGCGAGACCGGCCAACAAGATGCACGCCACCGCCAAGGGCGCGATCGACCAGAACATGTCGCGACCGTCGTGCAGCAGTCGGGACTTGGCGGGTTTAGGCGCCGGCTGCGGCTCGGTGGTCATGGGTGCCAGTATCCCAGCTGGGCAGCACCGATCCGGTTCTGGGACAATTAGCAACCGTGACGGGACCATCTCGACGTGAAGCTCCAGACCGCAACCTAGCCATGGAGCTGGTGCGGGTTACCGAGGCCGGGGCGATGGCCTCGGGCCGCTGGGTCGGCCGTGGCGACAAAGAGGGCGGCGACGGCGCGGCCGTCGACGCGATGCGCGAACTGGTGAACTCGGTGTCGATGCGCGGCGTGGTGGTGATCGGCGAGGGCGAGAAGGACCACGCCCCGATGCTCTACAACGGCGAAGAAGTCGGCAACGGCGACGGCCCGGACTGCGACTTCGCCGTCGACCCCGTCGACGGCACCACCCTGATGAGCAAGGGCATGCCCAACGCCATCTCGGTGCTGGCGGTGTCCGACCGCGGCTCGATGTTCGACCCGTCGGCGGTGTACTACATGAACAAGATCGCCGTCGGCCCCGAGGCCGCCCACGTGCTGGACATCACCAAGCCGATCGCCGAGAACATCAGCGCGGTCGCCAAGGTCAAGAGCCTCTCCGCCCGCGACATGACGGTGTGCATCCTGGACCGACCCCGGCACGCCCAGCTCATCAACGACGTGCGGGCCACCGGGGCACGGATCCGGCTGATCACCGACGGTGACGTGGCCGGCGCCATCTCGGCGTGCCGGCCCGACTCGGGCACCGACATGCTCGCCGGCATCGGCGGCACGCCGGAGGGCATCATCGCCGCCGCCGCGATCCGCTGCATGGGCGGCGCGATCCAGGCTCAGCTGGCGCCCACCGACGATGCCGAGCGGCAAAAGGCCCTCGATGCCGGCTACGACCTGGACGAAGTGCTGACCACCGAGGATCTGGTCTCCGGCGACAACGTGTTCTTCTGCGCCACCGGGGTCACCGACGGCGACCTGCTCAAGGGGGTGCGCTACTACCCCGGTGGCTGCACCACCCAGTCGATCGTGATGCGCTCGAAGTCCGGCACCGTCCGGATGATCGAGGCATACCACCGGCTGTCGAAGCTCAACGAATATTCGGCGGTCGACTTCACCGGCGATTCCAGTGCCGCCTACCCCCTGCCCTGACCCTCCACGAACAAGGACACCGCATGGCTAACCCCGAGTACCGCATCGAGCACGACACCATGGGCGAAGTCCGGGTGCCGGTCAACGCGCTGTGGCGCGCCCAGACCCAGCGCGCCGTGGAGAATTTCCCGATCTCCGGACGCGGCCTGGAGCGCGCCCAGATTCGGGCGCTGGGTTTGCTGAAGGGCGCCTGCGCGCAGGTCAACTCCGATCTGGGGCTGCTCGCGCCGGAGAAGGCCGCCGCGATCATCGCCGCCGCTGCTGAGATCGCCGACGGCGGCCACGACGACCAGTTCCCCATCGACGTCTTCCAGACCGGTTCGGGCACCAGCTCGAACATGAACGCCAACGAGGTGATCGCCGGCATCGCGGCCGCCGCCGGGGTTACGGTGCACCCCAACGACGACGTCAACATGTCGCAGTCGTCCAACGACACGTTCCCGAC
>JBDTKT010000224.1:0-6444 GCA_039935195.1 Mycobacterium sp.
AGCTGATCGAAGTCATGGGCCCAACGTACCCCCCCGGTACGGCCTAGAGCGCAAGCCCCAGCAATGCGTCGACCGCGCTGCCCACCAGTGCCGGCGCGGTCACGTCGTGACCGCCGTACTCCACCGCATCATCTGACCAACCATCCAGTGCAGCAAGAGCTTTGGTGGTGTCAAGATCGTCGGCCAGGTAGCGGCGCACCCGCGCGATGACGTCGTCGGCCGCCGGGCCGGCGGGCAGTGCGGTCGCGGTGCGCCACCGGTGCAGGCGCCGCTGCGCGTCCTCGAGGGTCCCGGCGTCCCAGACCCGGTCGGACCGGTAAGGCCCGGCCAACAGGCCCAGCCGGATCGCCGCCGGCTCCACCCCCTGGGCGCGAAGCTTCGACACCAGCACCAGGTTGCCGCGGCTCTTGGACATCTTGTGCCCCTCCCAGCCGATCATCCCGGCGTGCACGTAATGGCGGGCGAATCGGGTTTCGCCGGTGAGGGATTCAGCCTGCGCGGCGCAGAACTCATGATGCGGGAAGACCAGATCCGATCCGCCGCCCTGGATATCAAGGCCGGCACCGATGCGGCTCAGTGCGATCGCGGTGCATTCCACGTGCCAGCCTGGGCGGCCCGGCCCGAACGACGCCTGCCAGCTGGGTTCGCCGGGCCGGGCGGCGCGCCACATCAGGGCGTCGAGCCGGTCGGCTTTGCCGGCCCGGTCCGGATCGCCGCCCCGCTCGGCGAACAACTCCAGCATGGTCGCGCGGTCGTAGCCGGACTCGTAGCCGAACTGCCGGGTGGCGTCGGCACGGAAGTAGACGTCGGGGTGTTCGCCGTCGATGACGTAGGCAGTCCCGGCGGCCAGCATCTTCTCGACCACCTCGATCACCTCCGCGACGGCTTCGGTCGCGGCCACATAGTGCTGTGGCGGCAGCACCCGCAACGCCGCCATGTCGGCAGCGAACAACTCGACCTGGCCGGCTGCCAGCTCTCGCCAGTCCACGCCGTCGCGGTCGGCCCGCTCGAACAGCGGATCGTCGATGTCGGTGACGTTCTGCACGTAGTTCACCTGGTGCCCGCCGTCCAGCCAGAGCCGGTGGATCAGGTCGAACGCCAGGTAGGTCGCGGCGTGACCCAGGTGGGTGGCGTCGTAGGGGGTGATGCCGCAGACGTACATGGTGGCCGTCGAACCGGGTGACACCGGGCGGATCTGACGATCGGCGGTGTCGTACAGGCGCAGTGCCGGGCCTCGTCCCGGCAGTACCGGAACGGCCGGCGCCGACCACGAGTGCATGCCCCCGACTTTAGGCGGGACGATTAGCCGGTCCGCAGCGGCGGTCAGTGCGCTGCCCGCCGGATCGCGGCCAGCAGTTGCGGCGCCACGTCACGGCGGCACATCAGCAGGTCGGGCAGGTAGGGGTCGGGCCGGTTGTAGACCAGCGGCGAACCGTCCAGCCGGGACGCGTGCATGCCGGCGGCCAGCACCACACCTGCCGGGGCCGCCGAATCCCACTCCCATTGGCCGCCGGCGTGCAGGTAGGCGTCCACGTCGCCGCGCACCACCGCCATCGCCTTGGCGCCGGCCGACCCCATCGGCACGGTCTCGATCGCCACCGCTTCCTGGATGCGGCGCACTATCGCCGGCACCCGGGTGGCGCTGACCGCGACCCGAACTGTGCGCGGTACCTCGACCAGGGCGGCGGCCCCGGCCAATGTGGCGACCGTATCGGTGCGATAGACGGTGTTCCCGCGGGCGGGCAACGCCACCGCGGCGTCGGTGATGGACCCCAGCACGGCCTGGCCTCGCTGCCACAGCGCGACGTGCACCGCCCAGTCGTCGCGGTCCGGTGTGGTGAATTCGCGGGTACCGTCCAGCGGGTCGATGATCCACACCCGATCGGACTGCACTCGGGCCAGGTCGTCCGGAGATTCTTCGCTGAGCACCGCGTCGCCGGGGCGCACGGCCCGCAACAGGTCCAGTATCAGCTCGTTGGCCTGCCGGTCACCGGCGTCGCCGAGTTGCCCCGGGTGGTCGAACCCCACCTGTTCGCGCACCGTCAGCAAGAGCTTTCCGGCCTCGAGCGCCAGTTCGGCGGCCAGGGCCGCGTCGGTCATCGTCACGCAGGCGAGTATCCCCGAACGCGGGAGAACCGGCTGCAGCGACGCCGTGATCACACCGGCTGGGCGCCGGGTTCGAGCAGTCGCTTGGGGTGCATCCCGTCAACCTGACCGATGAAAGGCGGATGAATGCTGTATCCCAGCATGCGGCGAATGTCCTCGGAAACGGCGCGCACCGTATCCCGCGTCGCAGAAAGAGTGAACGCTTCCTGCGGGCGCAGCCACGGCTCGCAGTATTGGGCGGTCACAGCCAGTCGGGCACGCCCCGATGGGTTTGCGCCACCGCCGTGCCACAGGGTGCCGACGAAGAAGACGCAGGACCCGGCGCTCATCACCACGGGTTCGCGTTCGGCATCGGTCGCCGCACGGCTTCCCCACACGTGGCTGCCCACGACGACATCGGTGGCGCCGTTGTCGTCCGTGAAATCGTCGATGGCCCAGATCGTGGCCGCCCCCAGGGCTTTTCGCGGCCTCGGCAGCGGATAGAAGCCGTCGTCGGTGTGCAGCATCTGGGCCCGCTCGCCCGGCTGGATGTTGATCACCTGCAACATCGACAGCAGGTAGTTCGGCAGGAACAGGCAGTCCAGCAGGGCCAGCACCCGAGGATGATCCACGATGCGATCGCACGAGCGGGTCTTGTTGAGCACGCTGTAAACCCGTTGCGTCGCATCACCTTCGAACCCGTTGCGACCTGTCTTGTCCAACAACGGGACGACGCTCGCGCGGATCTCCTCCAGTTCAGCTGCGGTGAGCAGATCGGGCAGGATGACGCAGCCGTCGCGTTCCAGCGCGGCCAGGTCCGCCGCTACGACTCCCGGCTCGACGCTCTCACCACCGCTCGCGGTGCGCGGATAGGTACCGGCCAGGTCATTGTTCAGATCCGACAGCGACGTCACATCCGTGCTCACCAGGGAACCTCACTTCGCCCAATAACATAACTGACTTCTGTTATGTTTTAAATCATGGCACGAGCACCAATCGGGCGTCAACAGCTGCTCGATGCGGCCCGTGACGAATTGATAGCCGGCGGAGGGGTGCTGGCGCTGGGCGCGCTCACTCGCCGGGCCGGGCTCAGCACCGGCGCGCTGTATCACCACTTCGGCTCCAAGGCCGGCCTGCTCGCCGCCATCTACAACGACTTCTACACCGGGCTGCGCGTGGCGACCGCCGACGTGCATCTTCCCGATGCCGACTGGGGCAGTCGTGAACGTGAGCGCACCCGATGCTTCGTCACCTACCACTTCCAGAACCCTCTGGCGGAGGTGCTCCTCGCCCGCATTGCGCTGGACCTCCAGCTCAGCGAGCTGGAGGCCGTCTACATCCAGAGCATGAGCGACGACGCAGCCGATAACATCCGCTACGGCCAGGCCCTCGGTCAGCTGCCCACCGACATCGACCCCGACAGCGCAGGCGCCTACGTGATCGGCGGCCTGCGCCACGGAGTCGCCCAACAACTGCGGGCCACACCCCGCCCCGACCCGGACCGGGTCGCCGAACGGCTGTGGCGACTGACCGCCGGCACCCTCGGAATCGCCTGAAAAGCGCGATCCGCTGTCAAAACGCCGGCCAGGGAATCGGCCGATGCACACTCGGGCTGGGCAGCACCGGGTTGTCGATCAAGTCACCCGCACGCCGGCGCAACGCAGCGATCTCCCCGGCGGTCAGGTGCGGCTTCAACGCTTCCGCCAGCGGGCCGGCCAGCGCATCGACCAACCCGGCTACCGCGGCCAGGGTCTCGTCGCCGACGGGCCGGTCCGCCCAGCCCCACAGCACGGTGCGCAGCTTGTCGTCGCTGTGCAGGCAAACCCCGTGGTCGATGCCGTACACGCCCCCGTCGATGCCCGACAGGATGTGCCCGCCCTTGCGGTCGGCGTTGTTGATCAGCACGTCGAGCACTGCGACACGCCGCAGTCGGGCGTCGTCGGCGTGCACCAGCGTGACCGCCTCACCGGCGTAATTACGGGCCTGCAGCACCGCCAGATATCCCGGCGGCACCTTGCCTTCCGGGACCAACTCCACCAGGTCGCATCCACCTCGCGGAGCCGAGTCCGGACCGCTGACGGCGTCGCCGGGCTGGTGAATCCACAGCTGCAGCATGCCGGGGCCAGCCGGGCCATCCCGAATAATGGTGTACGGCACCATGTTCCAGCCCAACTCAACCGAGATCAGGTAGGCGCTCAGTTCTCGCCCGGCCAGCGTTCCGGTTGGGAAGTCCCACAGTGGCTGCTCGCCGGCGACCGGCTTGTATACGCAGTGCACCGGCTGCCCGGCCAGCGTCGCCTCGCACAGGAAGGTTGCGTTGCTCGCCGAGCGAATGCGTCCCAGGATGGTCAGCTGCCCGAGCCGCAACGCCTCACGGTCGTCAGGCTTCAGGTTCATCGTCGAGCCCGAGCAGTGCGCCACGCCGGTAGCCGTTGGTGCGGATACAGATGTGTCCCGCGGGGTCCAGCGGCTCGTCGCAGAGCGGGCAGGACGGGCGGCCCGCCGAGATGACTCGGTTGGAGCGCGTGGCGAATTGCCGCGCCGACTCCGGCGTCAGAAACACCCGCACCGCGTCCGGTCCCTCGTCGGTGTCGTCGAGCACCACCGACGCGTCGAACTCGGTTTCGGTGACCGCCAGCAACTCCACCACCACGGTCTGCGCCTCGGAGTCCCAGCCCAGCCCCATGGTGCCGACCCGGAATTCGGCATCGACGGGGGTAACCAGCGGGTTCAGGTCGTCGACCTCGGCGGGTTCGGGCGGTACCGGGGTGCCGAACCGACGGTTGACCTCCAGCAACAGGGCGCCGATCCGTTCGGCCAGCACCACGACCTGCTGCTTCTCCAGCACCACCGACACCACCCGGTCATGGTGGACCGCCTGCAGGTAGAACGTGCGGTTCCCGGGCTGGCCGACGGTCCCGGCCACAAAGCGGTCGGGAGTGCGGAAGACGTGAATTTCGCGAGGCATGGCATCTCCAAAATACCGGCAGTGCCGGGTACACCGGTATTTCTTGACCTAAGTGGTGGTGCCGCCGACGGCGGCATCGGTCATCGGGGGTGCCGTGAGCGCGGCCGACAACCGGGCACCAGTGTGGTTGACGTGGACGACGAACGGACGCAGTGTCGTGTACCGGATCACGCTCATCGACGCGGGGTCGGCGGTGATGCGCTGAAAACTGTCCAGGTGGGTGCCCAGGGCGTCGGCGATGACGGCTTTGATGACGTCGCCGTGGGTGCAGGCCACCCACAGCACGTCCGCGCCATGCTGCTCGGCCAGCCGCCGGTCATGGTCCCGGACCGCGGCCACCGCCCGAGTCTGGACCTGCGCGAGCCCCTCGCCGTCGGGGAACACCGCCGCGCTGGGGTGGGTTTGGACCACCCGCCACAGCGGTTCCGCGCCCAGTTCGGTGATCTTGCGGCCGGTCCACGCGCCGTAGTCGACCTCGCTGAGGCGTTCGTCGACGACGGGCTCCAATCCCAACGCCGCGGCCAGCGGTTCGAGGGTGCGCCGGCAGCGCAGCAGTGGTGAGCGCACCAGCGCTTTGATCGCCAAGCCGCCGGCCCGGTCGACGAGTTCGCCGGCCTGGCGGACGCCGTGTTCGTCGAGTTCGACCCCTTCGGATCGCCCGGCCAGGACGCCGGCCGTGTTGGACACCGATCTGCCGTGCCGCAACAGGATGACAGTCACCTACGCCACCACCGCTCCGGTGGCCAGCAGCGCCAGGATCGTCATCCCGACCACCGCCCGGTAGCCCACGAACCAATACATGCTGTGACTGACCAGGAACCGGAGGAACCAGGTCACCGCGGCCCAGCCCACAGCGAAAGCGATCAGCGTCGCCACCAGCAGCTGCGGACCCGTGGCGCTCATCCCGGCACCGGCCGGGTGAAAGGCATCCGGCAGTGAGAACAGCCCGGAGGCGAAAACCGCCGGGATCGCCAGCAGGAACCCAAAGCGGGCGGCCAGTTCTCGATCGAGTCCGACGAACAGGCCGGCACTGATCGTCGCTCCGGACCGCGACACCCCCGGGACCAGTGCCAAAGTCTGGGCCAGCCCCACCACGAGGGCGTCCCGCCAGGTCAGCTGTGCCATGTGCCGGGACTGCCGCCCTACATACTCGGCGGCGGCGATCACCACGGAGAACACCACCAGCGCGGTCGCCACCACCCACAGGTTGCGCACCCCGGACCGGATCTGGTCGCTGAACGCCAAGCCCAGCACACAGATCTGGATGGTGCCGATGATCACGTACCAGCCCATCCGGTAGTCGGGGTCGTCGCGGGCGGCCCGCAGACCGCCACCGGCGGGTGCGCCCGCGGTGACCCGGCTCCTGGTAACCGCGGCAGCCACGCCGGACA
>JBDTKT010000225.1:0-36644 GCA_039935195.1 Mycobacterium sp.
GCTCCAGCTCATGTCCCCGTCGCAACCAGCCGTGGCCGTCGCACGCCGGATCGTCGACGATCAGCACCGCGTTGAGGAACCGCCCCTGGTCGACGCCACCCCACGCCTCGGTCTCGTACACCCCGGAAACGGCCCGCACCGCGTCGCCGAGTCCGTCCACCGCCGATTGCAGCCGGGTGAGTCGATCGCCCAGGTTGGACCCGATTGACAGCACCGCCCGCGTCACAGTGGCACTTCCGGTTGGGCCGCGGCCGGGATCACCACGCCGCGGCGGTCCCGGCGTGACCGCCGCGCCACCACCGCCACATCGGCGAAGGTCAGCGGGATCGGGGCGTGCGGCTTGTGCACCGTGACCTCCACCGCCAGCACCCGCTGGTCGGTCATCACTTCCTCGGCGATCTCAGCGGCGACGGTTTCGATGAGGTCTCGAGGCGCTCCAGCGATGACAGCGGCGGCGCGCTGAGCCAGCACGCCGTAGTCGTAGGTGTCCGACAGGGCGTCGGAGGTCGCCGCGGCGGCCAGGTCCATCCAGACCGTGATGTCGACGACGAAGTCCTGCCCGTCGGCGCGCTCATGGGCGAACACACCGTGGTTGCCCCGAACCTTCAGACCGCGCAACTCGATCCGGTCAGTCATCCGCCGTCCTTCCTTCGGTCCAGGCCTCGACGACCTTGAATGCGTCAACCGAGGCTGACACGTCGTGCACCCGCACACCCCACGCTCCGTGCAGGCCCGCCAGCGCCGAAATCACCGCCGTCGCCGTCTCGCGACCGTCCGGCGGTCGCGGCACACCGTCGGGCCCGGTCAGCAGCGTACCGAGAAACCGCTTGCGCGACGCCCCGACCAGCACAGGTATACCCGTGTCGACCAATCGCGGCAGCGCATGCAGCAGCGCCCAGTTATGTTGCGCGGTCTTGGCGAACCCCAGTCCGGGATCGATGACCAGTTTCGCGGGGTCGACGCCGGCGGCGACCGCGCGCTCCACGCCCGCGACCAGGTCGGCACGCACCTCCGCGACCACGTCGCGGTACCGCGGTGCCCGATGCGGATGGCCGGGGTCCACCGGCCGCCAATGCATCAGCACCCACCGCGCGCCCGTCTCCGCCAGCAGCGATGCCATCGCAGGGTCGGCGCGCCCGCCGGACACGTCGTTGACGATCTGGGCGCCGCACGCCAGGGCGGCGCGGGCAACCCCGGCGTTCATGGTGTCAACACTGACCGTCACCCCTTGGGCGGCAAGTTCTTTGACCACCGGAACGACGCGCTGCGCCTCCAGTCGCGGATCCACCCGAACCGCGCCAGGGCGGGTCGATTCGCCTCCGACGTCAATGATCGCCGCACCCTGCGCGACCAGCGCCAACCCGCGCGCCACGGCGGGCTCGGTGCCCAGGTAGCGGCCGCCGTCCGAGAACGAGTCGGCGGTGACGTTCACCACCCCGACGACCTGCACGCGTGTCGGGCTCACTTGCGCAGGATGAGTTCCAGTGCTTCGGCTCGGGATGCATTGTCGGTTTTGAACTGACCCCGCACCGCCGAGGTGGTGGTGATCGCGCCGGGCTTGCGCACTCCGCGCATGGCCATACACAGGTGTTCGGCCTCGATCACGACGATGACGCCGCGCGGGCTGAGCTTGCGCATCAATGCGTCGGCGACCTGGCCGGTGAGCCGTTCCTGCACCTGCGGGCGCTTGGCGTACAGGTCCACTACCCGGGCCAGCTTGGACAAGCCGGTGATCCGGCCGTCTTCACCGGGGAGGTAGCCGACGTGCGCCACCCCGTGGAACGACACCAGGTGGTGCTCGCAGGTCGAGTACAGCGGAATCTGCTTGAGCAGCACCAGTTCGTCGTACTGCTCGTCGAAAGTCGTCTCCAGCACCGTGTCCGGGTCGGTGTAGAGCCCGGCGAACATTTCCTGGTAGGCCCGAGCCACCCGCGACGGGGTGTCCACCAAACCGTGCCGGTCCGGGTCTTCGCCGACCGCGTACAGCAGCTCACGCACCGCCGCCTCGGCACGGCCCTGGTCGAAGACCGGAGTCCGCGGTGTCACCGCGCTGGAGTTCGGCTGCGCCGTTGAAGCCGTTGAAGCCGTTGAAGCCTCGGAAACCATTGAAGCCTTCGCTTTCTCAACCGCCGGACGGCGGTTTGGGTCTGTCCGGGACACCGTCATGCCGATCTTCGAGCTCCTCGACTGTCGGCGGACCGGGCGGTGCCGACTGCCCGGGAACCGGGTGCGGCTGATAGGGCGGGTAGGGCTGGGTCAGTTGCGGACCCGGGTAGTTCTGCGGCGGGTGCTGCCACTGCTGTGGTGCGTTCTGCGGCGGATACCAGTAGCCGGGCTGATGCGGCGGCGGAGGCGGCCACCCGGGAGCATGCCAGCCCGCCGGCGCGCCGTAGTCGGGTTGCATGGCACCCGGCCCGGACGCATCGCCACCGCTCCCCCCTGGTGAACCGTTGGTGTCGTTGAGGGTACCGCCGGAGGCCGCCGCGGCGGCCTCTGCCTCCCGGGTGGCCGCGACGATGGCCTGCTTGAACGCCGGTTCGGGCACCGGCTGCGGCCACGGCTCGCCCCGCTCGATCGCCAGCTCGCCCGGAGTCTTGATCGGCGGCCTGTCCGACGGGATCCGGCCGCCGAAGTCGTCGAACGCGGTGATCCTGGGCCGTTTCACGACGCCGGCGAGGATCCTCTCCAGCTCGGGACGGTGCAGGGTCTCTTTTTCCAGCAGTTCACCGGCCAGCGCATCGAGCACTTCGCGGTACTCGGTGAGGATCTCCCAGGCCTCGGTGTGCGCGGCCTCGATGAGGTTACGCACCTCTTCGTCGATCTCGCGGGCCACTTCGTGCGAGTAGTCCGGGGCGGAGCCCATCGTGCGGCCCAGGAACGGGTCGCCGTGCTCGGTGCCGTACCGGACCGCGCCCAGCTTGGCGCTCATGCCGTACTCGGTCACCATGGCGCGGGCTACCTTGGTGGCGTTCTCGATGTCGGAGACCGCGCCGGTGGTCGGCTCGCGGAACACCAACTCCTCCGCGGCGCGGCCGCCAATCGCCATCACCAGCCGGGCGATGAGCTCGGAGCGGGTGAGCAGCCCCTTGTCGTCCTCGGGCACCGCCAGCGCATGCCCGCCGGTGTTGCCCCGGGCCAGGATGGTGACCTTGTAGATCGGGTCCAGGTGCGGAATCGCCCAGCCGGCCAGCGTGTGCCCGGACTCGTGGTAGGCGGTGATCTTCTTTTCGTGTTCGCTGATGATCCGGCCCTTGCGGCGCGGGCCGCCGATCACCCGGTCGACCGCTTCCTCCAGCGCCGCGCTGGTGATCACAGTGCCGTTCTCTCGCGCGGTCAACAGCGCGGCCTCGTTGATGACGTTGGCCAGGTCGGCGCCGGACATGCCGGCCGTGCGCTTGGCCAACCCGTCCAGGTCGGCATCCGGGGCGACCGGCTTGCCCTTGGAGTGCACCCGCAGCACGGCACGGCGGCCCGCAATGTCGGGGCTGGTCACCGGGATCTGCCGGTCAAACCGACCGGGCCGCAGCAGGGCGGGGTCGAGGATGTCAGGCCGGTTGGTGGCCGCGATCAAGATCACACCGGCCCGGTCGCCGAAACCGTCCATCTCGACCAGCAGCTGGTTCAGCGTCTGCTCGCGCTCGTCGTGGCCGCCGCCCATCCCGGCACCACGCTGGCGGCCGACCGCGTCGATCTCGTCGACGAACACGATGCACGGGCTGTTCTGCTTGGCCTGTTCGAACAGGTCGCGGACCCGCGAGGCGCCCACGCCAACGAACATCTCGACGAAGTCCGAGCCGGCGATGGTGAAGAACGGAACCCCGGCCTCGCCCGCCACCGCGCGGGCCAGCAGTGTCTTGCCGGTACCGGGCGGGCCGTAGAGCAGCACGCCTTTAGGGATCTTGGCGCCCAGCGCCTGGTACCGCGACGGGTTCTGCAGGAAATCCTTGATCTCGTAGAGCTCTTCGACCGCCTCGTCGACACCGGCCACGTCGGCGAAGGTCGTCTTGGGCATGTTGTCCTTGCCCAGCTGTTTCGCCCGCGACTTGCCGAAGCCGAAACCCATCCGCGAGCCGCCCTGCATTCGGGAGAACATCACGAACAGGCCGATCAGCAGCAGCATCGGCAGCATATAGATCACTATCGAACCGAGGACGCTGCCCTCGTTGACGACGGTGTTGATCTGGGTCTTCTTGCTGCTCAGCGCGGTGTAGAGCGGCACCGCGTACCCGGTCGGGTACTTGGTGATGATCTTTTCGGTCGTGGCGCCCTTGTCTTTACCGGTGCCGTCGGTGGCGAGGGGCTTCTTCAGGGTCAGCCGCAGCTGTTGCTCACGGTCGTCGATCTGGGCGCTCTTGACGTTGCCGCTGCTGATCTGCCCCACCGCAACGGAGGTGTCGACAGGCTTGTACTCGCGGGTGTCGTCGCCGAAATAGAAGAACGACCAACCGAGCAGCAGCACCACGGCGATAGCCGTCAGTGTGCGGATGACATTTTTGCGATTCATCAGACATCGGCCGCCGTCGGCCAAATCCTTCCAGTACACACAGCTGGGCAGGTTCAGGTTACCGCGACCGTCGCTGCGCAAAGCCCGGACCATGGCCCCGGGGAGTCGGGGAAGAGTCGGGAGAGAGTCGGGAGAGAGTCGGAGGAGAGTCTGCAATCCCTGCTCCGCCCGGGCCGGGTTGTGCTTTGGTGTGACGGTGCCCACCTCGACACCGCCTCAGATCCAACGGCTCGTCGACACCAACGGCGTGCGGTTGCGGGTCACCGAAGCGGGTGATCGCGGCGCCCCGGTCGTGCTGCTCGCGCACGGGTTCCCGGAACTGGCCTACTCGTGGCGGCAGCAGATTTCGGTTCTTGCCGCCGCCGGCTTTCATGTGCTGGCCCCCGACCAACGCGGTTACGGGGGCTCGTCATGTCCCGAGCCGGTGATCGCCTACGACATCGCCGCACTCACCGCCGACCTGGTCGGCCTGCTCGACGACGTGGGCGCGCAACGTGCGGTCTGGATCGGCCACGACTGGGGTGCCCCGGTTGCCTGGGGTGCCGCGCAGTTGCACCCGGACCGGGTGGCGGGGGTGGTGGGGTTGAGCGTTCCGCCGGTGCCGCGCGCGCAGACGCCGCCGACGCAGGCGTTCCGCAAGATCTTCGGCGACAACTTCTTCTACATGCTCTATTTTCAGCAGCCCGGCGTCGCCGACGCTGAACTCGGCGATGATCCCGCCCGGACCATGCGCCGGATGCTCGGCGGTCTGCGGCCGCCCGGGGATTCCGACGAGGCGACCCGGATGGTCGCACCCGGCCCGATGGGATTCATCGACCGACTCCCCGAACCAAACGGGCTGCCGGACTGGATCAGCCCCGCCGAATTCGATCATTACCTCAGCGAGTTCACCCGGACCGGGTTCACCGGCGGGCTGAACTGGTACCGCAACCTCGACCGGAACTGGGAGATCATGGCCAACCCGGCGGCCGCCACCATCGGTGTGCCGGCGCTGTTCATCGGCGGCACCGCCGACCCGGTGCTGAAATTCACCCGCCGCGACCGGGCCGCCGAGGTGGTCACCGGCCCGTACCGCGAGGTGATGATCGACGGTGCGGGCCACTGGCTGCAGCAGGAACGGCCCGCTGAGGTCAACGCGGCGTTGCTGGAGTTTCTCTCCGGATTGCAGCTGCGATGAGCGCTCCGCTGCGGTTCGGAATGTTCATCACCCCGTTCCACGCACTCGGCCAATCACCCACCGTGGCTCTGGAATACGACCTGGACCGGGTGGTCGCGCTGGATCGACTGGGTTTCGACGAGGCCTGGTTCGGCGAACACCATTCCGGCGGCTACGAGCTGATCGCCTGCCCCGAGGTGTTCATCGCGGCGGCGGCGGAACGGACCAAGCACATCCGGCTGGGCACCGGCGTGGTCTCACTGCCCTACCACCACCCGCTGATGGTGGCCGACCGCTGGGTGCTGCTGGATCACCTGACCCGCGGGCGGGTGATGTTCGGTGCCGGGCCGGGGGCGCTGCCCACCGACGCCCACATGATGGGGATCGATCCGGTCGAGCAACGCCGGATGATGCAGGAATCCCTGGAGGCGATCCTGGCGCTGTTCCGCGCCGCGCCCGGCGAGTTGGTGAACCGGCACTCGGACTGGTTCACCCTGCGCGACGCGGCGCTGCATATCCGGCCCTACACCTGGCCGTACCCGGAGATCTCCACGGCGGCAATGGTTTCCCCCTCCGGGCCGCGGCTCGCCGGGAAGCTCGGGACGTCACTGTTGTCGCTGTCGATGTCGGTGCCGGGCGGCTTCGCCGCCCTGGAGAATGCCTGGGAGGTCGTTCGCGAGCAGTCCGTCGCGGCCGGGCGCGACGAGCCGGACCGGGCCGGCTGGCGGGTGTTGAGCATGATGCACATCGCCGACACCCGCGAACAGGCCATCGAGGACTGCACCTACGGGCTGCCGGATTTCGCGAACTATTTCGGCGCCGCCGGATTCGTCCCGCTGGCCAATGCCGTGGAGTCCGCAACGGGCGCACCGCAGTCGCCGCGGGAGTTCGTCGAGGCCTACGCCTCGGCCGGCAATTGCTGCATCGGCACCGTCGACGACGCGATCGAGCACATCACCGGCCTCCTGGACCGCTCCGGCGGGTTCGGCACGCTGCTGCTGCTCGGCCACGACTGGGCAGCGCCGCAGGCCACCTACCACTGTTATGAGTTGTTAGCCCGCAAGGTGATTCCGCACTTCCAGGGGCAACTCGAGGCTGCCCGGGCATCCCATGACTGGGCGAAGGGGATGCGCGACACCCTGTTCGGCCGCGCCGGTGAGGCGATCCGCAACGCGGTCAGCGAGCACACCCATCAAGGGCGCGACGGGTCGAACTGATGCGGGCAGCGGTGCTGCGCGACGGACGAATGGTCTACCGGGACGACGTCGCCGAACCCAGGCCCGGCCCGGGCCAGGTGCTGGTCGAGGTGACCGCCTGCGGCATCTGCGGATCGGACCTGCATTTCGCCGCACACGGCGATCAGGTGCTGGCGGCCATGAAGTCCATGCGGGGCACCCCGGCCGCCGGCACCACCGTCGACCTGGGCGCCGACATCTTCATGGGCCATGAGTTCAGTGCCCGGGTGATCGAAGCCGGCCCCGGAACCGACACCTTCGCGGCGGGCACCCCGGTGACATCGCTGCCGGTGCTGTTGACCGCGGCCGGCCTGAAACCGATCGTCTACAGCAACAGCACACTGGGCGGCTACGCCGAGAAGATGCTGCTGTCAGCGCCACTGCTGCTTTCCATCCCCAACGGCCTGGACCCCCGGCACGCGGCGCTGACCGAACCGATGGCGGTGGGCCTGCACGCGGTCAACACATCGAACGCGCAACCCGGCACGACCGCGCTGGTGCTCGGCTGCGGCCCGATCGGCATCGCGATCATCGCCGCGTTACGTAGGAATGGCGTCAAAGACATTGTGGCCGCTGATTATTCGGCATTTCGGCGGGATCTGGCGGCAGCGATGGGCGCAGACCGGACCGTCGACCCGATGGCGGGTTCGCCGTTCGACACGGTCACGCCGGCGGTGATATTCGACGCGGTCGGGGTGCCGGGCATCATCGACGACGTGCTGTGGCGGGCACCGACCGGCAGCCGACTGGTCGTTGCCGGGGTGTGCATGGAGCCCGACACCCTGCACCCATTCTTCGGGATCGCCAAGGAGATCAGTGTGCAGTTCGTCCTGGCCTACACCCCCGACGAGTTCGCGGCGTCACTGCGCGCGATCGCCGAAGGGGAGATCGACGTGGCGCCGATGATCACCGGTGAGGTCGGAATGGATCGCGTGGACGCGGCGTTCGGCGAGCTGGCCGACCCCGACCGGCACGCCAAGATCCTGGTCATCCCGTAGGGCGGTGCCGGCGAGGCGTCAGCGTTTGGCCGACCCGGCCATGTCCTGCGGACTCGACGGAAAACCGCCCGCCGCCTGCATCTGAGCCGACCACGGGCCCACCACCCCGACGAGCTCGTCCAGGTCGTCACCGAGGGCGGCCACGATCGGCGCGCATCCCTCGTCAGTGGCCGTCTCGACGGCCGCGCGGGCCGCCCGGCCGTCGTCGGTGAGTGCACCGTCGCGGGTGAAGCCGCGTGCCGCCAGCCGCTCCTCGCCGGCCGTCAGCTCGTCGTCGCTCCAGGCTCGGCTGCGGATGTAGGTGCGCGGCGGAATCCCCAGGAACAGCTCGGTGATCAGGCCTATCTCCACCCCGTCGAATCCGGCGCCGGCCCAGGCATTGACGTGGACGTCACCCCGGTATTCACGCAACCGGTCGGCCAACTGCCAGGCGTCGGAGAGCGGCTCGCCGATCAGGCCCTGCGCGACGACACCGGCGAACAGTGGCTTACCCGCCAACGACAGCCCATCGGTGGCTCGCCACAGCAATTCCACGGCACGGTCCAGACCGTCGGGTGCGGGACCGAGGACACGGCGAAGCGCCGCCACCGCACCGTCGGCTCGCACCCGGCGGATCGTCGGGGCATCGGTCAGCCCCCAGCCGTAGCTGACCGCCGGCACCACCACGGCCGGGTTGAACACCCCGAACGCCGCGGCGACCACCTCACCGGACACCTGACCCATCAGTGATCCACGGCTACAGAAATACGCCGGCCCGTCGGGCATCTCGAGGTCGCCGACCTTGCCGGGGCCGGGGCCGAATCCGAGCGCCGCATAACCGCGGTGACACTCCGGGGCGAAATACACCTGCGCCGCAAACGCTTCGATTGCGGTTGCCAATGCTCTCGACGCTGCTGCGGTCATACCTGAACTCCCTGTGCTGTCGTGGCCCACCTGTGATCCGTGGTGAAGCCAGTGTGCCGCACCCGCCTTTCCGACGGACCCGATGCCCCACTCCGCTAGGGTGCCAAGCATGTCGACTGCACGCAGCGCCAGGATGCTTCTCCGCCGATCGGCCATGCTGGCCGTGGCCGGTTTCGCCGCCGTCGCGATGTCCGGGTGCGATGCCGCGCCGAGCGGTGGGGACCAACAGTCGCGCCAGGTGACCGTCATCGGTTCCGGTCAGGTCCAGGGCATTCCGGACACATTGACCGCCGACGCCGGCATCGAGTTCGTCGCGACCGACGTCACCAGCGCGATGAACCAGACCGGCGAGCGCCAGCAGGCGGTGATCGACGCGCTGATCGATGCCGGGGTGGACCGCAACGACATCAGCACCACCCAGGTCAGCCTGCAACCGCAGTACGGTGCTTCCGACAACTCCATCACCGGATACCGGGCCGGCAACACCATCCGGGTCAAGGTCGAACGGGAATCCGCCTCCCAGGTGCTGGCCGTAATCATTCGGGCCGGCGGCGACGCCACCCGCATCAACGGGGTGAGCTACTCCATCGAGGACGATTCGCACCTGGTCCGCGACGCGCGGGAGCGGGCGTTCAACGACGCCAGAGACCGGGCCGAGCAGTACGCCGAGTTGTCCGGCCTGAGACTGGGCCGGGTCGTCTCGATCTCAGAGGTCTCCAGCGGCGTCCCGCAGGTCGGCCCGATGCCGCGCAGGGCGATGGCCATGCCGATTCCGGTGGAACCCGGCGAGCAGACCGTGAGTTTTGAGATCACCGCGGTCTGGGAGCTGTCCTGATTTTCGCGGTGCTGACCAAATCTCGACGGTACCGTCCGACCAAGCCGCGGAGCTGACGGCAGACAACCTGGGCCTGACGATCAATGGCACGGGCATCTTCGACGCCACCCAGGGCATTGTCGGCTACTTCACGTTCGAAGACTTGGCTCAGCAGGTCGGGGTGTAGGCGGCACCCACATCTTGTCGGACTGTCATCCCTCAGCACATCGGTGACGGTTCTGTGTCAGGACATCGGTGACACAATCGGGGTGTTTGGTGGTGACACTTCTGGCTGTGTTTGAGCGGTGCCTACCGCTAATGAACCCGTTGATCCTCGTGTCCGTCTCGCGATCACGCAGTGGCCTGATGACGCGCCGCGCGGCGCGGTAACGACGTTCTGTGCCGAGCATCAGATCTCCCGCAAGACGTTCTATGCGATCCTGGCCAGGACCCGCACCGACGGCGCGGCCGCGGCCCTGGACCCGCGCAGCCGACGGCCGCGCAGCAGTCGACCCAACTCGCCGACGAGGTCAGGACGCAGGCACTGGCTGTGCGCGCCGTGCTGGAGTCGTGCGGCTTGGACCACGGGCCGATCAGCGTCCACGACAAGATGCACGCGATGGGACTGGAGTCGGTGCCCTCGGTCGCCTCGCTGGCCCGGATCTTCCGCCAGGCAGGCGTGTCCAAAGCTGAGCCGAAGAAGAAGCCCCGCTCGGCCTGGCGCCGGTTCGTCTATCCCGCGCCGAACGCGTGCTGGCAGCTCGACGCCACCGGATACGTGCTCACTGGCGGACGTGAGTGTGTGATCTTCCAACTCATCGATGATCACTCCCGCTACGCGGGCGCCTCCCAGGTGGCCTGGGGTGAGACCACCGAGGCGGCGATCGCGGCGTTCAACAAGGCCGTCGCCGCCCACGGTGTGCCCCAACGACTCTTGTCGGACGACGGGATCGCGCTCAACCCCTCGCGGCGTGGATACCAGGGCCGCCTCGTCACACACGTCTCGCGCCTGGGGGTGCAAGCGATCACCGGCAAGCGGTACAAGCCGACCACCCAGGGCAAAAACGAACGATTCCACCAGACCTTGTTCCGCTACCTGGACAAGCAACCGCTCGCGAGCTCGCTGGCCGAACTACAGGCCCAGATCGACGCCTTCGACGACATCTACAACAACGAACGCCCCCACCAGGGGCTACCTGGTCGCGTCACACCGCGCACAGCATGGGAAGCCACCCCGAAAGCCGAGGCCCCTCACCCTAAGCCCGATCCGCCCTTGTCGTCCAAGCCGCAGCCAAGCGATTCCAGCCGGCGCCGGCACCGAAGGACCTCCCCGCCGGCACCCACGTCACGACGCTGACCAGCGCCGCGCGTTCACCGTCGCCGGAGTCCGCTACCAAGTCGACGGCCGGCGCGGTTTCGAACAGGTCTTGGTCGTCATCGACGGTGACACGATCACCGTGGCCGACCTGGACGGCGAGGTCCTCATCGAGCACACCCGGCCCGCACCGGGGGTGAGATATATCGGCAACGGAAGAGCCCGCGGCCCGCGGCAAAACCGATGAAACGTCACCGAAGTCCCGACACACCAACTGTCACCCATGTCCTGATGCACAACTGTCACCGATGTCCTGAGACATCACACCCCGACGACGAAGTCCGCACCGAGCAAAGCCGAGGCGAACAATATCCGGCGGAATGCAGGTCCGACGATGACTCGCCACGACACCAGCAGGCCACCCAGCCGACGATCCCGGCCAGACACACGGGGGTTGCAGTGGTCAGCGTGCATGCCACCAACACCACCACGACCGTGGTCCAGGTGCGGCGGATGCTCACACCGAGGCAACGGGTGTCCTCGTCGCCAGCAGCCAGCACCGTCACCGGCCAGCGCGCCGACAGCGCCCGAGCGACACGGCGATGATCTTTGAAGGATTCAGTCGAGGGCGACATCTGCTTTCGTCGAGTCGGCATGGTGCACTGACTGTCGCAGCATCTGTGCTCGCCGGCCCAGGTTCAGGTGCTCGATCTAGCTACTTCGGCCTTAGCGCAAGCTTTATTAGTGTTGGAGCGCAACCGAACCGCGACCTTCGCGGCGTACCCACAGCCAGCCGGAACCATCGAAGGATGAACACCAACACCAGGCCTAAGCAGTCACCTTTCAGATGCCTTGAAGGCGTTCAGAATTCACCTGCCGTTGACGCGGCGCTGCCGTGACGCCGCTGATCGGGCGTGTAGCGTAGGGCCGGGTGAAATCAGGCTCAGACATTGATTACCAGCGTGACGCGGGTGATGGTCAGGGCATGGGCCGAGCGACCCTTCCAACAAGATCATCGGTAAGCCGTGTACGGGAAAACCACACTCGCTCTTTGAGATACGGATTGAAAGGGGGATGGGGCACGGATTCGCTTCGCGGCGGCCGCGCCCCTGACAACCAATGACAAATTTCACCGGACCCACCTTGACGCGCCGGATGCTCACCAAGGTGCCCGCGATCACGGTCTTCTTCTGGATCGTGAAGATCCTCGCCACCACCGTCGGCGAGACTGCGGCCGACTACTTGAACATCGCGCTCGGGTTAGGCTTGCTCGTCACATCAATCGTGATAGCCATCGCCCTGACCGTCACCCTGGTGTTCCAATTCCGGGCACGAAAGTACGTGCCCTGGCTGTACTGGCTCGCGGTGGTGCTGATCAGCATCGTCGGCACGCTGATCACCGACAACCTCACCGACAATCTCGGTGTGCCGCTGGAGATCTCGACCTCCGTCTTCGCCGTCGCGTTGGCCGTCACCTTCGCCATCTGGCACCGCCGGGAAGGCACGCTGGCGATCCACAGCATCTACACCACGCGTCGCGAGGGCTTCTACTGGCTGGCGATCTTGTTCACGTTCGCGCTGGGCACCGCCTTCGGTGACATGATCGCCGAGAAGTTCGCCCTCGGCTACCCCCTCTCGCTGCTGCTGTTCGTCGGCCTCTTCGTCCTCGTTGCCGCCGCGTATTTCGTGGTGCACATCAACGCCGTCCTCGCATTCTGGATCGCCTACATCCTTACCCGCCCGATGGGCGCTTCGCTCGGCGATCTACTGTCCCAGCCGCGCGACAGCGGCGGCCTGGGCGTCGGCACCACCTGGACCAGTGTCGTCTTCTTGACGGTGATCGTCGCTCTGGTCTGGTACCTGAGCATCAGCAAGCGCGACGTGTTCCCACCACCAGCCGCTGAGGCGGGCGACATCGATCCGGCGCGATCGAGTGCGCTCGAGGCTGAATGATCGGTGTCCCCGTCAAGCTAATCAACGGGGATATCGGCCGGCGGCCGCAGTCGCGACTTCCGCAGCCTCGCGCACCGGCAAGCACCTCCGACTCGGCCTGGTACCGGTGCAACCGCCAGTTCGAGGCCTTGCCGTGGGCTAACGAGCGAGCCGCCGGCGCAGCCGGTCGGCGCTCGCGCTAACCACATCCGGCTGCTTGGTGACCTGTCCGAATAGGCGCGGTACCGCTGCGGGCGTAACGAGGACACCGAAGCTTCGACGGTGAGGGCGTTCCGCACTTCCGGTGTCAATTCGGTGCTGATTGCGGCGAGTTCCGCCCGTCCGACTCCGCGCTCCGCCGCCGCCCCGGCAACCTCGTGGATGACCTTGGGCACCGCGGGTCGGACTATGTCATCGAACCTGAAATGTCCGTGCCGAAAAGATCATCTGCTTAAGACGTTTTGGGGCTGGAAAGACCAACAGTTGGCCAACGGCACCCTGATCTGGACCTCGCCGACGGGGCAGACCTACATCACCACTCCCGGCAGCGCGCTGCTGTTTCCCCCAGTTGTGTGTGCCCACGGGTGAACTGGTAAAACCCGCTGCACCGCTGGCCGATCGCTGCACCGACCGCGCCGCGATGATGCCCCAACGTCGCCGCAGCCGCGCTGAATACCACGCTCGCTACGTCGCCGCCGAACGCCGGCAGAACCGGAAGGCCCGCGAAGCCCGACATGCCACCCAGGCACCCTCACTGACGCCCACCAACTACCCCGACGACGACCCACCGCCTTTCTAGCGGCGCTCAGTCCTGGTAGATGCGCGGGTCCAGGGTGCCGATGTAGGGCAGGTCACGGTAACGCTCCAGGTAGTCCAGGCCGTACCCGACCACGAACTCGTTGGGGATGTCGAAGCCCACATAGGCGATGTCCACGCCGACGCCCACCGCGTCCGGCTTGCGCAGCAGCGTGCACACCCGCAGTGATCGCGGCCGCCGGGTGGCCAGGTTGCGTAGCAGCCACGACAGCGTCAGCCCGGAGTCGACGACGTCCTCGACGATCAGCACGTCGCGGCCGCTGATGTCGCGGTCGAGGTCCTTGAGGATCCGCACCACCCCCGACGACGACGTCGAGGAACCGTAGGAACTGACCGCCATGAACTCGAATTGGGTGGGCAGCGGGACCGCCCGGGCCAGGTCCGTGACGAAGAGCACCGCGCCCTTGAGCACGGTGATCAACAGCAGATCCCCGGTCTCGTCGGACTCGCGGCCGTCGGCGTAGTCCGCGGCGATCTGCGCCCCGAGTTCAGCGGTGCGGGTACGAATCTGCTGCTCGGTCAACAGGACCGATTCGATGTCACCCGCGTACAACTCCGACGAAGTCACCGTCACGACCACAGCGTGCCATGCGCCGACCCGACAACCAACTGCCGGCAGCCGAGAGCGTGCTCAGATCGGTTCGGGTCGCAGCTGTAGCCACCCGTCACGGCGGCCGGCGACCAGGCGCTGGCCGTGCAGCGTCGACCCGACCGCAACCCCGCCCTGCCCGCGCCACCCGGTGACCAGTCGGTCTACCCCGCGGATCTGCCGATCGGTCAGCCCCAGGGCGCCGCCGGCGCGCAACCAGCGCCGGATCACCGTCCGCCGCACCGGGCCGGGCAATTCCACCAGCGTGGCGGTGTCGAGCCCGGCCCCTGCCGCCGCAGCCGGCAGCGCCTGCTCAGCCAGGGCCTCGATCAACTCGGTGTTCTCCCGCAGCGAGGTGGCAGTGCGGCTGAGCGCCTCGGCAACCCCGCCGCCCAGCACGTCCTCGAGCAGCGGCAGCACTTCGGCGCGCAAGCGGCTACGAGTGAAACGACGGTCGGTGTTGTGCGGGTCCTGCCACGGTGTCAGCCCGAGTTCTGTGCAGGCGGCGCCGGTCACGGCACGCCGCACCCCCAGCAACGGCCGGCACCACGGCGGGTCGGACGGGCGCATCCCGGCCATTGAGCGGGCACCCGAACCGCGACCCAGCCCGAGCAGCACCGTCTCGGCCTGGTCGTCGAGGGTGTGGCCCAGCAGCACCGGGTTGCCCTCGCGGGCGTCGTCCAATGCGGCGTAGCGGGCGGCGCGGGCCGCCGCCTCCGGGCCGCCGGCGGAGCCGACAGCGACCCGGATGACCTGTGCGTCGACGCATCCGAGGTCGACCGCCCGGGCCTGTGCGGTGGCCGCCACCTGTGCGGAATCGGGTTGCAGACCGTGGTCGACGATCAGTGCCACGGTGGGCAGCAGGCCGGCGGCCACCGCGGTCAGCGCCAAGGAGTCCGGGCCACCGGAGAGCGCAACCGACCAGCGTTCGACGGCGGGCAGGTGCGTCTCGGCGAAGGCGGCGACCGCCCCGCGCAGCCGCGCTACAGCACCCTGTCGATCCACCGCTGCGGCTCTTCGATCTCGGCGGGCAGCGGCAGGGTCTGCGGATTCGTCCAGACCGCGTTGAACCGGTCCATCCCGACCCGGCCCACCACGTCATCGACGAATGCCTTGCCGCGGGTGTACTGGCTGAGCTTGGCGTCGATACCCAACAGCGCCCGCAGCAGTCGCTGCAGCGGCGACTGGCGACGATGGCGGCGTTCATCGAAGCGGCGCCGGATGGTCTCCACCGACGGCACCGCCGTCGGTCCCACCGCATCCATCACATGGTCGGCGTGGCCCTCCAGCAGCGTGCCGAGCGTCAGCAACTGATCCAGTGCAGTGCGCTGTGCCTGCGATTGCACGGCGCGCACCAGCCCGAGAATCCCCGGCGGGTGAGCGGCATCGCCACCGTCGCGGCGGCTCCGGACGTAGTCGGCGAGCCCCCCCACCACCGCCATGGCCTCGGGGCCGCTTTCGGTGGTCAGCACCGCCAACGCCTCAGTCATGTAACCCGACAACCAGGGGTTGACGGTGAACTGCACGCGGTGGGTCACCTCGTGCAGGCACACCCACAGCCGGAAATCGGCCGGCACCACCCGCAGTTGGCGTTCGACGGCGATCACGTTGGGGTACACCAGCAGCAGTAGGCCACCGCCATCGGCGCTGTCGGCACAGAACGGGTCGTACTGGCCGAGAATGCCCGACGACACGAACGCCAGCAGCGCACCCGTCTGCGCCCCGGCCACCCGGCCGGTGACAACACTGCTGGGCTGGCCGGTCCCGCCGGTCATCACCCGCATCGACTCGGCCGCCGCGCTGATCCACTGCGGCCGATCGACGATCCGGGCTTCGGCCACCGCGCCGTCGGCACCCAGCCCGGTGACCGCACGCACCAGCGGTTCGGCGGCGCGGGCGGAACCGCTCAGCTCCTCGATGACCTGGCGGCGGGTGTACTCGGTGGTGGGCGGTGCCGATCTGGCCAGCCAACCGCCGACGGTGGCGGCAAACCGCCAGTCCACCGAATTCCCGATGTCCGGGCCGGGCGAGCCCGCGGCGTCGGTGCCCTCGCTGGCGGACATCAACGGCACCCGCACGAGCGCAGGGTCGCGGCCACGGCATCGATCGCTGTGCGGCCGGTGGGACCCGCATCGTTGGAGATGAACGCGAACGTCAACACCCGAAAGTCCCGGTCGGTGACGATGCCGGCCAACGCGTTGGTTCGGGTCAGCGAACCGGTTTTGGCCCGCAGCCAGCCAGCCGGGCCGCCCTGGCCGGCGGCCGGGTTGAGGAAACGCTCGGAGAGCGTGCCGCTGCCCCCGGCGACCGGCAGCATGTCCAGCAGCGGGCGCAGCTCCGGTCGTCCGGGTCCGGCCGCGGCCTGCACCACCGCGTCGAGGGTCCGGGCCGCCAGTCGGTCGTCGATGGACAGGCCGCTGGAGTCCTGCAGCGCAGCGCCGCCCACCTCGATGTCCGCGGTGGCCAACCGGTCGATGACCGCGTCGACCGCACCCGCGAACGAGCGCGGCCGCCCCATGGCGGCCGCCACCTCCCGGCCGATGCACTCGGCCATCACGTTGTCCGAGGCGTTCATCATCTCGCCCAGTCGAATGATCAGCGGCGCCGACTGCACCGAGCCCAGCTCACGTCCGGTCGCCGGACCGGTGGCGATTGCCACCCGGCCGGGGTCGATCCCCAGCGCGGCCGCCAGGGCGCGCCCAGCGTCCAGCGCCGGCGTCAGCGACCGCCGGGACTCCACCGTCGTCGGCTGGATCCGGCCGGCATCGACCATCACCGATTCGATCGGGGCGATGTCGCCGCCGCCGATGTCCAGCGGGTCCCAGCCCGCAGCCATGGTCGGGCCGCCGAACGCCGAGGTGTCCACCTGGACCTCCGTCGCCGTCACCCCGCTGCGGCGGACCTGATCGGCGAGGTCCCTGATCCGTGCGGCGTTCCGATACCAGGTGTCCGCATCGGCCGGGGCCGACGACAGCGTCGGGTCGCCGTCGCCGACCAGCACCACGACCCCGGGCGCATCGCCGGCCGCCACCCGGGTGCTGACCCGGGCATCGCGGTCGAGCGCCAGCAGCGCCGCGGCCGCGGTCAGCACCTTGTTGGTCGACGCCGGCTGCATCGGCACGTCATCCTGCTCCGCCCACAGGGTTTTACCGGTGATCGCGTCGGTGATCCGGCCGCCCAGCCGGCCCAGGTTGGTGTCGGCCGACGGAGCCGACAGCACCGCGGCCAGCCCACTGACGGTGGGCGTCGGCGCGATGTCGGCGACCGGAACCACCTCCGGGCGCACCGTCGCCACCGACGGCGCCGGCAGGGTTCTTCGGGCACCGTCGGTGCGGGCATCCGCCGGGAGCAGGAACGCAGCCGTGGCCACCACGGCGGCAACCAGCACCAGCACCGACGCCGCAATTCCCAGATGGGTTGAACGTCGCCACCGAGTGGGGTGCATGTCTCTCCTGCCTGTCGGGCCCAATTGTGCCGGACCGCCGTCCCGGCGCGCCGCGGAATGGCGCGGCGGCGATCCGGACTGCGTTAGGGTGGGCCTCCGGCGCGCAGCGCGTCACCATACACTCATCAAGAATTCGTCCAGCCCAGCCCAAGGAGCCGACCCGGTGCAATTCGACGTGACCATCGAGATTCCCAAGGGCCAGCGCAACAAGTACGAGATCGACCACGCCACCGGGCGGCTCCGACTGGACCGCTACCTGTACACGTCGATGGGCTATCCCGCCGACTACGGCTTCATCGACGACACCCTCGGCGAGGACGGCGACCCGCTGGACGTGATGCTGCTGCTGCCGGAGTCGGTGTTCCCCGGCGTGCTGGTGGCGGCCCGCCCGGTCGGGATGTTCCGGATGACCGACGAGAAAGGCGGCGACGACAAGGTGCTGTGCGTACCGGCCGGGGACCACCGCTGGGATCACATCGCCGACATCGGCGACGTGGCGTCTCACGAACTGGATGTGATCAAGCATTTCTTCGTGCACTACAAGGACCTGGAGCCGGGCAAGTTCGTGAAGGCCGCCGACTGGGTGGGCCGCGCCGAAGCCGAGGCCGAGATCGAGCGCTCGATCGAGCGGTTCAAAGCCACCGGGCACTGACCTCACCGATGGCCCAACGCGAGGAACCATCGCGGGGATTCCTGGACCCGGTGGCCAAGATGCTCCGGTTGCCGTTCGGTACCCCGGAGTTCATCGACCGGATCATCACCGGCAGCGTGAACCAGGTCGGCCGCCGGACGCTGTACACGCTGATCAGCGCCTGGGATCTCGCCGGTGGCGGTCCGTTCGCCGCCGGCGCTGTCGCCGGTACCGGCCTGGCCAAAACCGTCGAGGTGGTGCAAGGCCAGTTCATCGGCCCGGTGTTCGACCCGGTGCTGCGCGCACTGGGCGTCGATCAGGTGCTGCTGCGCGCTTCGCTGTGTTCCTCGCAACTGGTCGGCCTGGGCGTCATGCGCTACGGGGTGCGGGTCGAGCCGATCCATTCCATGGACGTCGACAAACTCGTCGATGCGGTAGGCCCGACACTGCAGCGCTACCTCGTCGGCGACATCTAATCGACGACCTGCTCGTCAGATCTTTCGCCGCGGGTCCGGTAGAGGCTCGCAGCGGTGGTCATCGCCAGCACCACCACGATGAACGCCAGGCTGGCCGGGGTGGGGATCTCCGGGACTCCGACGTTGCGGCCGCCGTTGATGAACGGCAGGTCATTGCTGTGCAGCGCGTGCAGCACCATTCGCACGCCGATGAACGCAAGGATCACCGCCAGTCCATACGACAGGTAGGCCAATCGGCCCAGTAGTGCGCCGAGGATGAAGAACAGCTGACGCAGCCCCATCAGCGCGAAGATCGTCGCGGCGAATACCAGGTAGGGCTCGCGGGTCAGTCCGTAGATGGCTGGGATGGAGTCCATCGCGAACACCAGGTCGGTGGTGCCCAGAGCCAGCGCGACCAAGAATATCGGGGTGATCACCCAACCGGACCCGTCGCGTACGAAGAATCGCAGGCCGGTCCAAGTCTCGGTGGTGTTGAAGTGGGCGCGGGCGAAACGCACCACGGCGTTGTTGCCGTCGCTCTGGCTGCCGGGCGCCCCGCCGCGGACCAGTTTCACCGCGGTGTAGGCCATGAACGCACCGAACAGGAAGAACGTCCAAGCCAGCCGCTGAACGGCGACGCCACCCAGCGCGATGAACACGCCCCGGAACAGCAGCGCCATGATGATCCCGACGAACAGCGTCTCCTGCCGGTAGCGCCGGGGCACCTTGAAGCTGTTCATGATGATGACGAACACGAACAGGTTGTCCACCGACAAGCTGTACTCGGTGAGCCAACCGGCGAAGAACTGCATCCCGTATTTGGCACCGTGATGCAGCCACACCCAGATTCCGAACCCCACCGCGAGGCTGAGATAAAACGACAACCGGGTCACGCACTCGACGATCGTCGGCTCGTGTGCCCGACGGGCGACGACGAACAGGTCGGATCCGAGCACGACGGCCAGCACGGCCGTTGTCACGACCCATTCCGCCAGCGACGGATTCAACGGGGGACCTCCGGTCGTCCGGACGACGGTCGACGTGCTGACGACGCCGCAGCGTGGGGGCTGTCCCCTCAGCCGACCAGTGTGTCAGACCGGGACGCCGATATCGGCGATGGCCGACGCGGTGCGGCCGGCCACCTAGTATTTTCGCCGTGGTGACCGATATCGGTGGTACAGCAGCACCCACCGGTCCTGTCGGACGCGGCAGCGTGGCCCGGGTGGGGGCGGCGACGGTAGTGACCGCGATCTGCGGTTACGCCGTGCTGTACCTGGCGGCCCGTGACCTGAACCCGGCCGGATTCTCGATATTCGGCGTGTTCTGGGGAGCGTTCGGCCTGGTCACCGGTGCCGCCAACGGTCTGCTGCAGGAAACCACCCGCGAGGTTCGGTTCGCCCAGCACACCCGGCCCGGCGTCGGCGCGCCACCCGGCAGGCACACCCGGCCGCTGTGGGTGGCAGGGCTGGCCGGCGTGGTGGCTGCCGCGCTGGTCGCCGGCAGTTCGCCGCTGTGGAGCGCGCAGGTGTTCGTCGAGGCCCGCTGGCTTTCGGTGGGACTGCTCAGCGTCGGACTGGCGAGCTTCGCCGTGCACGCCACCCTGCTGGGCATGCTGGCCGGGGCCAACCGGTGGACCCAGTACGGGGCGCTGATGGTGACCGACGCCGTCATCCGGGTCGCGGTCGCCGTCGCCGCCTTCGCGGTGGGCTGGGGCCTGGTCGGGTTCCTGTGGGCCACCGTCGCCGGTGCGGTGGCCTGGCTGATCATGCTGGCCGGTTCACCGGCAACCCGGGCCGGGGCGCGGATGCTGACCCCGGTCGGCACAGTCGCCTTCCTGCGCGGGGCGGCGCACTCGATCACCGCAGCCGGTGCCAGCGCGATTCTGGTGATGGGTTTTCCGGTGCTCCTGCAGTCCACCTACGGCGAACTGGGCGCCGAGGGCGGTGTGGTCATCCTGGCGGTCACCTTGACCCGGGCACCGCTGCTGGTTCCCCTGACTGCGATGCAGGGCAATCTGATCGCGCACTTCGTCGACCAGCGAACCCAGCGACTCCGGGCGCTGGTCGCACCGGCAGTCATCGTGATCGCGGTGGGTGGGTTGGGGGCGGTGGCCGCCGGGTTGATCGGCCCCTGGCTGCTGCGCGTCGTGTTCGGCCCGGACTACTGCGCCGGCGGTGCCCTGTTGGCCGGGCTGACCACGGCGGCCGTGGCGATTGCGCTGCTGACGCTGACCGGCGCGGCAGCGGTGGCAGCGGCGCTGCACCGCGCCTACGCGCTGGGCTGGGTCGGTGCCACGGTGGCGTCGGCACTGCTGCTGTTGCTGCCCCTGGACCTGGGCACCCGGACCGTGGTCGCCCTGCTGTGCGGGCCGCTGGTGGGCATTGCGGTGCACCTGACCGCGTTGCGCGCCGACGCCGCCACCGGCACGGTTCCACCGCCGTCGACACGGTGACGTGTATTTTTTAGGCATCGAAGCCTCCCCTGAAACCAACCCTGCGCCCCGCCACCCCGACGTCTGGATCATCGTCCCGGCTTTCGAGGAATCGTCCGTCATCGGCACCGTGATCGCCGACGTCCGGTCGGTTTTCGACAACGTCGTCTGCGTGGACGACGGCAGCACCGACGACACCGCCGCGACCGCCCGCCGCGCCGGTGCCCACGTCGTGCGCCATCCGGTGAACCTCGGGCAGGGTGCGGCCATCCAGACCGGTGTCGAGTTCGCCCGCAACCAACCGGATGCGCGGATCTTCGCCACGTTCGACGCCGACGGTCAGCACCGGGTCGCCGACGCGGCGCGGATGGTCGAGCGGTTGGCCACCGAGGATCTCGACATCATCATCGGCACCCGGTTCGGCGCAACCCCGGCGACAACCCACGCGAAGGCCCAGATACCGGTACTCAAGCGGATCGTGTTGCGCACCGCGGTGCGACTGAGCCCGCGAATCCGCCGGCTGGGATTGTCCGACGCGCACAACGGGCTGCGGGTGTTCAACCGCAAGGTCGCCTACGGTCTCGACATCACTATGAACGGCATGAGCCACGCCGGCGAGTTCATCGCGTTGATTGGCGAAAACCGTTGGCGGGTAGGCGAAGAGCCGATCGAGGTGCTCTACACCGACTATTCCAAAGCCAAGGGTCAACCGCTGCTCAACGGGGTCAACATCATGTTCGACGGGTTGCTACGCAAAAGGATGTCCCGATGAACTGGATCAAGGTACTGCTGATCGGCGCAGTGGTGGCGCTGCTGATCTACCTGCTGCTGTCCCGGCGCTCCGCCCAGTCCCGGGCCTGGGTGAAGGTCGGCTACCTGATGTTCGTGGTGACCGGCATCTACGCCGTGCTGCGCCCGGACGACACCACGGTGGTGGCGAACTGGGTCGGCGTCCGCCGCGGAACCGACCTGATGCTCTACATCCTGATCATCGTGTTCGCGTTCACCACGCTCAGCACCTACATGCGGTTCCGGGACCTGGAGCTGCGGTACGCGCGGCTCGCCCGGGTGGTAGCACTGGCCCACGCCAAACCACCCGAGCCGCGATAGTTCGGCAGTTATTAGCCGTGCGGTAACGGCGGGTTTGCCGGTGCGCCGGATTCAGCTGTCACTGTGGGCGTATGCAGGCGACCGAGGTTCTCGCCGATCCACTAGCCGAAGCGTTGGGGCGCCTGTTAACGGCGCCGTGCGAGCAGCTGTACGCGCTGCTGTGGCGGGCCGGGGTGCTGGAGGTCCGGCACTCCCTTCCGGTTGCTCCGCCGCTCGCCGATCCGACCACTGATTCGCGACGGCTACCGCGGCCGTCGCCGCAGCGGCCGTGCTCAGCGCCTGCATCCAGCCGATCGGGCCGACGGGGGTACAGCCGAGCAGTTGGCTGACCCCCGGCACGCTGATCAGCCCCGCGAACAAGACGAACGACCCGGCCGCGGTGATCACCACCAGCGGTGCGTGCGAGTCCACCAGGGACTGGCCCAACTCGACACTGACCAGCGCGATCAACGCCACCGTCGCGGCACGCTGGGGCCGCCCGGTGACCGAGGCCATCGCCCACGCCGCGGCGGCGGCGGCGGCGGTCACGCAGCCGCGGAACACCACCGCACGACGCAGCGCGACTTCGTCGATGCCGTGCCCGACCCGGCTCACCGGGCCCGCCGGGGTGCTCACCGCCACCGCGGTGGCCGGCAGCGCGTCGGTCAGGGTGTTCATCAGCAGCAACTGACGGGTGTTCAACGGGGACATCCCGGTGATCGCGGTGCCGATGACGGCGAAGATCACCTCGCCGGCGTTGCCGCCGAGCAGGCCGGCCACCGCCGCCCGCACCCCGCGCCACAGCCGGCGGCCCTCGTCGACGGCGTCCACCAGTGCTCCGATGTGCCCGTCGGTCAGTACCACATCGGCGGTGGTGTGGGCCGAGTCGCTGCCGCGGGCGACCACCCCGAGACCGACGCTGGCGGCGCGGATCGCGGCGGCGTCGTTGGCGCCGTCGCCGACCATCGCGCACACCCGCCCGGTGCGCTCCAGAGTCTGCACGATCTGCACCTTGTTCTCGGGTGACATGCGGGCGAAGATCACCCGCTCGGCGACGACGCGTTCTTGTTCCTTGCGCGACAGCGCATTCCACTCCGACCCGGTGATCACCTGATCGTCATTGACCGACATGCCGAGCTCGGCAGCGATCGCGGTCGCGGTGATCGGATGATCGCCGGTGATCAGCCGGATGCCGATAGCCCGCTCGGCCAGGTCGGCCAGCAACTTTGCCGCCCCGGCACGCGGGGTGTCGGAGAGGCCGAGCAATCCGGTCAGCGACAGCCCGGCACCGCACAGTGCGCTGAGACGGTCCGGGTTGGCGGCAAGGGTGCGCGCCTGCTGCGCGGTCAGCCGGCGTCGGGCGACCGCGATCACCCGCAGTCCGCGTCCCGCCAGTTCCTCCACCGTGCGCTCCGTCGCGGTGGCGGCGTCGGTGCCTGCGTCGGTGCAGGCGGCCAGCACTACCTCGGGCGAACCCTTGATCACCAGTTCGGTTCCCGTGACGGCCACCGAGAACGCCCGCCCGGACCGAAATGGCACGAACACGTCGGGTTCGGTTGCCCCAGGAGCACAGTCGGCTGCAGCGGCCCCTTCGACGATGGCCTGGTCGGTGGCATGCGCATGCGCGTCCCCGGTGGGTCGCGGTGCCGCCTCGGCGGCGCTGCGCAGCACGTCGGCCTCGGAGTACCCGGCCACCGGATGCACCCGGGTGACCCGCAGGCGGTTCTCGCTGAGCGTCCCGGTCTTGTCAAAACAGATCACCTCCACCCGGCCCAGCGCTTCCACCGCACGCGGAACCCGCACCAGCGCACCAGTTTTGCTCAATCGCTGCGCCGACGCATACTGCGCCAGCGTCGCCATCAGCGGCATCCCCTCCGGGACCGCCGCCACCGCGATCCCGATCGCATCGCCCAGCGCCTGGCGCAGCCCGCCGCCCCGCAGCAGTCCGAGCGCACCGACCAGCACACCGCCGCCGCCACTGAGCGGCATGGCGCGGTACATGATTCGGCTGAGCTGGTGCTGCAGGCCGACGACCGGCATCTCACCGGCGGCCACTTCGACAGCCCGGCGGGTCTGGGTTTCGGCGCCCACCGCGGTGACCAGTGCGAGAGCGGTACCCGCCACCACCGTGGTGCCGGCATAAACCATGCAGCGCCGTTCGGCCAACTCGACACCCGGAATCGGTGCGGTCTGCTTGTCCACCGACAGCGACTCGCCCGTCAGCGACGACTCGTCGACCTCCAAGTCGGTCGCCTCGATGACCCGGGCGTCGGCGGGAACCACCTCGTTGCTGCGCACCTCAATCACGTCACCGGGCTGCAGCAGATCGGCGACCAGTTCGGTGTACACCGGTGTCCCGTCCGGACCGGTTTCGAATTTGCGTGCCGGCGGCGTCTGCTGGGCCAGCAGGCGGGTCAGTTTGTTCTCGGCCCGCAGTTGCTGGCCGGCGGCCAGCATGGCATTGCCGACCAGCACGGTACCGACCATCACCGCGTCGATCGGCGAACCCAGGATCGCGGTGGCCGCCGAGCCCACCGCCATGATCGGGGTCAGCGGGTCCGACAATTCCGCGCGGACGGCCTTGACGAACTGCCAGGCCGGATTGCCGGCCGCGCCGTCGCCGTTCGCCGCCGACGACTGCGTAGCGGGATCCGGCGCCGGCAACAATTCGCGGACCTGCTCCACCGACATGGCGTGCCACTCGTGGACGACCGCCGGCCTGGGCGCCTGTGCGTGGACCACGCGACGAGCCAGCAGGTACCCCGACACCAGCCCGGCGCCGGCCCCCAAGATCACCGGACCCGGTCCGCGGCCACGCCGCGCTCGCGCACCGGGCACCATCAACACCGCACCGAGGGCCGATGCGCTGGCCGACAGGGTGATACCGCTCTGGCTCGCCTCCCGGGCGGCCGGTAGCGCGCGCAGCACCTGCCACGCACCGGCCAGGTCGGCCAGCAACAGATCCGCGTCCCAGGGCGGGGGTGTGCCGTCGCCGGCCGGCATGACTCCCAGCGCCACGTCCGCACCGGCGAGCGCCCGCCCGGCGGTCGACGACAGCACCGCGACCGTGCGGCCGTCGCGCTGCAGGTCGGCCACGGCGGCGGCCAGCACGTCACTGACTACACCGTCGGGTGCGTCGTCACCGACCGACCGGAGATCGTCGAAGGCGGTGCGGAACTCGCCCAAGACGTCAACATCGACCGAGACCAGGTGCACCCCGGCCGCGCGTGCCTCGACCAGCACCGCCGACGCCAACGGATGGTGCGCCGGGGCGATCAGCGCTTCCACCGGGACCTTCGAACCGGCGGCCCGGGCCGGCAGTCCGGTGACCCGGTGCCAGCCCGGAGTCAGGGCGCGCTTGGTGAGTAGCTTCTGCGCCTTCACCCAAGCGGTGGCGAGCTGACGGTCCTCGGCGCCGCGGACGGTCACCACCCGAAGCTGCGCACCGCAGAGCACGCGCGGATCGATCAGGAGCGCGTCGACCTTGTCGAGGCGGCGTAGCACCTCCGGCCGCAACGGCAGCACCGCGTGCCGCTCGGCCAACCCGTGTCCGAGTGCGGCGGCGAACGACTCCCTGGTGACGCGCATCGCTTTGGGGGCGGTCACCACCGCTGCCGTCGACGCCATCGCGATATTGCGGGTGATGAGACCGACCACCCCGACACCGATCGCCTGCACGTAGGCCACCCGCTTGCCGTGCCGCTCGACCGGCCCCGCCGGCGCCGGCACCGGGCGCGACACCCGGTTGCCCTCCGTCGGGTCGGCTCCCTGGTCGCCGTAGCGGGCCAGTTCCGGTTCGTAGCGACTCCACGCTTGCGCCGCGGACCGACTCTCGGTGGCCTTGAGGGCCTCAATCGCCAGGTCCAGCGAGAGTGAGACCGGCGACAGGGTCGCGACGTGCGCGCCGATCGCGAACAGCGACAAGACGCTGCCGGCCGCCCCGACACCGATCTGGTTCTCCAGCACGCGGCGCACCGCCGGCTGGTAGTTCGCGAGCGTCGCAACCGCTTCGACGGCGACCGGCGCCGCCGGCAGGCGCAGCGTCCGGCCCACGACCGCGGCGGCCACCCCGGCGACGGTGATACCGACCATCGCCCCCCTGGCGGCCAGCAGCAGGCCGTCGCCCGGCAGGCTGACCGCGTGGGCGGTGCCGTCCGCCGAGTGCGCGCCGTTGAGTTCGCGGTAGCGCCGTTCGGCGTCGTCGATCAGCCGGCACAGATCAGCCAGCGACGTCTGCACACCGCCGGTTTCTAGGTCGGTTTCTACGATTACCCGGGCCAGCGTGTGGTTCAGACGAACCGACGTGACCCCGGGTTGTGCGGTCAGCGCCTCGGCCACCGCGCGGCCGCATTCGACGCCGTCCGGCCCGGCCAGTCCGCGCAGTTCGATCCAGGCGCGGCCGTCACCGCTGCAACTGCGCCGCGTCAGCGTCGCGACCGAGGTCTCGCCGGACAGCACCTTGACGCCTTCACGGATCGGGAATGCGGCGATGTCGAGACCGGCGGCGGCTACCGACCGCGCAGCACCCGCGGCGGTGGCCGCCCCGTGCACGGTCGCGTCGACCAGCGCGGCGGTCGCCGCGACACCCTGCGCCATCGCACGCGGCCACGCCCACACATATTCAGACATTTGCATGAAAAAACCTTCCAGCGTCACTGAGAACACCGGAGGTCTCTTCCGCCAGAATGCGGCCCGCGGTACCGGTCGGCCAAGACTGGCCGACGTGATGACGACACCGCAGCGAAGGAATACTCCCCTCCGCTGACCGAGTATGCCATCCCGAGCCGGCCGATGCGGCCATCGACCGTTACCGGGCCCGGATCTTCCGATGCTCCAGGCCCCGGCGCGCTGCGCAGCCAGGCGGGCGGCGGCTCGGTAGTTTCTACAGAGTGTCGATACCGCAGGTCCCCGCGCAGTACCTGCGCTCGTCGTCGGCTCCGCGGCCGCGCACCCTGATCAGCATTCTTTACTCGACGGCGGCCCGCTACCCCGACGCTGCCGCGATCGACGACGGCACCGTGATGCTGACCTATGCCGAGTTGACCGCGGATATCGAGGAAACCGTCGCCTGGCTGGCCGTCCGCGGTATCGGCCGCGGCGACCGCATCGGCGTTCAGATGCCGTCCGGAACTTGCGCGCTGTACACGGCCATCCTGGCCGTCCTGGCCACCGGTGCGGCCTATGTGCCCGTCGATGCCGACGACCCCGCGGAGCGCACCGAGTTGGTATTCGCCGAGGCTGAGGTGGCAGCGGTGATCACCGAGCAGGGACTGGTGCGCGGGCCCGGTGCGTCGCGGGGCTGGCGCGCCGCCGCGCCGCTGAGCCGCGACGACGCCTGGATCATCTTCACCTCCGGATCCACCGGCACCCCTAAAGGAGTCGCCGTCACCCACCGCAACGCGGCCGCGTTCGTCGACGCCGAGGCACAACTGTTTGTGCAGGACAACCCGATTGGTCCCGGCGACCGGGTGCTGGCCGGCCTGTCGGTGGCCTTCGATGCCTCGTGCGAGGAGATGTGGCTGGCATGGCGGCACGGCGCCTGTCTGGTGCCCGCACCGCGGTCGCTGGTGCGCAGCGGTATGGACCTGGGGCCATGGCTGGTGGCCCGCGACGTGACCGTGGTGTCGACGGTGCCGACCCTGGCGGCACTGTGGCCGGCCGAGGCGCTGGAGTCGGTGCGGCTGTTGATCTTCGGTGGTGAAGCCTGCCCGCGGGAGCTCGCCGAGCGCCTCGCCGTCGACGGCCGCGAAGTGTGGAATACCTACGGCCCCACCGAGGCCACCGTGGTGGCGTGCGCGAGCAAGTTGGACGGCGCCGACCCGATACGCATCGGGCTGCCGCTGCCGGGCTGGGATCTGGCCGTCATCGACGCCGACGGTGTGCCGGTGGGCTACGGCGAGGTCGGGGAGTTGGTGATCGGCGGCGTCGGACTGGGCCGCTACCTCGATGCGGCCAAAGACACCGAGATGTACGCGCCGCTGCCAACGTTGGGCTGGCGCCGCGCCTACCGCAGCGGAGATCTGGTGCGGCTGGAGCCCGACGGATTGATCTTCTGCGGCCGTACCGACGACCAGGTCAAAGTCGGCGGCCGGCGCATCGAGTTGGGCGAGGTGGACGCCGCGCTGATCGCGCTGCCCGGGGTCAGCGGTGGCGCGGCCGCGGTGCGCCACAGTGCCGGCGGCACCCCACTGCTCGTCGGATATCTGGCCAGCACCGATCCGGCTTTCGACCTGGCCGCCGCCCGGGCCGCACTGATCACGAAGCTGCCCGGCGCGCTGGTGCCGCGGCTGGTGCGACTCGGCGAGCTTCCCACCCGCACATCGGGCAAAGTGGACCGCGACGCCCTACCGTGGCCGACGGACTTGGCGGCCGGGGCATCCGGCGACTCTGACGACCCAGACGACCTTTCCGGCAACCTGGCCTGGCTCGCCGGGCTGTGGCGTGACGTGCTGGCCGCCCCCGCCGGCGACGTCGCCGACCCGAAGGCCGACTTCTTCGCCCTGGGCGGTGGATCGTTGCAGGCGGCTCAGTTGGTGGCCGCACTGCGGCAGCGCTACCCGGAGCTGACGGTCGCGCAGCTTTACGACCACCCGCGGCTGGGTTCACTGGCCAGATTCCTCGATGACTCAGATCCCGCTGTCGACGTGGCGCCCCGCGTCGTGGAGCCCACCCCGTGGCAGACCCAGGCCGCGCAGGTGCTGCTGGCGTTGCCGCTGGCCACGCTGACCGGGCTGGGTTGGGTGACCTGGCTGGCGGTGATCAACAACACCGCCGCCGCGCTGCATCCGGTGCCGTGGCTGGCCACGCTGAACTGGTGGTGGGTGATCGTCGGGTTCCTGCTGTTCATCACGCCGCTGGGGCGGATGGGTATCGCGGCGCTCGGGGCACGGCTGCTGCTGGGCGGTCTGGAGCCGGGCAGCTACCGGCGCGGCGGCCCCGAGCAACTGCGGGTATGGACCGCTGAGCGGCTGGCCACCGCCAGCGGCGCCGAGAACATGGCCGGGGCACCCTGGCTGGTCTACTACGCGCGGGCGCTGGGCAACAAGGTCGGCAAGGGTGTGGACCTGCACTCCGCCCCGCCGGTGACCGGGATGCTCACGCTGGGGCACCGCTGCTCGATCGAACCGGAGGTCGACCTGTGCGGCCACTGGATTGACGGCGACATCTTCCACGTCGGACCCATCACTATCGGCAACGACACCACCATCGGCACCCGGACCACGCTGCTGCCCGGTACTTCTATCGGCAAGAACGCCGACGTCGCACCGGGATCCGGGGTGATCGGCAAAATCAAGAACGGCCAGTCCTGGGCCGGGTCCCCGGCGGTGAAGACGGGCAAGGTCCGCCATCGGTGGCCGCAGCCGCGGCCGGCGCGCCGCCCGGCGTGGGTGGCGATGTACGGGGTGACGTCGGTACTGCTGGGCGGGCTGCCGTTAATCGCGCTCGGTACCGGCCTGGCGGTGCTGGGCTGGGCGGTCCGCGATGCCGCGACGCTGTCGGCGGCGATCGGACCGGCGGCGGTGTGGACGCCGGTCGCTGCACTGGCCGCGCTGGGCAGCTACGCCGCGCTGACCGTGATCGGCGTGCGCGTGCTCTCGGTCGGGCTGCGGGCAGGCTACCACCCGGTGCGCAGCCGAGTGGGCTGGCAGCTATGGGCCACCGAACGGCTGATGGACTCCGCCCGCAACTACCTGTTCCCGCTGTACGCCAGCTTGCTCACCCCATCCTGGCTGCGCCTGCTGGGAGCCGAGATCGGCCGTGGCACAGAGATTTCCACCGTGCTGCTGATACCGAAGTTCACCGTGGTGGCCGACGGGGCCTTCCTGGCCGATGACACCATGGTCGCCTGCTACGAACTGGGCGGTGGCTGGATCCACGTCGGCCCGGCGACCGTCGGCACGCGGGCCTTCCTGGGTAACTCCGGAATCACCCAGCCCGGACGGCGGGTGCCCGACGACGGGTTGATTGCGGTGTTGTCGGCGGCCCCGCACAAAGGCAAGGCCGGTTCCTCGTGGCTGGGCAGTCCACCAATGCGCCTGCGCCGGCGGCCCAGCCAGGTCGACGTCAGTCTCACCTTCGACCCACCGGTGCGGTTGAAGCTGATGCGCGCCGCCGTCGAGACCTGTCGGCTGATCCCGGTGATGATCACCTTTGCCATCGGGGTCGCGGTGCTCGTCGCTATGCAATGGGCCGCAACGGGATTCGGGTACCGCTGGGCGGCGCTGAGCGCCGGTGTGCCGCTACTGGCCGCCGGCGCGGTGGCCGGTGGTGCCGCCGTCGCGGCGAAATGGCTGACGGTGGGCCGGATTCAGGCGGGCGAGCAGCCGCTCTGGTCGTCGTTCGTCTGGCGCAACGAGGTCTCCGACGCCTTCGTTGAGACCGTCGCCGCCCCGTGGTTCGCCCGCGCGGCCACCGGCACACCGGTCATGAATCTGTGGCTGCGCGCACTCGGTGCCGACATCGGCCGGGGCGTGTGGTGTGAGACCTACTGGTTGCCGGAGGCCGATTTGGTCAGCCTGGGGCACGGCGCCACGGTGAATCGGGGATGCGTGGTGCAGACCCATCTGTTCCACGACCGAATCATGCGGATGGACCGGGTCGTCGTGGAAGCCGGCGCCACCTTGGGCCCGCACAGCGTTGCGCTGCCCGCTGCCCGACTCGGTGCCGGCGCCACCGTCGGACCGGCGTCACTGGTGATGCGTGGCGATGAGGTGCCGGCGGCGACCCGGTGGCAGGGCAATCCGATTGCGCCGTGGACGGTCTCACGCAAGAAGCGCCGTGCTTCAACGGAGGCGACCGCGGGACCTGCAGCGTGAGTAAGCCCGTCAAAGCCGCCAAGGCCGCCGCACCGGTTGGGGACCCCTACCTCCCGGCGAGCGGCAATGCCGGTTACCGGGTATCCCGCTACGAACTCGACCTGGACTACAAGGTCTCGACAAACAGGCTGGCCGCGACGGCCACGATCACCGCGGTCACGCTGGCCGCACTGCGCACCTTCACCCTGGACCTCTCCGATGTGCTGACGGTGACCAAGGTGTCGGTCAACGGAGGGCGCCCCGCGCGTTACTCGGCGGCGGGCAACAAGCTCCGCATCACGCTGGCGGCTGAGTTGCCCACCGGCGCTGCACTGTTGGTCATGATCCGCTATACCGGATACCCGCGGCCGACCCACAGCAGGTGGGGCGACGTAGGTTTCGAGGAGCTCTCCGATGGTGTGTTGGTCGCCGGGCAGCCCAACGGCGCGCCGTCGTGGTTTCCATGTGATGACCAGCCCGACGCCAAGGCCAGTTACCGCATCCAGATCAGCACCGACAACCACTACCACGCGATCGCCAACGGCGAATTGGTGTCGCGGCGGGCCAGTGCCGGGTGCACGGCGTGGAGCTACGAGCAGGCCGAACCGACGTCGACGTACCTGATGACCGTCCAGATCGGCAGATACACCACCCACCAGATGACCGGGGCGACGGTGCCGATGCACGCCGTCCTGCCGGCGCGACTGCGCCGGCAGTTCGACCGCGACTTCGCCCGACAGCCGGAGATGATGCGACTCTTCGTGCAACTGTTCGGGCCGTACCCGCTGGCCGGCGGCTACACCGTCGTGGTGACCGACGACGACCTGGAGATTCCGTTGGAGGCACAGGGAATCTCGATCTTCGGCGCCAACCATTGCACCGGGGAAGGCTCCTCGGAGCGCCTCATCGCCCACGAGTTGGCACACCAGTGGTTCGGCAACAGCGTGACCGCCCGGCGCTGGCGGGACATCTGGCTGCACGAGGGCTTTGCCTGCTACGCCGAGTGGCTGTGGTCGCAGCACTCGAGCGGCCCGACTGCCGACGAGTTGGCCCGCCGCTACCACCAACGGCTGGCTCAGTCGCCACAGGATCTGCTGCTGGCCGACCCCGGGCCGACCGACATGTTCGACGATCGCGTCTACAAGCGGGGCGCACTGACCCTGCACGTGCTGCGCGGCCAACTCGGCGACGAACGCTTCTTTGCGTTGCTCCGGGACTGGACCACCCGCTACCGACACGGCAATGCCGAGACCGCCGACTTCACCGAGCTGGCCGCCAACTACGCGTCGGTATCGCTGCAGCCGCTCTGGCAGGCCTGGCTGTATTCGACCGCGGTTCCGCCCCTGCGGTAAGCCGCGCCGATCTGAGGCCACGTCACGATGGAGGAAACCCTAGGCAGTGCGTTCCTGCCGGAAGTACGCCACGGTGCGGCGCACTCCCTCATCGAGCCCGACGCGGGGCCGCCAACCCAGAATTTGGTCGGCCAGGCCGATGTCCAGGCAGGAGCGTTTCAGGTCGCCCAGTCGGGGCGGGTGGAACTCCGGGTCATCGGGCACGCCGACGGCGGCTGCCACCGCCGTGTGCAGCACTCGGTCCGACGTCTCGACGCCGGTGCCGACGTTGAACCGCCGGCCGTCGCCGTCGTGTCCGGCGGCCCGCACGAACGCGTCGACCACGTCGTCGACGAACACGTAGTCGCGGGTGTTGGACCCGTCGCCGAACACCTTGGTCGACCTTCCCGACAGCAGCGCCTGGGCGAAGATCGCCACCACACCGGCTTCGCCGTGCGGGTCCTGTCGCGGGCCGTAGACGTTGGCCGGTGCGATGTGGGAGCACTCCAGCCCGTAGAGGTGCCGGAACGTGTTGAGGTAGATCTCACCGGCCACCTTGCCGGCGGCGTACGGCGAAGCTGGATCAGTCGGGGTGTCCTCGTTGGTCGGATAACTCGCCGGGGTGCCGTAGATGGATCCCCCCGAGGAGGTGTGCACGATCTTGCGGACCTGTGCCCGTCGGGCCGCTTCGGCGAGTCGGACCGTCCCGATGACGTTGACCGACGCGTCGAATTGCGGGTCGGCCACCGAGTGGCGCACATCGATCTGCGCGGCCAGGTGGAACACCACCTCGGGGGAATGCTCGGCCAGGATCGCGGCCAGATCCCCGGTTACGATGTCGGCCTGCACGAACGTGAAATCCAGATCGTCGCTTCTGTGCTCGAGGTTGGTGGCCCGACCTGTGGCGAAGTTGTCCAGGCCAACCACCCGATGACCGTCGGACCGTAGGCGGTCGACCAGGGTCGACCCGATGAACCCGGCCGCGCCGGTAACCAGTGCATGCACGCGCCCACCATACCGACCGGTAAGAAAGACCCATGACCTTGCGAACCGCTCGCTCTTGGGTCGTCGTGGCCGCTGTGACCCTGATCGTCGCGCAACTCGTGGTCCGCGCGGTGCTGGCGTTCCGGGGCTATTTCTACTGGGATGACCTGATCCTGGTCGGCCGGGCCGGCACGCACGATCTGCTGTCGCCGGCGTATCTGTTCGACGACCACGACGGCCATGTGATGCCGGGTGCATTTCTGGTGGCGGGCGTGATCACCCGGGCCTGGCCGCTGGTCTGGGCGGGGCCCGCGGCGAGTCTGGTGGTGCTGCAACTGCTGGCGTCGCTGGCGCTGTTGCGGGCGCTGCACACGATCCTGGGCTGGCGGCCGGTGCTGCTGGTTCCGCTGACCTTCGCGCTGTTCTGTCCGCTGGGGTTGCCGGCGTTCGCATGGTGGTCGGCGGCGCTCAACGCGCTACCGATGCTGGCGGCGCTGTCCTGGGTGTGCGCCGACGCGATTCTGCTGGTGCGCACCGGCAATCGGCGCTACGCGGTCACTGGAACGCTCGCCTACGCGGGCGGCCTGCTGTTCTTCGAAAAAGCCGCGGTCATCCCGTTCGTGGCGTTCGCGGTGGTGGCGCTGCTGGGGTACGTGCAGGGCGGCTCGGGGGCAGGCGGATCGGCGGCGACGGTATGGCGGTCCGGTATCCGACTGTGGACGGCGACGCTGGGGTTGACCGTCGGCTGGATCGGCCTGTACCTGGTGGTGGTGAATCAGCGCCGGTGGAGTTTCGACCTGGTGATGACGCGCGATCTGCTGTGGCGGTCGATCGCCCGGGGAATCGTTCCCGGCCTGGCCGGTGGGCCCTGGGGCTGGGCGCGCTGGGCGCCGTCCTCGCCGTGGGCTGTCCCGGGTTCGGTGGTGATGACGCTCGGCTGGCTGGTGCTGGCGGGCCTGTTGACGATCTCACTGCTGCGCAAACAGCACCTGGTGCCGGTGTGGCTGGTCGCGGCCGGGTACGCGGTGGCCTGCCAGGTCCCGATCTATCTGATGCGTTCATCGGCGTTCACCGTGCTGGAGTTAGCCCAGACGCTGCGCTACCTGCCGGATCTGGTTGTGGTGCTGGCGCTACTGGGTGCGGTCGGCCTGTGCGCGCCGAATCGCGGTTCGTCGCGGTGGCTGGACGCCTCGACGGCGCGCACCGTCGCGGTGAGCGGCCTGGCGGCGGCGTTCGCGGCCAGCAGCCTGTACTCGACCGCGACGTTCCTGACCGTATGGCGCGACAACCCCGCCCAGCCGTATCTGCAGAACGCCCGCCACGGTCTGGCCGCCGCCCGCGCCGGCTCGGATGCGCCACTGCTCGACCAGGAGGTCGACCCGCTGGTGTTGCAGCGGGTGGTCGGACCGGAGAGCCTGGCCAGCCATCTCTTTGCGGTGCTCTCCGACCGCCCCGAGTTCGCCTCGACGACCTCTCGGCTAAAGATGCTGGACAGCGCGGGGCGGTTGACCGACGCGCAGGTGACTTGGGTTCGGACTATCGTGGCGGGGCCGGTGCCCCGGTGCGGCTACCTGGTGCAGCCCGACCGGCCGGCGCGCATGGGATTGGACGGCCCGCTGCTGCCGGCCGACTGGACCGCCGAGATCAACTACCTGGCCAATGTCGACGGTTCGGTGACGCTGTCACTGTCCGAGGGCCCCGATGTCCGGGTGCGGGTGCGACCGGGGCTCAACGTCGTCTACGTGCGGCTACCCGGCGCGGGCAACATCATTACCGCACGCGCCGACACCGCAGCGCTGTCGGTGTGCATCGCGGCGGGACCCATCGGGTATGTCGCACCGCTCTGAACTGACGTTATGGAGCCGCCTAGGAGAGTCGAACTCCTGACCTATTCATTACCTGTTCGCGTACCGGCGTGGTTGCCGCAACATATCGACAGGTGTTGTGCGACATTACGATACAGCCATCGGCACATCGCTTTAGATATGGTGGATTATCGGTGGTTCTCACTCATAAACGATGAATAAGCGATGGATCAACCGGGCGCAGCGACTGCGGCCACCACCTCGGCTTGCCTCGACGTGGGATCGGTCTAACTTGTCGTTATGTCTGCTGTCGGCGAGTTGGTTCGTTGCATCGACGGATCATGGATGGTCAGGCCACCGGATCACTGTCCGAGAGGTCACCGGTTGCGGCCAGGGCGGATGGTGGTCGGCAGCATCGCCTGTTCTTGCGGACGACACCTCACCTGGCGTTGCGAGTGCGGTGCTGTGACTTACGGTCTGGCCCTCACGGAGGGGTGCAGTGTCCTCGACGGGCCGGTCGCAGTGCGCTAATCCGAACTTGTTTCCACGAATCGTCTCCGAGACCTTAGTCGCCGGATTATGCTGCGGTGGGCTTTACACAGATGTCAGTCCAGCGGAATGGAGTGGATTCATGGTTCGGGCGACCCTTCTCATCGCGGTAGGAATAGGTGCGGCTGCGGCCGGCGTCGGTGTGGCTGTCGCGCCGCTCGCGAACGCGGCGCCCTACAAGAACTGCACCGAGGCCCGTGCGAACGGTGACACCAACATCCCGTCGACCAGCGACAAGTACCAGCCGAAGCTGGACCGCGACAACGACGGCATCGGCTGCGAAAGCTAGACTTCGTTAGCCGGAGTCGCTATACGACCACTCCGGTTCGGCCCGTCCGCTGAAGGACAGCGTTACCCGTGACCACCAAACTCCATCGTCGTTGCGCGACCAGATACGAACCGGAACCGTGAGGTTTCTACCCGCCGCGCGAGTCTCGCAAGCACGCTTCCTAGTACTTGAATCACCGTGAGGCACGAGGCCGACAACTAGCCCTTCGACGTGGACTGCGACGGCCATTCCGTTTTTGTCATTGCTATACGGATGATCCGGGAGTGGGATAAGCGCCGCCGTCCGCATGATGACACCTCCAAGCGGCCGCCCTGCCCTACCGAAAATCTCGGCGAACGCTTCGCAGTGCTTCGACTCGCCAATAACCTCTACATCGCGGTGATCATCATCCGGGTACTGGGGATCTGCGTCGTACGACCACTCTGGTTCGGTCTCGCCGGAGAATGACAGCGTTACCCTTGCTGGCCAGACCCCATGCTCGTTACGAGACCAGACGCGGGCTAGGACCGTTAGATGCTGACCGTTCTCGGCCGCGGTGAAGGCACGAGATTTGATTGCCTCGTCGATGCGAGGAACAT
>JBDTKT010000226.1:0-4035 GCA_039935195.1 Mycobacterium sp.
CCACCTGTTGCGCCACCTCCTCGAGGCGATCCGCACTGCGCGCGACCAGCACCAGGTCGGCGCCTTCGGCCGCGAACCGGTGCGCCAGCGTGCTGCCGAGCCCCGGCCCGACCCCGCTGATCACCACAACTTTGCCATCGAGCATTCCCGTCATTTTTACCCCAGCATTCTGTTAGCGATTTGCTGCTGCCGCTGCGTGATACGCGCCCGCCAGCCGTCCTGTGAAATCACGTTGTGGTCGTAATAGGGCAGGGCCGCCGGCAGCGCGTCGACATCGACGAGTTGCACGGTCGGGCCGTCGGCCTCGGTCAGCGGGCGTGACACCCGCTGCCACCGGAACTGCAGAAAGCCGCGCCGGTGTCCCAGTGTCTCCACCCAGTTGGTGATCCCCGGGTTGGACTCGGACACCACGATACGGATTCTGCCGTCCGGATCCGCTTGAGCCTGAGTGGCGTTCAGCGAGGTCTGGTGGTTGATGTAGTCGAGCGAGATGTACCACAGACTGCCCAGCTGGAAGCCGAGGTACGGGGCGTCGGTCACCGGCAGGGTGATCACCAGCGCTTGACCGGGGGGCAGGTCGTAGTGTCCGGCCGACGAGTACTGGGTGGTCAGCCCGCCGGGGGTGGGCCGGGGAGCCACCATGGTGTTGACCGGGATGTTGAAGTAGAACCACTGCGGAAACGCCAACCAGGTCTTGACCCGGTTGACGATCTGCCTTCCGGCTACGGCATAGCGCTTTTCGATCAACGCCCGCGTCAGCGCGGGCGGCGCGGTGCCGGCGGTGTCGGTGCGGGCGATGACGACCGTGCCGCGCTGCGCCGACCAGTCGTTGTACACCTCACGGATCACCAACTGGCCCGGACTGTCCGGGCGCACCCGCCATTCGAAGCCGCCGTCGGCTGCGACGTCGAGTTCGCGGTCGTCGAATGCGGCCTGGCTGGCCGGCACGTTGTCGTCGGTGTATTCGCCGCCGAGCAACTGGAAACTCAGGTCGGTGGTGGTACCCCGCCGACCGGTCACCACGTACTCGTGGCCGGCCTGCAGTCGGCTGCCAAAGTAGAGGGTGTCGGGGTTGTCGAGACCCATCTTGGCGAACGGCCCGGTGCCGGAGAGCAGCATCGGGTGGTCGCGGTCGTGGTGGAACACGGAGTGCACGCAAGCGGCAATCCCCTGCGCCAGGTACTGCAGCCCCTCCAGCAGGTCGGCCTCGGTCTGGATGTGCGGTGCGGCGGCCACCAGTTTCTCCGCGTCGGAGATCGCCTCGGTGAGCGGTTCGGTGAGCGGTTCGGAGAACATCGACCCGTCCTTAATGGTTCAATACTGGACCGTAACGGTAGAATTCTTGACTTGAGGGTAGAACACGTTCCAGCCTCGGTCAACGCTTCGACGCCTACCTACGGGTACATATCTGGAATATCGCGGTACGATTTTGGAATGCCGATCGGCGAATCGTCCGCCCGCGTCTCCCCGCCCACCACGCGGGTGGTGACGATCCTCGACTTCCTCGCCCAGCACCCGCAGCAACGATTCGGGCTCTCCGAGCTGGCCCGTCAACTGGAACTGAGCAAACCGACCTGCCTGGGGATCGTGACCACACTCGCCGAAGCGGGCTACCTGGTGCGCGATTCGCAGGACAAGACCTACCGACTGGGCCCGGCGTTGATAGCGCTCGGCCACACCGCCCAGGAGTCGCTGCGGGTCAGCCCCGCGGCACGCGAGGAACTCCAGCGACTGTCGGCGGCGTTCGACACCACCGCGGCACTGGCAGCGGTCGTCGACGATCGAATCACGGTATTGGAGCTGTTGGCACCGCCGGGAACCGTAGCGAGCGTGCGGGTCGGCCAGAGTTATCCCTTCGCCCCGCCGGTTGGGCTGATGTTCGTGCTCTGGGATGACGACGCGCTGCGGGTCTGGTTGGCGCGCGAGCCCACGATCCCGCTGCGCACCGACAGCCAACGCCTGGACCGCGTCGTCGCCGAATGTCGATCGGTCGGCTATCTGGTCGAACGGCTCACCCCCGGTGGCCGGCGGCTCTACGCGCTGCTGGCCGGGATGTCGGCAACCCTGCCCGCCGAGTTGCAGGCGCTGCTGGGCGAACTGGTAGCCGACATCGGCGAACGGGTCTATCTACGCAGCGAGACGACCGGATCTGGCCGCCAGCGCCACGACATCGGGGTCATCGCGGCACCGGTCTACGACCATCACCGCCGCCAGGTGATGGTCGTGTCGCTGCGGGTCGGCCGTGCCCTCACCGATGCCGAGATCACCCGGTGGGCCCGCGCCCTGACTGCGGCGGCCGACTCCCTGACCGGCCAACTGGGCGGGCACAAGCCAGATTTCGACGAGCTGACCGAAGAGGTGTGAGTTCATGGAGAAAGTGATCGTCCTGCTGCAGCAGGCGGATGCCGACGAGCAGTGGTGCCGACGGATCCGCGGCCCGGTCGCCGAGGAGTTGCTGAGGCTGGGCCTACCCGGCCTGGCGGTCAACGTCCGCGACGAGCCAGTGCGCGACGCGCTGATTAGCCTGACGACGTTGGATCCGCCCGGAGCCGCGGTGGTGAGCCTCTGGAGCCAGCAGTCCTACGGCGAGCAGGCCCGGGCGGCGATCGCCCTGTTGGCGGCCGAATCCGATTCAGCAGCAGCGTATTTGGTGACTGAATCGGTACCGATGCCGCCGCCGGATCCAGGTGCCGGTCGGCGCACACCCGGTCTGGCTAATGTGGCGCTGCTGCGGCGGCCCACCGAGCTCGATCAGGCCACCTGGCTGCACCGCTGGCAGATCGACCACACCGCGGTGGCGATCGCAACGCAGGGAACGTTCGGCTACACCCAGAACGTCGTGGTCCGTGCGCTCACCCCGAATGCACCCGCTATCGACGGGATCGTTGAGGAGCTGTTCCCCGACGCCGCGGTCTCCGATCCGTACGTCTGGTACGGCGCGAAGGACGACGCCGACCTGCAGGACCGGCTGGCCCGGATGATAGCCAGCATCAGTGCATTCGGGGCCGAAAGAAATATCGACACGGTGCCGACCAGTCGCTATCTTTTCCGCTCGCCGTTCGCCGGGCCCCGGCAATGACGTTGGCCGTCGGCGACCGGCTGGAACTGGGCGACCTCGTCCACCGCTACGCGGCCTACGTCGACGCACGTCGGTTCGATGACGTCGCGAGGCTGTTCACCCCAACCGCCGAACTGACCGTGCCGAAACCACCCGACTCGCTCGCGGCGTCGGCTCGCTACGACGGACCGGCCGGGGTGCGCACCGCGATGGCGGGTTTGACCGACGTGATCCGCACACACCACGCGATCGTCGGCGAGGTCTACACGGGCTCCGGCGCAGACGGAACAGCGACGGGAATCATCACCGGGGTGGCCCGGCACTGGACCGAGCGCGACGGCCGTGTCACCGATCTCGTCTGGTACCTGCACTACGCCGACGAGTACCGGCACACCGAGACCGGTTGGCGGATCGCGCGGCGGGCGCTGACCATCGACGCGATCGAGACTCAGCCGGCACTGCGGGTACGCCGCTGACACCGCCGCGCGGCGGCTAACTGACCGACGCCAATGCGAACGGCAGCACCGCACTCGCCCCGGCCCGGCGGAGCTCCCGCGCGGCCATCGTCATCGTCCAACCGGTGTCGATGACGTCGTCGACCAGCAGCACCGGGCCGGCGACGCCGGCCAACCGGTCGGAATCCGGCTGCTCCCACGAATTGTGCAGCGCCGCGACGCGGTAGGCGGAGTTCGCCGCGGTGGCCGCTCGTCGGCCCGCCGCGTACCGCAGGGTGCCGAGATTGGTGAGCCGGCCCAGGTCGGCCAGGTGGGCGGTGAGCGAACCGATCAGCACCGGGTGGGTAGCCGAGTCCAGCGCCATCACCGCGGTGGGCCGGGTGTCCCAGTCCCAGGCCGCCAGCACCGCCACCGCCGCCTGCACCACCTCGTCGGGCATCCCCCGGTCCGGTTCGGCTAGCAACCGCCGCAGCCGTGCTCCCCAGCCCAGGTCGGTGAGCCGGCCGATCACCCGGCCCGGCG
>JBDTKT010000227.1:0-6188 GCA_039935195.1 Mycobacterium sp.
CGAAGAACAGCCGGGACACCACCGCCAGATGCCCCGAAGACGACACCGGCAGAAACTCGGTCAACCCCTGCGTGACCGCCAGCACGACGACCTGTGACCACGACATCGGCTCGAGTACGGACACGACGACGACCGTACCGGTCGGCCGCTAGCGAATGAGACCGGCCACCGCGTCACGAACGGCTGCAGCCAGGCTGCGCTCATCGGTGACGTCGATGTGGAACAGTTTTCGGCTCGCCGTCGCGACCACGTCCTCGACCTGCGGAACCGGGCCGGTAAGCCAGGGCCGGTACACCTCGACAACCAGCAGCTGATGTTCAATGTGGAAAGAGAAGCTTCGCCCGTCGCCGACCTGCCCGAACCCACTGCCGAAAATCCCGGTCGATATATCCTCGATGACAAATTCTGGACCAGCCAATGGCCGATGGGGGGCGACTGTCATGGCGGGGACCATACCGTAAGTTGACTTACGGCCGGGTATGACAAGCGGATTTTTCGCATTTGTTTTCCTTAGAGTCGGACCTTCATGCCCGATCACCGCCGACCTGCAAAGAGACTCCCCGTGCCGAAGCGCCCCAAACACCAGCCCCGCCTCCTGCGCCTGACGGCTGGCCTGTTGGTTTCGCTGCTGATGCTCGCCGGGTGCGCGTCGAACCCGGTCACCGCGCCGCCGCCGACGATTCCGCCCGCCCGTCCCGCCGAGTCGCCCGTCACCATGCAGCACCCGGTGGGCACCGTGCGGCCGCTGGAGTGCCCGTCCGGCGGGGCGACCGCGGCGGCGTTCGACGCCGGCACCTCCCAGCTGGCAGTGCTGTGTCCCGGCGCCGACCCGCGAACGCCCGCCACGCTGACCGTGTTCGGAACCGCCGGCGGGTCCTCATGGGTGATCGCGCTGCCCGGTCCGGCGACCGCCCTGACCGGCGACGGCCGGGGCGTCGCGTACCTGTCCGCGCACGGCGGCTATTTCGTCGTCGACCTGGCCACCCGGCACACCGCCCGGGTCGGTGTCCTCGACGCCGCCGACGCCGATTTCACCGCGATCGCGCGCCGCGCAGACGGCACGATGGTGCTGGGCAGCGCTGACGGCGCTGTCTACATGCTGACCTCCGAGACCGATTCCACCGCGCGGACAGCCACCAAAGCTAAGATCTTCGCGCGGGTCGACTCGATTGTGGCGCAAGGCAACACGTCGGTGGTGATGGACCGGGCTCAGACGTCGGTGACCACCGTCGGCCCGGACGGCAAACCGCAATACGCGCTGCGCGCCGGTCAGGGGGCGACCACCCTGGCGGCAGATCCGCGCGGGGCGGTGCTGGCCGTCGACACCCGCGGTGGCCAGCTGCTGGTTTACGGCGTTGACCCGCTGATGCTGCGGCAGGCCTACCCGGTGCCCGAAGCCCCCTACGGTCTCGCCGGCTCCAGCGATTTGGTCTGGGTTTCGCAAACCGCGGCCAATACCGTCATCGGTTACGATCTGGCCACCGGAATACCCGTGGAAAAGGTTCGGTACCCCACCGTGCGGCAACCCAACACACTGGCCTTCGACGACACGTCGGGCACGCTGTATGTGGTGTCCGGAGTCGGTGCCGGCGTCCAGGTCATCGAGCATGCGGCGGGCCGGCGTTGACCGCGGTGCGAGCCCGCCGGCTGCCGGCGGGCTGGGACACCGAGCAGTCCGACGAATACGAGTGGGTGCCGTTTCGACTGCCGCCAGAGATCACCCGGATCAGCGCGTCCATCCGGTTGTCGATCGAAGCCGAATACCGCGGTTGGGAGCTGACCCGGGTGCGCCTGTACACCGACGGCAGCAGGTGGGTCCTGCTGCGTCGCAAAAGACCCCACCCGGGCACGGTTGCCGGCACGCGGTCCGTCGACCAGCCGGGGTTTTAGCCGATGGCCTGGTACGCCGCGCTGCGGCGGGCGATGTTCCTGGTGCCGCCGGAGCGCATCCACACGGTGGTGTTCGCCGCACTGCGCGGCGCCACCGCCGCGGCGCCGATACGCCGCAGCCTGAGCCGGCACTTGGCGCCGACGGATCCGGTGCTGGCCAGCACGGTGTTCGGGGTGCGTTTCCCCGGACCGCTCGGGCTGGCCGCCGGCTTCGACAAGGACGGTCTCGGGCTGAACGCCTGGGGTGCACTGGGCTTCGGTTACGCCGAGGTCGGCACCGTGACCGCATCTCCACAGCCCGGCAACCCGGCCCCCCGCCTGTTTCGGCTGCCCGCCGACCGGGCCCTGCTGAACCGGATGGGGTTCAACAACCACGGGGCTCAAGCCCTGGCTGCCCGCCTGGCGCAGCACACCCCCGACGTGCCGATCGGGGTCAACATCGGCAAGACCAAGGTCACGCCGCCGGAACAGACGGTCGACGATTACCGCACCAGCGCCCGACTGCTCGGTCCACTCGCCGCCTACCTGGTGGTCAACGTCAGCTCGCCGAACACCCCGGGGCTGCGCGATCTACAGTCGGTCGAACAGTTGCGACCGATCCTGTCGGCGGTGCGCGGCGAGACCACGACGCCGGTGCTGGTGAAGATCGCACCGGACCTGGCCGGGCCCGACATCGATGCCATCGCCGACCTGGCTGTCGAATTGGGCTTGGCCGGCATCGTCGCCACCAACACCACGATCTCCCGCGACGGGCTGGCCACCGCGCGGGTGGAGTGCCTCGGCGCCGGCGGCATCTCCGGCCCACCGGTGGCCCGTCGAGCACTGGAGGTGCTGCGTCGGCTTCATGCCCGGGTCGGCGGCAAGCTGGTGCTGGTCAGCGTCGGCGGGATCGAGACCGTCGACGACGCCTGGGAGCGGATCACCGCGGGCGCCGCGCTGCTGCAGGGCTACACCGGGTTCATCTACGGCGGCGGCCGGTGGGCCGAGCACATTCACGACGGCCTGGCCCGCCGGCTCCACGACGCCGGCTATGCGAGCCTGACTGACGCCGTGGGGTCCTCCGCTCACTAGTGCGAGCAGCCGTCGGGGTTACCTCTGCTCATAGGTGCCGACGATCACGGCGCGGGCGATCGCGTGCATGAACAGGTTGAAGCCGAGGTAGGCCGGGCTGGCGTCCTCGGGCAGGTCCAGCTTCTCCACGTCGACCGCGTGCACCGCGATGTAGTAGCGATGTGGGCCGTGACCGGCCGGCGGCGCGGCACCGACGTAGCGGCGCATCCCGGCATCGTTGACCAGGGTCAGCGCGTTGTCGGGCAGCAGGCTGCCGTCACCGACGCCTTCCGGTAACTCGGTGACCGTGGCGGGCAGGTTGGCCACCGCCCAGTGCCAGAACCCGGACAGGGTGGGAGCGTCGGGGTCGTAGGCGGTGACCGCGAAACTGCGGGTCTCCTCCGGGAATCCCGACCAGCTCAGCTGCGGGCTGAGGTCTTGGCCGCCGGCACCCATGATTCCGCTGACCTGAGCGTTGGCCAGCGGTTGCCCGTCGGTGATCGAAGCCGAGTCCAGCCGAAACGTCGGCAGCTTCGGCAGCGCGGCGTACGGGTCTGGTGCTGTGCTCATCATCAGTCCTCTCGAAGGTGAACAGGCCGGGGTTCCCACCGGCGTAAGTCAACAGTGTGTCAGCAAGTGTTCCAGCACATGCGTACCGAACTTCAGCGCGTCGACCGGCACCCGTTCGTCGACACCGTGGAACAGCGCGGAGAAATCGAGCTCCGGCGGCAATCGCAGCGGGGCGAATCCGAAGCAGCGAATACCCAACTGGGCAAACGCTTTCGCGTCGGTTCCGCCGGACAGCATGTAGGGAACGGTACGGGCTTCGGGGTCGCAGACCAACAGTGCGGCGCTCATGGCGTCGACCAGGTCGCCATCGAACCCGGTCTCATACGGGGGCAGGTCGGTGATCCATTCCCTGGTCACGTCCGGGCCGATCAGCTCATCGACTTCGGCCTCGAACGCGGCCTGCCGACCGGGTAGCACCCGGCAGTCCAGCACCGCCTCGGCGGTCGCCGGAATCACGTTGGCTTTGTACCCGGCGCTCAGCATGGTCGGGGTGGCGGTGTCGCGCAGCGTGGCTTTGACGATGCGGGCGATCGGTCCCAGCTTGTCGATCATGCCCTCCAGGTCCGGTGAGTGGGGGTCGATGGCGTGTCCGGTCTCCTCGCTGACCGCCGCCAGAAACGCCACGACCGTGTCGGTGAGAACTAGTGGGAATCGGTGACGGCCCAACCGGGCGACCGCCTCGGCCACGGCGGTGACCGCGTTGTCGTCGTTGACCATCGACCCGTGTCCGGCGCGGCCGTTGGCCCTCAGCCGCATCCAGCACAGACCCTTCTCCGCGGTTTCGACCAGATAGAGCCGGCGTTCACCGCCGTCGCGGCGCGGCACGGTCAGCGAGAAGCCGCCCACCTCACCGATCGCTTCGGTAACCCCGGCGAACAGGTCGGGCCGGTGCTCGACCAGCCAGTGCGCGCCATAGCGCCCGCCGGCCTCCTCGTCGGCGACGAACGCGAACACCAGGTCACGAAGCGGCACGGTGCCGGATCGGGACAGGTGCCGAGCCACCGCGACCATCATGCCGACCATGCCCTTCATGTCGACCGCGCCGCGACCCCACACATAGCCATCCTCGACCGCACCGGAGAACGGGTGGACGCTCCAATCAGCAGGCTCAGCCGGCACGACATCCAAGTGGCCGTGGATCAGCAGAGCGCCGCGGGACTCATCGGCGCCGGCGAGCCGGGCGATCACGTTCCCCCGCCCCGGCGCACCCGACTCCAGATACTCGGTCCGATAGCCGGCTTCCTCGAGCTGAGCGGCGACCCACCGGGCGCACTCGGCCTCCCCCTTGGTGGTGTCCGGCTCACCGGTGTTGGAGGTGTCGAACCGGATCAGCGTGCTGACAATGTCCACAACTTCGTCAGCGGGATCGATGCAAACCGTCACAGTTACCTTTCCTACCACCCGCACGTGCCGCCGGGTTTGGGTCCGGTGATCCACATCCGTTAGCCTTAGCTGCCCGACGCCAAGAGCGTCCGGTCCGAGTGGCGGAATGGCAGACGCGCTAGCTTGAGGTGCTAGTGCCCTATTAATGGGCGTGGGGGTTCAAGTCCCCCCTCGGACACCGCGCGACCGTGTTGGTCGCTGCTGTAGCGCGCAGGTGACGCGTTGTCGCCGCGGCTCGTAGGCTTGAAGTGCGATGACTCAACCGGGCGACTTTCCCCACCGGACGCCGACGCGCTTATTTACCGATCGGCGCGCCGCGGGTCGCGTCCTGGCCGAACAACTGTCGGTCTACCGCGACAACGACGACCTGCTGGTGCTGGGGCTGGCCCGCGGCGGGATCCCGGTCGGCTGGGAGGTAGCCGCGGCGTTGCGTGCGCCGTTCGACGTTTTCCTGGTCCGCAAATTGGGTGTGCCGCAGTGGACCGAACTGGCGATGGGCGCGCTGACCGACGGCGGCCGGGTGGCCATGAACGACAGCGTGGTCGCCGAGTTGAACATCGGCGACGACGTGGTGCGGTCGGTGATCGAACGCGAGTCGGCCGAGCTGCGCCGGCGCGAGCGGGTCTACCGCGGCGATCGGCCCGCCATCGACGTGCAGGGCCGCGTCGTGATCCTGGTCGACGACGGCATCGCGACCGGTGCCAGCATGTTGGCCTCGGTGCGGGCGGTTCGGTCCGCCGACCCGGCGTCGATCGTCGTCGCGGTCCCGGTAGGTCCGATGTCGGTATGTCGGAAGCTCGCCCGGGAGGCCGACGACGTGGTGTGCGCCAGCATGCCGAGCCCGTTCGACTCCGTCGGGCAGGCATATCTGGACTTCCGCCAGGTCGGTGACGACGAGGTGACCGAATTATTGGCCACGGCGACGGTGGGTGGCGGCTAGCGTCGCGCCGGTGCTCGACCTAGACGGGGGGCAGTTCAGCGGGTTCTTCGCCGCCCGCATGTTCTTCGTCGTTGGCGTCCGCGCTCACTTCATCGGTCTCGGCGTCCACCGCGGCGTCTTGATCATCGGCGTCATCGGCGTCATCGGCGTCATCCGGGTCATCCGGGTCATCCGGGTCATCCGGGTCATCCGGGTCATCCGGGTCATCCGGGTCATCCGGGTAATCGTCGTCATCCGACGCCTCTACCGGCTTGGCCTGTCGGCGGCGCTCTCGCACCGCATCGACGATCAGCAGAAGCACACCGAGAATGCTGGCACCGATACACACCCAAGCCACCAGCGCATTGCTGGTGAC
>JBDTKT010000228.1:0-4749 GCA_039935195.1 Mycobacterium sp.
CTGGACCGCGGTCTGCTCTCCATCCGCGGTGCCAACCGGACGATGCGGGTGGCGTGGACGCTGGCTGATCTGGCCGGGTGCACGTTGCCCGGGCTAGACGAGGTCGCCACCGCGCTGAGCTTTCGGCGGGCGGGCCCATCGCGATGAGCGGCGACATCACGCGCAGGGCGTGGGCCTACCTGTCCCGGGTGGCTGAGCCGCCGTGTCCGAAACTGGCTGTACTGGTAGAACAGGTGGGACCCGTGGACGCCGCCGAACGGGTCCGACGCGGCCGAGTAGACGACGACCTGGCAAAGCTCACTCAAGCCAGGCGTGAGATCGACCGGGCGACTGACGATCTCGAGTTGCTTGACCGGCGCGGTGGTCGCTTGATCACACCCGACGACGACGAATGGCCGGTGTTGGCGTTCACCGCCTTCGGCGGCGTGCTGGCCCGGACGAAGCCGCAGTGCCGTCCCCCGATGGTGTTGTGGGCGCTGGGGCCGGTGTGTCTCGACGACATCACACAGCGCGCTGCCGCTCTCGTCGGAACCCGGGCGGCCACCGCGTACGGCGAACAGGTGGCCGCCGACCTTGCCGCTGGGCTGACCGAACGCGACGTGGCGGTGGTCTCCGGTGGCGCTTACGGCATCGACGGCGCGGCGCACCGCGCGACACTCGCCGCCGAGGGGGTCACCGTCGCGGTGCTCGCCGGGGGAATCGATATTCCCTACCCAGCAGGACATTCCGCGCTGCTGCACCGCATCGGAGAGCACGGTCTGCTGGTCACCGAATACGCGCCGGGTGTCCGGCCGGCCCGGCACCGGTTCTTGACCCGCAACCGACTGGTCGCGGCGTTCGCCGGAGCGGCGGTGGTGGTGGAAGCCGGGTTGCGCAGCGGCGCGGCCAACACCGCCGCGTGGGCGCGGCTACTGGGGCGACCGGTCGCCGCGGTGCCCGGTCCGGTGACATCCTCGGCGTCGACGGGCTGCCACGCACTGCTGCGTGCGGGCGCCGAACTGGTCACCCGGGCCGACGAGGTGGTCGAGTTGGTGGGTCGGGTCGGTGAACTGGCCGCTGAGGAACGCCGGCCCGCCACACCGCTCGACGGGCTCAGCGATGTAGAGCGGCAGGTCTACGAGGCATTGCCGGGCCGCGGCCTCGCCACCGTCGACCAGATCGCCGTAGCGTCGGGGCTGATGGCCGAGCGGACGCTGGGGCCGCTGGCGATGCTGGAGATGGCGGGTCTGGCCGAGCGCTGCGAAGGCCGCTGGCGGATCACCCGCGGAAATCGATAGCCGGTGACGATGCGCGCGCCCGATCGAAATCCAGATCCGCCTATGGGGTGCCCTTTCCAGCGACTCTGGCGGGACAACGGTCTAGACCAGACAGACATCTGCGCGTACGGTCGGGAAAAGGCGATGGAGTTCGCCTAAACCGCCGTACCGGCTGATGACTCCTACCACGTGGATGGTTCGTGGTAGAGAGCAGGTGAGCCTGAGAATGTTGTTCACCAAGTTCCTGTCTGGGATTCCCGATACGGCCGCCGACGACAATTCATTGGCACGAGCGCACGGCATCATTGACTGGGATCCTGGCCGCCGGATTGCTGGCCGTCGTCAGTACCTACGACGACAGCACCCCGGGGTCGGTGTCGGCGGTGCTGACCTGGGCGATGTACGCGCGTCCACGGTCCACCGCCGTGGCGACTCCGGAATCAGACGAGATGTCGGGTTCGGACGAACCCGACACGGTGATGAGTCAGTTGGTGCAGCGGGATGAAAGGTAGGGTCAATCATGGCTTCCGAATTGCCCTCGAGCGCAAGTGGTTCGCCGCAATCGGCGGCGTCGCCGCTGGAGTCATTGCTTGATCAGGGCCCTCGTCAGGGGATGCTGGATCGACGTGTCGAGGTCGACCATTGGGCGGGGTCGATACCTCAGGAAATGGCGCGGGTACCGGTCCTTCGGGTCGGCCGGCGCTGGGTTTCGTCGTTGTGGCTGATACCGATCGGTGTGGTCGGATTGCTCGTCGCGATCGCGTTGGCGCAGCAGTTGCGCCGGTACGGCTGGATGCAGGACTTGATCACCACCTACCCGGGAGCTTCGACGAGTTTCGCACCGGCGGTATACACCGGGTTCCCGGCCTGGTTGCGCTGGCAGCACTTGTTCAACATCGTGTTCATGCTGTTTCTGATGCGGGCGGGGCTGCAAATTTTGGCTGATCATCCGCGGCTGTACCTCAACGTGGGGTGTCGACCGGGAAGTGAGTGGCTTCGGATGCGGGGGCCGGTACCCGCAGACCGGATGGACGAAGGTGACCCCGCCCGGCTATGGACGGCCAAGGATGATTCGGTGGCACTGCCGAAATGGCTGGGGATACCCGGCATCCGACACACCGTGGGGCTGGCCCGATGGTGGCATTTCAGTTTCGATCTGTTCTGGTTGCTCAACGGTCTGGTGTTTTACGTGCTGCTGTTCGCCACCGGGGAGTGGCGCCGGATCGTCCCCCAGTCGTGGGATCTCTTTCCCAATGCGCTGTCGACGGCGGTGCAGTATGCCTCGCTGACCGTCCCGGCCGACGCAGGGTTCACCAACTACAACGGGTTGCAGGTGATCGCCTACTTCACCACCGTTTTCGTCGCCGCGCCGCTCGCCTTTGCCACCGGCCTGCTGATGGCACCGTCGATCGCGGCGCGGTTCGGCTTCGACCGGGGTCCGCTCAATCAACAGGTCGCACGGACCATCCACTTCGCCGTGCTGGTATGGATGATCGTGTTCATCGCGATCCACACCGTGATGGTGTTCACCACCGGCTTGGTAGGCAACCTGAACCACATCGTGTTGGGTACGGACACCCAATCGTATTGGCCGCTGGTGATTTACATCTTCGCCATGGCGGTTATCGTCGTGTTGTGGCTGGCCGCCTCGCCGCTCACGCTGCGCTACCCGGCGGTGGTCCGGCAAGTCGGCTCCTGGACGGTGGGCTGGATCAAGGAGTTGATGGAGCGGCCGCATCCCAAGGCTACGTATTCGGAGAAAGACATTTCGCCGTACCTGTGGCCGAACGGGACACTGCCGGTTTCCGAGCACTACCGAGCGTTGCAGGCGGGCGAGTGGGCCGACTACGTGTTGCGCATCGACGGGCTGGTGGAAAACCCGGTCAATCTGACCTATGCGCAGCTGAGAGCGTTACCCAAACATGACCAGATCACCGGACACCACTGCATTCAGGGCTGGACGGGAGTGGCCAAGTGGGGTGGGGTGCGGATGACCGACATCTGCGAGATCGTGCGACCGCTGCCGTCGGCGCGCTGGGTGGTGTTCTACTCGTTTGCCGAAGGATCCGGGCCGTCGAAGGAGGGCCGCTTCTATGACTGCCACAAGATCGTCGACATGAGTGAGCCGACGACTCTGCTGGCCTATGAAATGAACGACGCCCCGCTGACCGAAGCCCACGGTGCGCCGCTGCGGTTGCGCAACGAACACGAACTCGGCTTCAAGATGGTCAAATGGATCGAGGCTATCGAGTTCGTGGACGATTTCAGCCACCTCGGCCTCGGTCTGGGTGGTTACAACGAGGACCACGAATACTACGGGTACCGCATGCCCATATAGCCCCCCGTATAGTCGGCTGGGTCAGCTAATGACCGGGATGGAGGCAGTGTGGCGGGTCGACCAGTGCACACGTTCGAAGTGGTCCGCACCGAACGGCGCTCTGCACATCTGGTTCGAGTGGTACTGGGCGGCAGCGGGTTCGACACATTCACGCCTAACGAATTCACCGACGCCTACGTCAAGATCGTCTTCGTCCCGCGCGACGTCGACGTGGCCGCGCTGCCGCGGCCGCTGACCCTGAGCAGCTTCGACGTGTTGCCGGAGGATAAGCGGCAGGTTGTCCGCACGATGACAGCGCGTCACGTCGATCGAGCGGCCGGTGAACTCAGCATCGGTGTCACGGTGCATGGCGACCACGGCGTGGTCGGCCCGTGGGCCGTCGATGCGCAACCCGGTCAACTCGTCTATCTGATGGGACCCGGCGGCGCCTATGCGCCCGACCCGGCCGCCGACTGGCACCTGCTGGCCGGTGACGAAAGCGCCCTGCCGGCGATCGCCGCGGCATTGGAAGCATTGCCCGCCAACGCAATCGGCAAGGCGTTCATCGAGATTGCCGGCCCCGAGCATGAGATTCCGCTGACCGTCCCGAAGGGGGTGCAGTTGAACTGGGTCTTCCGCGGCGGTCGAGCAGACCTGGTCGGCCAGGACCGTGCGGGCGACAATGCGCCCCTGATCGAGGCGGTCACCACCGCCCTGTGGCTGCCGGGTCAGGTGCAGGTGTTCATCCACGGCGAGGCGCAGGCCGTCATGCACAACCTGCGGCCCTACATCCGCAAGCAGCGCCGCGTCGAAAGCAAGTGGGCGTCGATCTCCGGCTACTGGCGCCGGGGCCGTACCGAGGAGACATTCCGCCACTGGAAGAAGAAACTTGCCGCGGCAGAAGCATTGGGAGTCGCCGCCGGATGATTTCGGCGCGATAGGGCGCGGTGGGCGCGGTGGGCGAGGATTGCCGCGCCGAAATCGCAGGAGAAGCCATGTGCCGCGCGCGCTGCTGGTCGAGGCCGATCTGATCATGGCTGTCGACGGCTATCCGTCACGTGATGATCTCACCCCGGACACGCTGCGGCGCGTCGAGTAAAAACGCACCCGCAGGTCTGCCACCGTGGAGCGGTGGAGGAGATCCTGGGCTCGTTCGACCAGCACTTGGCGCTGGAG
>JBDTKT010000229.1:0-5924 GCA_039935195.1 Mycobacterium sp.
GACACCCGCGGCCCGGAACATCGAGTACAGCAGCGGTGAGGCGTGGCCCTTGGAGAAGATCAGGTGGTCGTTGCCCGCCAGGTCGGGCCGTTCCCAGTCGTAGCGCAGGTGCCCGAGCATCAGCACCGCCATCAGATCAGCAGCCGACAACGACGAGGTGGGATGGCCCGAGTTGGCCTGGGTGCTGCACCGAATCGAATCGACCCGCAGCTGGGTGGCCAGCCGGGCGGCGAGGTCGAGCTGTTGGGTGGTCATCGGCGTGGTCATCGTCATGCCCCCATCACCGACACGGCGGCGACCTCGGTCAGCGGCACGCCGGGGTCGACGAGTCTCGCCCGATCGACCGGGTCACCGGAGCGGACCAGGTCGGCGATGGCGTCGGTGAGGTCCCAGATGTTGACGTTCATGCCGGCCAGCACCCGATTGTCCCGCAGCCAGAAGGCGACGTACTCCCCCGTTGCCGGGTCACCGCGGAAGGCCACCTCGTCGTAGTCGTCCTTGGCGACGTAGCCGGAGTACTCCATGCCCATCTCGTACTGATCGGAGAAGAAATAGGGCACGCGGTCATAGGACGCGTCACGCCCGAGCATGGTGGCCGCAGCCACGCGTGGCTGATTCAGCGCGGCCGACCAGTGCTCCAAACGCAGGTGGGTGCCCAGGTGGGGGTAGTAGACGTTGGCGACGTCGCCTGCCGCGACGACGTCGGGGTCAGAGGTCGCCAGGTGTTCATCGACGACGACGCCGTTGTCGACGTGCAGTCCGGCTGCCTCGGCCAGCCCGGTGTTGGGGGTGATGCCCACCCCGATCACGACGGCGTCGGCGTCGATCACGCTGCCGTCGGCAAGGCGCACCCCGGTGGCGCGGTGGTCCGTGCCGGTGATCTCGGCGATCTCGGCGCTCAGCCGCAGGGTGACACCGTGGGCGCGGTGCAGGGCGGCATAGATCTCGGCCACCTCGCGGCCCATCACCTTGAGCAGCGGCAGCTCACCCATCTCGATCACGGTGACCTCGCAGCCGGCGGCACGCGCCGCGGCGGCGGTTTCCAGGCCGATCCAGCCAGCCCCGATGATCGCCACGGGCCGCCCGGTGGCGAACGCGGCCTTGATCGCTTCACAGTCCGGCAGCGAGCGCAGGTAGTGGACGGCGTCGAACTCGGCGCCGGGAATGCTCAAGTGGCGCACCGCCGAACCGGTCGTCAGCAGTAGCTTGTCGTAGCCGATCTGCTCACCACCGCTGACGCTGACGTGGTGGGCGGCGAGGTCGAGGCCGGTCACCCGGGTATCCAGCCGCAGCTCGATGTCGTTGTCGATATACCAGCCGTCGGGATGAACATAGATCTTGTCCTTCTCCGACTTGTCCTGCAGGTAGTCCTTGGACAGCGGGGGCCGGTTGTACGGGTGCTCGGTCTCATCGCCCAACAGCACGACTCGGCCGGTGAAACCCTCTTTACGTAGCGCCTCAGCTGCTGTGGCGCCCGCCAAGCCGGCGCCCACAATCACGAATGTCTTTTGTTCGGTAGTCATATCGGTTCTGTCCCTATCTGTTGCCGGCCGGATCGGCTAGATGGATTGCCGGTAGCCGAAAAATTCGTGGTCCTCGTTGTAGCCGCCGTACCCGCCGCCGACCTGGGAGAACTGCTCGACGAACTCGATGCCCTTGACCCACTTCACCTGTTTGAATCCGAGCTGGGTTTCGTTGCGCAGCCGCAGCGGAGCGCCGTGTCCGAAGGACAGCGGTTCGTCGTTCATGTCGTAGGCGAGCATGGTGAGGTGGTTGCTCATCTGCTCAATGGGGTGCGCGTCGTAGTAGATGCCCTCGTCGGAGCCGTCGCCCAGCGAGTAGAACACCACCCATTTCGCCTCGGGCTTGGGCTCGACGAGGTCGAGAATGGTCTGTAGCGACACCCCACCCCATTTCGCGATACCCGACCAGCCTTGGATGCAGAAGTGCTGGGTGATCTGCTCATGGCGAGGCAGGGCCCGCAGCTGGTCCAGGGTGAGCTCCATCGGGTGCTCGACCAGGCCGTTGATCAGCAGCCGGTAGTCAGCGAAATGCCCGTCGAACAGCGCGGTGTACTCCGGCGAGTCGGGGTACTGGCCGTTGTGCCAGAAGTAGGGGGAGATGTCCTTCTCACCGTATTGGCCCGGGGTCGCGTCGAGTTGTTCGAAGAGCCGTTGTACCGGTCCGATCAGCGCGAAGCCGACCCGCTGCACCACCCGCGGGTGCCGCAGCGTAAATGGGGTGGCCGCCACCCAGCCCACGATGACCACCACCATCGACCCAGCGAAGATGGCGAAACCGACCCAGTCCGTCGCGTCGCGACCGGCGAAGATGTGGTTGAGGTTGCGCAGCAGACCGGTGGTGAACACCAGCGCGACGTGGATGGTGATGAAGAACAAGAACCACACCAACACCAGGAAGTGCAGGGAGCGGGCCAGCTGGATGCTGAACCGCCTGCTGATCGGCTTGAACCGGGTCGACAGCGCCGGGGACATCCCCAGTCCGGTCAACAATGCCAGCGGGGCGGCGATGAAGATCGTGATGAAGTAGGCGATCAGCTGCAGGCTGTTGTAGGCGACCCAGCCGCTCTCGACCGGCCACTGCAGCGACAGGTACTGGATTCCCACCGACGCCGCGTTGGGGATCACCGACCAACTGGTGGGCACCACGTGCCGCCACTGCCCGGTAGTGAACAACAGCACGTAGAACACCGCGCCGTTGAGCAGCCACAGCATGTCCACGCCCAGATGCCACCAGCGGGCCAGCCCGATCGAATGCCGGATCCCGGGTAGCCCGACCTGGCCGGGCAGGCTGATGGAGTCCTTCTTCGCCGTCCACAACGGGTCGGCGGGAACCGGCTTCTGAATGCGGAACCAGTCGCGGCCGGGCGTGCTGTGCCGGGTCCAGTACAGCCGCGGATGATCAGCGAGGATCTGGACTCCGGAACGGATGATGAAAATCAGTAGGAAAAGGTTGAAGAAGTGCGCCAGCCCGACCCAGATCGGCAGTCCCGGATGGGCGATGGCGTCGGCCGACACGACGGTGCCCGGGTAGCTGGCGATGAAGTGCTGCACCGAGGTCATGCCACGCAGACCCTTGGCAGCGGCGACCGCGACGATCAGGGCCACAAATCCCATCGGCAGCAACCACAGCAGGTTGAACCACCTGCTGTGACCGACCCGGACGCGAGGCGCGATGCCGTGCGCGACCGGCACCGAACCGGCCCACGTGCTCGGGTCCACCACGTCCTCGCCGATCGTGAGTTGCGAACGAAAGCTCGCTACTCTCGCCGGGGTGATGCGCGCCCCGGGGTCGGCCGACAGATGGGCCGACAGGCCGGTGGGTTCGTGCGCCGCAAGGGACAAGCCGTCGGTGCGGTTGACGGTGCTGCGTTCGGTCACCAGGACCCCATATGTTCCAGGGCAGTTCAGGTGCCCGGCACTGTCTTCGTCAACCCAACAGCTCGGTCCTGCCAGACACGAAAAAATCTCGCGGACGCGTGGCACGGACAAAACGCGGACTAGGGATTCGAAGAATGTAGTTTTCCGGCGACGCGGTTTAGCTGGCCGGGGTGCGGCTTGGCAGCGACGCCCTGGGTCCGGAACGGCTGTTGCTCAGCGGCTTCCACGGTACGCCGTTCCTGCAAACGTGTCACACGATGGCGTCACTGTCCGGTGTGCCGGGCGCGGGCGCGGCGCACCGCTTCATCGATGATGCGCAGTGAAACTGCCGCTAGTTTGGCGTTTTCGGCCTGGCTGATGCTGCGCAGCCGGGCGAACGCCTCGTCGGCGGTTCCTCCGGTGCGGGCGCGCAGGATGCCGATGGCCTGCTCGATGACCGGTCGGCTGGACAGCGCCGTCTGTAGCTGAATGGCCAAGGCACGGGCTTGGGCCAGCACCTGGGCGTTATGTACGGCGACAGCGGCCGGGGCGGCGAACAGTTCACCGAGTTCGACGGCGTGTTCGGTGAAGGCGTCTTTGCTGCGCGCGTAGACGTTGATGGCGCCGACCACCTGGCCGGGCAGCAACAGCGGTAGCGACAGCACGCTGTGCACGCCGAGGCGTCCCACCCGCGGGCCGAAACGCGGCCAGAGCTTCTCGCTGCTCAACGATCCGGATCGCACGGTGCGCCGTTCCAACGCCGCGGTGATGCAGGGGCCCTCGTTGGCCTCGACGTATTGGATCTCGTCGATCTCGCGCACGAAGGGGGCGCTGGCGGCCAGAGCCTCCACCCGATTGTCCGGGCGGTCCGTCCGCAGCAAAGTCACCCCGGCACCGTCTGCGCCGGGAATGGCTTGCACCGCGTAGGTGGCCACTCGGGACAGCAACTCCTCGAGCCCCAGCGTGTCCGCAACCAGACCGGCAAGATCGGCCAGACCGGCCCGCAGGTCATTCGCATCCGCGCCGGCTTGCTCCAAAGTCAGCACCGGCTGGTTCCCGAGCTCAGTTGCGTCAGTCACGGCTATGCCTCATGTGGGCCTCATCTGCTTACCCGCGGCACGCTCACGGTGCCTAGTTTACGTCGGCTTTTACGTCGGCGGATCAACGTAACCGGGATCTTGGCATCCCCGGGCCGAACGGTTCGCGCCTAACATGCGAGAGATGACCGTCCAGTCCCTGACCACGGCGCAGCGCCGTGCGTCGGCGTTGCGGTCGACGGTTGCACTCAAGGCGGCGATGGCGATCTCGGGCCTGATCATGGTGCTGTTTTTGCTGGTGCACATGTACGGCAACCTCAAGGTGTTCTCCGGGCAAGCGGCGTTCGACGACTACGCGCACCATCTGCGCACCGTCGGTGAACCGTTCCTGCCCCACGCCGGCGCGCTGTGGATGATCCGGGTCGTGCTGCTGTTCAGCGTGGTGATCCACATCGTCGCGGCGCTGGCGCTGTGGAAACGCGCCCGCTCAGCGACCGCGGGGCGCGGTGGCCGGCGTTATGAGAGCACCCGCGCCCGCCGCGGTGTGCAGCGCAGCTACGCGTCGTTCACGATGCGCTGGGGCGGGGTGACGATAGCGGCGTTCATCGTCTATCACCTGCTGCACCTGACCACCAACACCATCCACCCGGGCGGAGCGTCATCAAGCCCGTACCTGCGACTGGTGGACGGCTTTCAGGTCTGGTGGGTGGTCGTGAGCTATACGATCGCCCTGATCGCGGTGGGATTCCATCTGCGGCATGGCTTTTGGAGTGCGTTTGCGACGTTGGGCGCGAACACCAGCGTGCGGCGGCGTCGCCACCTCAACACCGCCGCGGTCGTGGTCGCGGTGGTGATCACGGCAGGATTTCTGGTCGTCCCGTACTCGGTGCTGCTCGGATGGGTGGGCCAGTGAGCAGCGCACCCACCGACATCGCAGCCGACTACTACACGGTGGGCGATCCGGTCGCCGACGAGAAGGTGCCGCCGGGACCGCTGGAGCAGAGCTGGGACACCCGCAAGTTTGAGGCTCGGTTGATCAGCCCGGCAAATCGACGCGCGCTGTCGGTGATCATCATCGGCACCGGCCTGGCCGGGGCGTCGGCCGCGGCGACGCTGGGCGAGGCGGGCTATCGGGTCACCAGTTTTTGCTACCAGGACAGCCCTCGCCGCGCCCACAGCATCGCCGCGCAGGGCGGGATCAACGCGGCGAAGAACTACCGCAACGACGGTGATAGCACCTACCGGCTGTTCTATGACACCGTCAAGGGCGGCGACTTCCGCTCACGTGAATGCAACGTCTACCGTCTCGCTCAGGTCAGCGGGTCGATTATCGACCAATGCGTCGCCCAGGGTGTGCCGTTCGCTCGCGAGTACGGCGGACTGCTCGACACCCGCTCGTTCGGCGGCGTGCAGGTTTCGCGCACCTTCTACGCCCGCGGGCAGACCGGCCAGCAGTTGCTGCTCGGTGCTTACCAGGCGCTGCAACGACAGGTCGCGGCCGGCACCG
>JBDTKT010000230.1:0-18317 GCA_039935195.1 Mycobacterium sp.
GTCGGGCCCGTCGCCGTCGCCAACCACCCCGGCTCCCATGACGTCGACGCTGCGCACCGCGTAACCGTCGATGGCGGCCTGGTCGAACCCGGGCATCGGCCGCTCGGCGACCACCTCTTCGGCACACATCAAGCCTTGTGCCTCCGCGATCGCCACCCGCACCGGTCGCGGCGCCACCGCGGCGGCCGCAACCCGGGCCTGCTGCTCCTCAACCGAACGCACGTTTAGCTCCCGGCCATGCCCAGTCGCGCCACCAGCCACCGGCGCAAATCAGGACCGTAGTCATCACGGTCCAACGCGAAGTCAACCGACGCCTTGAGGTAGCCGCCCGGATTTCCCAGGTCGTGTCGCGACCCGCGGTGGATCACGACGTGCACCGGGTGGCCTTCGTCGATCAGCAGCGCGATGGCGTCGGTGAGCTGCACCTCGCCGCCGGCACCCCGGTCGATGCGTCGCAACGCGTCGAAAATGGCGCGGTCGAGCAGATAGCGGCCCGCGGCGGCGAACATCGACGGCGCATCCTCGGCCCTCGGCTTCTCCACCATGCCCTTGACCCGCCGCACGTCGGCTTCGTCACCGCCGCCTTCCCCGTCGACCGGTTCGACGTCGAACACCCCGTAGGCGCTGACCTCCTCGGGCGTGACCTCGATGGCGCACAGCACGGTGCCGCCCCAGCGGGCCCGCACCTTCGCCATCGTCACCAGCACCCCGGTGGGCAGCACCAGATCATCGGGGAGCAGGACCAAGACGGCGTCCTCGTCGGCGGACAGCTTCGACTCCACACAGCCGATCGCATGCCCGAGTCCCAGCGGCTCGGCCTGCACCACGGACTCGACTTTGATCAGTTCCGGGGCTCGCCGCACCTTCGCCAGCATGGCCTCCTTACCGCGCGCCTCCAGCGTGCCTTCCAGCACCAGGTCTTCGACGAAATGCGCGACGACGCTGTCCTTGCCCTCGGAGGTGACGATCACCAGACGTTCCGCGCCGGCCTCGGCCGCCTCCGCGGCAACCAGCTCGATCCCCGGGGTGTCGACGACGGGCAGCAACTCTTTGGGCACCGTCTTGGTCGCGGGCAGGAATCGGGTGCCCAGACCCGCCGCGGGCACGATCGCGGTGCGCGGCATCGAGAGCTGTGGCCTTGACAACATCGGCATTGGTCACACGATAACCGCAACCACCCGTACATCCGGCCTGGCGGTGGCGAACCCGGTACTGACATGGTGGACGTCGTGGTGGAAGACGCGGCAACCGCAGTCAAACCGGCGATGCGCAGGCGGCTGCTCGCGGCCCGCCGCGCGGTGAGCGTCGATGTCCACGAACACGAGGCGATCGCACTGGCGAACCACCTCGCCGAGCTGGGGATCAGCGGTTCCACGGCCTGCGCGTATGCGCCGGTGGGCACCGAGCCCGGTTCAGCCGCCATGCTCGACGCGCTGCTGGACCGGGGGGTGCGAGTGCTACTGCCGGTCGTGCGGACCGAGCCGAACGGCGCGCCGCTGGCGCTGATGTGGGGCGAATACCTGCCCGGGAACCTGGTAGCTGCCCGGTTCGGCCTGCTCGAACCGACCCAGCCGTGGCTACCGGCGGCCGCGCTCGCCGAGGCTGAACTGGTCGTCGTCCCCGCGCTGGCAGTGGACCGCCGGGGCGCGCGACTGGGCCGCGGCGCCGGCTTTTACGACCGCTCCCTGCCGCTGCACGCGCCGCACGCCCGGCTGATCGCGGTGGTCCGGGATTCCGAGGTGGTCGACGAACTGCCATCCGAACCGCACGACGTGCCGATGACGCACGCGCTCACTCCCGGGCACGGTGCCGTGGCGCTGGTGGCGGGCGAGCCGCGGCAGCTGGAATGAGCGCGGCCGGATGGCGGTTCTAGCACTTAGCACGTTAGAGTGCTAACGCGGTTTGCCGATTCACGGAGGTTCCTGTGCCCACCTACAGCTATGCGTGCACGGAGTGTGGCAATCACTTCGACGTGACGCAGGCCTTCACCGACGATGCACTGACCACCTGCGAGCAGTGCTCCGGTCGGCTCCGCAAGATCTTCAGCTCGGTGGGCGTGGTGTTCAAGGGCAGCGGGTTTTACCGCACCGACAGCCGCGAGTCGGCCAAGTCGTCAGTGAACGGCTCGGGGAACGGGCCCACCAAGCCGGGCACGTCGAGCGAGTCCGGAAGCGGTGGGGGCGACACGGGCTCGGGCGACTCGGGCTCGGGCTCGGGCTCGGGCGACAAATCGACGGCATCCGGCGACAAGAAGCCAGCCGAGAAGAAGTCTGCCGACAAGGCCCCCGCCAGCACCGGCTCCACGACGACCGCGACCACCTCAACCTAGGACGCCGCTGCGCGGTGGACCCGATCCCAGGTCCCTCGGCGCGGTTATCCACAGCCGGCACTCCAGCCGGCGACAGCCCAGCCGGCACCCTGCCTACCGTGATGGGATGCGGGAATCGCTCAACCCGACCCTGACCGCACGAATATCGCAGGCACTGCGCCCGGATTGGACGCGCACCGTGCTGGCGCGCCGCGTCGCGGCCGGTGCCCTGGTGGCGCTGGCCGGCGTTGCGGCGCTGCGTTCGGATCCGGGCGAAGACCAGGTCGGCGTGGTTGTGACGACCCGCGACATCAGTCCCGGAACGGTGCTGACCGGCGACGACGTCGCAGTGGAAGACCGTTCGGCGAAAACGATTCCCGACGGCATACCGGGCGACGTGGCGGCGGTGCTGGGCAACACCCTGGCGGGCCCGGCGCGCCGTGGCGAGGTGCTCACCGACGTCCGACTGCTGGGCAGGCGACTGACCGAGGCGGCCGCCGGGCCCGATGCCCGCATCGTGCCGATACACCCGGCCGACGGCGCGCTGGCCGACCTGGTGCGCCCGGGGGACATCGTCGACGTCGTGGCGGCCGCGGCGGACTCAGCGGTCGATTCGCCGAGCCCTCCCCGGATCGTCGCCGCCGCCGGTGTCGTAGTCCTGGTTTCCGCCAAGCAGAACACCACGTCCGACGACCGGGTGGTGCTGGTGGCGCTGCCGGCCGCAGCGGCCACCGCGGTGGCCGGCGCAGCGCTGGTTCAGACGGTGACCCTCACCTTGCGCTGAACGCCTACGTCAGGACAGAGCGGGCTGCGGGCTGGCGCAGAACTTGCACTTTCGCGCTGCCTCGGGGATGTCCGACAGGCACTCCGGGCAGGACTTGGTCGCCGGCTCGTCACCGAACACCGTGACCCCGCGGCGCTTCTGGATGTGCTTGTACGGCAACACGATCAAGGAGTACACCACTGTGATGAAGACGATGAAATAGATGATCGCCGAGATGAAGGCGCCGAGGTCCAGGAAGGTGGCGTCGTTGCCCGCCTCACCGAGTTGCACACCCAATCCGTTGGTACTGCCCGGTTGGGCGGCCGCCACGAGCGGGGTGACCACGCTGTCGGTGAACGCCTTGACTAGCGTCGAGAACGCCAGTGCCACAACCAGACCCACGGCGACGACGATCACGTCGCCTCGCATCAGAAAATTCTTAAGCCCCTTGACCATGCCGATGTCCCTTCGCTGCGCAGAGAATCCCGGGCGATCTCACGCCGCCCACCGGCACGGTAGCGATATTGCGCGGGGCATTGCGGTCGAATTGACCAAGTCGATCGTCAACCGTGATGTGGGGGCACGTTGTCTTTGAGCCAACGCTCGCGTTCTTCGACGTCGCGGACGTCGTCCGGATCGCGTTCGTCAGCCGACTCCGGCGGCAGGTCCATACCGAGCACCGGTCATATCTCCAGACTCGAAAACTGGCCGATGATCTGAGCTGCCAAGGGATTCAAGGTCGCCATGCCGTCGCGGACCGCGTAGCGGGAACCGGCGATGTTGACCACCAGCGTGCTGCCGGATATACCGGCCAAGCCGCGTGACAGCCCCGCGTCGAGAATCCCGGCGGCCAGTCCGGAGGCGCGCAGCGCCTCGGCGATCCCCAGGACCTCCCGGTCCAAGATGTCCCGGGTGGCTTCCGGGGTCACATCGCGCGGCGTCACCCCGGTGCCCCCCACCGAGACCACCAGGTCGACCCCGCCGATCACCGCGGTGTTCAGCGCGTTGCGGATCTCCACTTCGTCGGCCGCGACGGCGACCACTGCGTCGACGGCGAACCCGCCCTCGGCCAGCAGTTCGGTGACCAGCGGTCCGCTGTGGTCCTGATCGCCGTGCGCGGCGCGATCGTCGATCACGACCACGAGCGCCCGCCCGGCGAGTTCCGGAGACTGTTCCATGGGTGCAACCGTATATCCGGCGAGTGGCCGCGGGGCGACCACTCCCATCACTGCTGTGCTCTGCCGAGGATGACCGAGGCGGTCTTGGTGCCGCCTGCGGGGTCCAGATAGGTCAGGGTCGCCTCTTCACCAGGTGCTTTGGACCGTACCGCAGCCACCAGCGCATCGGCGCTGCCGATCGGTCGACTATCGAATGCGGTCACGGTGCAGCCGTCCGGCAGGCCCGCCTTCGACGCCGCCTCGCCGGGCACCACCTCGACAACCTTCGCGCCGTGCGAACTCCGGTCGCTGGTGACCCGCACGCCCAGCGAGGCATGGCTCGCGGTGTGGCTGGGCGAGTTGATCAGCTCATCGGCGATCCGCTTGGCCTGGTCGACCGGGATGGCGAAGCCCAGGCCGATCGAACCGCTCTGCGCGTCCGCGGCGTCCCCGCCCATCGTGGCGATCGCCGAATTGATCCCGACCAGGTCCCCGTCCATATCGACCAGGGCACCGCCGGAGTTGCCCGGGTTGATGGCGGCATCGGTCTGAATGGCGTCCAGCACGGTGTTCTGATTGCCGGCCTCGCCGCTTGTCGAGACCGGCCGGTTGAGCGCGCTGACTATTCCGGTGGTCACCGTGCCCTCCAAGCCCAGCGGCGATCCGACCGCCACCACCTTCTGCCCGACCCGCAGGTCCGCCGAGGAGCCGATCACGATCGGGGTGAGGTCCGAGACACCCTGGACCCGGACGACCGCGATGTCGCTGGCCGGGTCGGCTCCGACCACGGTGAACGGTGCGGTACGCCCGTCTGGGAAGGTGACCGTGGTTTTTAGGGGCGGCTTCGGCGCGCCGTCCGTTTTGGCCGCGGCGGCGGCGACGACGTGGTTGTTGGTGAGGATCATCCCGTCGGACGACAAGATGATGCCCGACCCCTCCTCGGATTGGCGCCCGAGGTCCGTCTCGAGCATGACAACGCTGGGCACCACCTTCGCTGCGACTTTCTCGATCGAGCCCTCCGGCAGATTCGACGCGGCGGGTACCCGCGGCGCTTTGGCCTCTGCCGGGGTGCGCATCCCGGTGGTGGCCGAGTGATGGTCGGTGTGGATCGCCGATGCCATCACCCCGCCGATACCGCCCGACATCACCGCGATGGCCACCGCACCCATCACCAACGCCCCGGTCCGGGGTCGATTCTGCTGGGCCGGCCCGACCATCCCGGCCGGACCTATCGGGCTGGGCTGAGGACCACCGTACGAGTCGTACTGGGAGCGGTACGCCGGTTGCTGCGCGTAGCGCCAGTCGTAGGGTTGCGGATACGGTCGCTGCGGGCCCTGGCCCGGATAGCCTCCCGTCCCGCCCTGAGCCTGCTCCGGCCCCGCCGACACGCTCGGATTGCGCCGCTCCGGCTGCTGGGGCGGCGGCGGATAACCCGGGTGATTCATCATGTCGCTAAATTACTCCCTTGAAAGACGCCTACCGGGTCAGCGAGGCGTGCCTCACCACACATTGCCTACGTGGGCTGAGAACGGTCTGTGACCCTGTTGGAGGCATGCGAAGGCTTGCGCTCTGCACCCGGGTCCTCCGTACGCTGCGCCGATACCGATGTATCGGCGCCGGGCGCGGCGCGACCAGGAAGCACCATGCGGATCGTCGTTCCGGGCGGCTGACCGCCGGCGACGGTGTCCTCAATCGTGATCGCCCCGCCGTGCTTGAGCACGACCTGTTTGACGATCGCCAGCCCCAACCCGGACCCGGGCATCGCGCGTGCCGAGTCGGACCGGAAGAACCGCTCGAACACCAACTCCCGCTGGTCCGGCGGGATGCCCGGACCTTGGTCGGAGACCACCACTTCGACGTGGTCCGGGTCGACCTGCGTCATCCGCAGTCCGACTCGGCCGCCGGACGGGCTCCACTTTGCCGCGTTGTCGAGCATGTTCAGCACCGCCCGCGACAAGCCGGCCGCGTCTCCGTACACCTGCCAGGGGGTCACTTCGACGTCGAACTCGATGTCGATGCGGCGCCGCCGAACCCGCTCCATACTGCGGTCGATGATCTCGGACATGTCGATCTGTTCCGACGCCACTTCACGCCGGTCGTCGCGGGTGAGGTCCACCAGATCGCCGACCAGGGTGGACAACTCCTCGATCTGGCCGATCACGTCGGCACGCAGCTCGCTCATCTCCTCCTCCGGCAGCTGCGGTGCGCCAGGTACCGCCGACGCCATCAGCAGCTCCACGTTGGTGCGCAGGGATGTCAGCGGGGTCTTCAATTCGTGACCGGCGTCGGCGACCAGCCGCGATTGTCTCTCCCGCGACTCGGTCAGTGCCCGCAGCATCGCGTTGAACGCCTCGGTAAGCCGGGCGAGTTCGTCGCTGCCGTACACCGGAATCGGCCGCAGGTCATCGGTGCGCGCCACCCGTTCGGCCGCCTCGGTAAGCCGGCCTACCGGTCGCAGACCGGTGCGGGTGACCATCCCGCCGGCCACCGCCGCGACCAGTACGCCGGCCCCCCCGATCACCAGCAACACCCAGCGCAACTTCATCGTCACCGCGCGGGTGGGTGCCAAGCTCTTGGAGATCAGCAGCGTGCTGCCGTTGGGCAGGTGCACGGCCAGCACCCGCTGACCGGCCGCGGTGCGACGCGACAAGAACAGCTCACCGCGGATGACCGCTTTTTCCTGCAGTCCGACCGGCAGCCGCTGGCCCGGCTGGTTGGCGGTGTAGATCGAGCGGCCGGGGTTCACCAGCATGGCATTGACGTCGGAGTATGCGGTGCCCTCGATCGCTTTCCGGGGATCGGCGGCCAGCGAGCCACTGGCGATCAGCATCTCCGTGCGACTCTGCAGCTGGTTGTCGATGTCTGCGTACAGCGCCGCCGAAATCACCGCATACACCGAGACCGCCATCAAGACGACAACCATCGCCACCATGGACATGGCCAGCAACATCACCCGCCAGCGCAACGACAGTGATGTACTCGGTACCGGAGCGCCCCGCCGTCGGCGGAACAATTGCATCAGGGCGGTGTCTCGCGAAGCACGTAACCTACCCCGCGAACGGTGTAGATCAACCGCATCTCCCCTTCGGCCTCGGTCTTGCGACGCAGGTATCCGATGTAGACCTCAAGTGCGTTACCCGAGGTGGGGAAGTCGAATCCCCACACCTCTTCGAGAATGCGGCTGCGGGTGAGCACCCGGCGCGGATTGGCGATCAACATCTCCAGCAGCGCGAACTCGGTGCGAGTCAGGCTGATCTGACGGGTTCCGCGGGTCACCTCGCGGGTCACCGGGTCCAGCGTCAGGTCTTCGAACGACATCGCGATCGAATCGCTGAGTTCCTCGGCCGTAGTGCGACGCAGCAGCGCCCGCATCCGGGCCAGCAGTTCTTCCAGGGCAAACGGCTTCGGTAGGTAGTCGTCGGCGCCCGCGTCCAGCCCGGCAACCCGTTCGGACACCGAGTCGCGGGCGGTCAGTACCAGTATCGGCAGGTCGTCACCGGAGCTGCGCAGCTGCCTGCACACCTCCAGGCCGTCCAGGCGCGGCATCATGACGTCGAGGATCATGGCATCCGGTCGATCGCTGATGATCGAATCGAGGGCCTCGACGCCGTCGGTGGCCAGCGAGACGGCATAGCCGTTGAAGGAAAGTGATCTGCGCAACGACTCGCGCACCGCACGATCGTCGTCAACAACCAATAACCGCGTAGCCATGTGTCCTATTCAATCATCGGTGGGCGATCTGGGACGTCAGACACGCCACTCATCGCTGTTTCGGACGCATCGCGGTTCCGTTAGCGACGGTCGAGATCAAGCAAGCCCAGTCGCGCGGCCTTGAGCAGCCGGCGGGGCACCTTGTGCTGTTGACCGGCAACGGTGACGTTGACCAGGCCAGTGGCCTCAGCCTTCCACTGGGCGCGGCGGCTGCGAGTGTTCGAACGCGACATCTTGCGCTTCGGCACGGCCATGGTGGCGGTTCTCCTCGATCGGGGTCCTGCCGCATCGACACCAGCGGCGACATTTCCTGACAGGATAGCCGGTGACCAGTGCCGGTTCCAAAATCGCGGCCACCCACTCGCGATTCCGAATCACTCGCCTTGACACGATACCGGCGGTAACCGCTAACCTACCGGTTGGTTGGGAGAGGAATGGGACTTCGGATGACGGCTACTGTTCGGATCGGCAATTGCTCGGGCTTTTACGGCGACCGGCTTGCGGCGATGCGCGAGATGCTCACCGGCGGCGAGCTGGACTACCTGACCGGGGATTATCTGGCCGAACTGACCATGCTGATCCTGGGCCGCGACCGGATGAAGCACCCGGAACGCGGCTACGCCAAAACCTTCCTGACCCAGCTCGAGGAGTGCCTCGGACTGGCCCACGACCGCGGTGTGAAGATCGTCGCCAACGCGGGCGGACTGAATCCGGCCGGGCTGGCCGACGCGGTACGAGCGCTGGCGCAGCGGCTGGGGATCCCGGCGAGGGTGGCCCACGTCGAAGGCGACGACCTGCTGCCCCGCGCCGCCGAGCTGGGACTGGGCGCTCCCCTAACAGCAAACGCCTACCTGGGCGCCTGGGGGATCGTCGATTGTCTGAACAGCGGCGCCGACGTCGTAGTCACCGGTCGGGTCACCGACGCCTCGGTGATCGTCGGTCCGGCGGCCGCGCACTTCGGCTGGCGACCCACCGACTACGACCAGCTGGCCGGCGCGGTGGTGGCCGGGCACGTCATCGAGTGCGGCACCCAGGCCACCGGCGGCAACTACTCCTTCTTCACCGAGATTCCGACCAGTGAACTGCTATACCCCGGGTTCCCGCTCGCGGAGATCGCGGCCGACGGCTCGTCGGTGATCACCAAACATGCTGGCACCGGCGGGCTGGTCAGCGTCGACACGGTTACCGCGCAGCTGCTCTACGAGGTCACCGGGGCCCGCTACGCGAACCCGGACGTCACTGCCCGGATGGACAGCATCGAGCTTTCCTCGGACAGTCCGGATCGGGTGCGGATCAGCGGTGTGACCGGCGAACCGCCACCGCCGACCCTGAAGGTGTCGTTGAACGGCATCGGCGGGTTCCGCAATTCATTCACGTTCGTGCTCACGGGCCTGGACATCGAGGCCAAGGCCGAGCTGGTCCAGCGTCAGATGGAGGCGGCACTGACGGTCACACCCGCCGAGCTGACCTGGACCCTGGCCCGCACTGACCACGCCGACGCAGACACCGAGGAGGCCGCCAGCGCACTGCTGCACTGTGTGGTCCGCGATCCCGACCCGGCCAACGTCGGGCGGGCGTTCACCGCGCCCGCGATCGAGTTGGCGTTGGCCAGCTACCCCGGCTTCTGCGTCACCGCCCCGCCCGCCGAAGGCCAGATCTACTGGGTGTTCACCCCCGGGTACGTCGATGCCGAGCAGGTTCCGCACGTCGCCGTGCACGCCGACGGCGTTCGCACCGATATCCCGGCCGCCGCGCAGACCCTCGAACTGGCCCCTGCCGAGCAGCCCACCCTGCCGCAACCCTCCCCCGCAAGCGGGAGGTACCCCCAGCCGGCCGGGCCGACCCGTCGGGTGCCACTCGGGCTGATCGCCGGCGCCCGCAGCGGCGACAAGGGCGGGTCGGCCAACATCGGAGTCTGGGTGCGTACCGACGACCAGTGGCGCTGGCTGGCCAACACGCTGACCACTGAGATGTTGCGGGCGCTCCTTCCTGAGACGGCCGACCTGCCCGTCGTCCGCCACCTGCTGCCCCGGCTGCGCGCGATGAACTTCGTCATCGATGGGATCCTCGGCCAGGGCGTCGCCTACCAGGCACGATTCGATCCACAAGCCAAGGGGCTGGGCGAATGGCTGCGCAGCCGCCACGTCGACATTCCGGAGGGACTGCTGTGAACATCTGGACCACACCCGAGCGCGACGAGCTGCGTAAGACCGTGCGCACCTTCGTCGAACGCGAGATCCTGCCCAACGTCGACGAGTGGGAGCGCACCGGCGATCTGCCCCGCGAACTGCACCGGAGCGCCGGACAGGCCGGACTGCTGGGCGCAGCGTTCCCCGAGGCGGTCGGCGGCAGCGGCGGCAACAGCGCCGACGCGGTGGTCATCTGCGAGGCGATGCACCAGGCCGGCGCGCCCGGTGGCGTCTTCGCATCCCTGTTTACCTGCGGCATTTCGGTACCGCACATGATCGCCTCCGGGGATCAGCGGCTGATCGACACCTTCGTGCGGCCGACGCTGCAGGGCGAACTGATCGGCTCGCTGGCCATCACCGAGCCCGGCGGTGGTTCCGACGTCGGGCACCTGCGCACCACCGCGCGCCGAGACGGTGACCACTACCTCGTCAACGGCGCGAAGACCTATATAACCTCCGCGGTACGCGCCGATTACGTGGTGACCGCGGTGCGTACCGGTGGGCCGGGCGCGGCCGGGGTGTCGCTGCTGGCGGTCGAGAAAGATGGACTGGGCTGCTCACCTGGCCTGCAAGTCACTCGCAAACTGGACAAGATGGGCTGGCGCTCGTCGGACACCGCCGAACTGTCCTACACGGACGCGCGAGTGCCGGTGGAGAACCTGGTGGGTGTCGAGAACACCGGCTTCGCCCAGATCGCCGGGGCGTTCGTCTCCGAACGGGTCAGTATGGCCGCGCAGGCCTACGCCAGCGCCCAGCGCTGCCTGGAACTCAGTTTGGCGTGGTGTCGCGACCGGGAGACCTTCGGCCGGCCGCTGATCTCCCGGCAGGCGGTGCAGAACACGCTCGCCGACATGACCCGCCGCATCGACGTCGCCCGCATCTACACCCGCAACGTCGTGGAGCGTCAACTGGCCGGGGAAACCAACCTCATCGCCGAGGTGTGTTTCGCCAAGAACACCGCGGTCGAGGCCGGCGAGTGGGTCGCCAACCAGGCGGTGCAACTCTTCGGCGGCATGGGCTACATGACCGAGTGCGAGGTGGAACGCCAATACCGCGACATGCGGATCATCGGCATCGGCGGCGGAACCACCGAAATCCTCACCTCATTGGCCGCCAAGACGCTCGGATATCAGTCATGATTATTCCGCCTTCTCGCCCCCTCGCCGTCCCCCGCAAGCGGGAGGTGCCCCCAGCGCGGCTGGAGGTACCCCCACATCGCTCCGCAAGCTCCACTCTGCATCGTCGGCGGTGGCTATGACCACGTTGAAGTCCACTCTCGACCCCACCTCCCCCGCCTACACCGAGGCGGCGGCGGCGTTGACCACCAAGCTCGCCGAACTCGACGTCGAACTGGGCAAGGCGCTGGCCGGCGGTGGCCCCAAATACGTGGACCGACACCACGCCCGCGGCAAATTCACCGCGCGGGAACGCATCGAGGCGCTGATCGACCCGGACTCGCCGTTCCTGGAACTGTGCGGTCTGGCCGGATGGGGCAGCGACTTTCACGTCGGGGCCAGCCTGGTCGTCGGGATCGGCGCGGTCTGCGACGTGGAGTGCATGATCGTCGCCAACGACCCGACCGTCAAAGGCGGTACCAGCAATCCCTGGACCCTGCGAAAGATCTTGCGGGCCAACCAGATCGCATTCGAGAACCGCCTTCCGGTGATCTCGCTGGTGGAATCCGGCGGCGCTGACCTACCCACCCAGAAAGAAGTCTTCATCCCGGGCGGGCAGATGTTCCGGGACCTGACCCGGCTCTCGGCCGCGGGCATCCCGACCATCGCGCTGGTCTTCGGCAATTCCACCGCCGGCGGCGCGTATGTGCCGGGGATGTCGGATCACGTGGTGATGATCAAGGAACGCTCCAAGGTGTTCCTGGCGGGCCCGCCGCTGGTCAAGATGGCCACCGGCGAGGAGTCCGACGACGAATCCCTTGGCGGCGCGGAAATGCACGCCCGCACCTCGGGTCTGGCCGACTACTTCGCCCTCGACGAACTCGATGCGCTGCGTATCGGCCGACAGATCGTTTCCCGGCTCAACTGGCGCAAGTTGGGCCCGCAGCCGGCCGCGGTCGTCGCGCCGCGCTACGACGCCGAGGAGCTGATCGGGATCGTGCCGGCCGACCTGCGCACCCCGTTCGACCCGCGCGAGGTGATCGCCCGCATCGTCGACGGTTCGGAGTTCGACGAATTCAAGACGATGTACGGCTCGTCTCTTGTCACCGGCTGGGCCAGGCTGCACGGCTACCCGATCGGCATCCTGGCCAATGCCCGCGGCGTGCTGTTCAGCGCGGAAGCCCAGAAGGCCACCCAGTTCATCCAGCTGGCCAACCGCTCCAACACCCCGCTGCTGTTCCTGCACAACACCACCGGGTACATGGTCGGCAAAGCCTACGAGGAAGGCGGCATGATCAAGCACGGCGCGATGATGGTCAACGCCGTGTCGAACTCCACCGTGCCGCACCTCTCGCTGCTGATCGGCGCCTCCTACGGTGCCGGGCACTACGGCATGTGCGGGCGCGCTTACGACCCCCGGTTCCTCTTCGCCTGGCCGTCGGCGAAGTCCGCGGTGATGGGCGGTGCGCAGCTCGCCGGCGTCATCTCGATCGTCAGCCGGGCCGCCGCGCAGGCCCGCGGCCAGGTTGTGGACGAGGCGGCAGACGCCGCGCTCAAGGCCACCATCGAGGCACAGATCGAGGCCGAGTCGCTGCCGATGTTCTTGTCCGGCCGGATTTACGACGACGGGGTGATCGACCCCCGTGACACCCGGACCGTGCTGGGAATGTGCCTGTCCGCCATCGCCAATGGCCCGATCGAGGGGACGTCGAACTTCGGCGTCTTCCGGATGTGAGGACCGACATGATCACGAAAGTTCTGGTGGCCAACCGCGGGGAGATCGCCCGTCGGGTCTTCGCCACCTGCCGCCGGCTGGGGTTGAGCACCGTCGCGGTCTACACCGATCCCGACGCGCACGCGCCGCACGTCACCGAGGCCGACGCCAAGGTGCGACTGCCCGCGACGACTAGCTACCTGTCGGTCGAGGCGATTATCGCTGCGGCGAAGGCGTCCGGCGCCGACGCGGTACACCCGGGCTACGGATTCCTCTCCGAGAACGCGGAATTCGCCGAGGCGGTGTGCGACGCGGGCTTGATCTGGATCGGGCCGCCGGTTGCGGCGGTACAGGCGATGGGCTCCAAGATCGAGTCCAAGAAAATGATGGCCGCCGCCGGAGTTCCGGTGCTCGAGCAACTCGACCCGACAACCATCACCCCGGGACAACTTCCGGTGCTGGTGAAAGCCTCCGCCGGCGGCGGCGGCCGCGGGATGCGGGTCGTCAGCGAGTTGTCGGCACTGGCCGACGAGGTGGCGGCCGCCGGCCGGGAAGCCCAATCCGCGTTCGGTGACCCCACCGTGTTCTGCGAGCGTTACCTGCCCACCGGCCACCACATCGAAGTCCAGGTGATGGCCGACAACCACGGCGCGGTGTGGGCGGTCGGCGAACGGGAATGCTCCATTCAACGCCGGCACCAGAAGGTCATCGAAGAGGCGCCGTCCCCGCTGGTGGAACGCATCCCCGGGATGCGGGCCAAGTTGTTCGAGGCCGCCCGGCTGGCCGCCGGCGCGATCGGCTACTCGGGTGCCGGCACGGTGGAGTTCCTTGCCGACGATGCCGGCGAGTTCTACTTCCTGGAGATGAACACCCGCCTGCAGGTGGAGCACCCGGTCACCGAGGAGACCACCGGCTGCGACCTGGTCGAGCTACAGCTCGCAGTCGCCGACGGGGCTCGCCTCGATACCGAACCACCGGCCACCTGCGGTCATTCGATCGAGGCCCGGCTCTATGCCGAAGACCCGGCACGAGGCTGGCAGCCGCAGGCCGGGCTGATGCACACGTTCACTGTTCCCGAAGTGTCCGCCCAGTTCGACACCCTGGGGCACCGGACCGGGATTCGGCTGGATTCCGGCATCGTCAGCGGATCAACGGTCTCCGTTCACTACGACCCGATGCTGGCGAAGGTGATCTCCTACGCGCCGACGCGGCGGCAGGCGGCGCTGGTACTCGCCGACGCGTTGGCCCGCACCCGGTTGCACGGCGTGCGCACCAACCGTGACCTGCTGGTCAATGTGCTGCGCCATCCGGCGTTTTTGGCCGGCGACACCGACACCGCGTTCTTCGACACCCACGGCTTGGCGACGCTGGCGGCGCCGCTGGCCGACGCGGCAACGGTCCGGTTGTCGGCGATCGCCGCCGCTCTGGCCGACGCGGCCCACAACCGTTGCTGCACAACGGCCTTCGCCGCTGTCCCCGGCGGTTGGCGCAACATGGCCGCGGGCAATCAGGTGAAGACGTACCGGGACACCGCCGACGCCGATGCCGCCGAGCACCGCATCGAATACCGGTTCACCCGTGCCGGAGTGCGTTTCGGCGACGACGAGTCGACCCCGGCGGTTTCAGTGGTGTCCGTGACGCCCGAAGAGGTCCTGCTCGCCGACGACTCCGGAGTGGCGTGGACGTTCACCGTCGCTCGCCACGGTGATGAGGTCTACATCGACTCACCACGAGGACCGGTCCAACTGGTCGCCGTGGCACGCCTGCCGGAACCCGGTACCGAGGTGGCCCAGGGCTCGCTGCTGGCTCCGATGCCCGGCAGCGTCGTCCGGGTGGGCGCCGCGGTCGGTGACACCGTGACCGCGGGCCAGCCACTGGTCTGGCTGGAAGCCATGAAGATGGAGCACACCATCACCGCGCCCAGCGACGGTGTGCTGACCCAACTCAACGTCGGACCCGGCACCCAGGTCGAGGTCGGCGCTGTGCTCGCTCTTGTCGAAAACCCCCTCGTAGAAGGAACCGCAGAATGACTGACACCAGCTTCATCGAGAACGACGAGCGCCGCGCGCTGCGCGCTGCGGTCGCGGGCCTGATCGCCAACTACGGCCAGGACTACTACCTGGAGAAGGCCCGGTCGGGCCAGCACACCGATGAATTGTGGAGCGAAGCAGGAAAACTCGGCTTTATCGGAGTCAACCTGCCTGAGGAGTACGGCGGTGGTGGCGCCGGCATGTACGAGTTGTCGCTGGTCATGGAGGAAATGGCGGCCGGCGGGTCCGCGCTGCTGATGATGGTGGTGTCGCCGGCCATCAACGGCACCATCATCGCCAAGTTCGGCACCGAGGAGCAGAAGAGGCGTTGGGTCCCCGGCATTGCGGACGGGTCGATCACCATGGCATTTGCCATCACCGAACCAGATGCCGGTTCCAACTCGCACAACATCACCACCACCGCCCGTCGCGACGGCACCGACTGGATCCTCAAGGGCCAGAAGACTTACATCTCCGGAGTCGATCAGGCTCAGGCCGTGCTGGTCGTGGGGCGTACCGAGGAAGCCAAAACCGGTAAATTACGTCCAGCCTTGTTCATCGTGCCTACCGACGCTCCTGGCTTCACCTACACCCCGATCGATATGGAACTGGTCAGCCCGGAACGCCAGTTCCAACTTTTCATCGACGACGTGCGACTGCCGGCGGACGCGCTGGTGGGCGCTGAAGATGCCGCAATTGCCCAGTTGTTCGCCGGCCTTAATCCCGAACGCATCATGGGTGCCGCCAGTGCCGTGGGCATGGGCCGCTTTGCCATCAATAAGGCAACCGATTACGTCAAGACCCGCAAGGTGTGGGGCACCCCGATCGGTGCGCACCAGGGACTTTCACATCCGTTGGCGCAAAACCACATCGAGATCGAGCTGGCAAAGCTGATGACGCAGAAAGCAGCGACGCTCTACGACAGTGGTGATGACATGGGTGCTGCCGAAGCGGCCAACATGGCCAAATACGCCGCGGGCGAGGCGTCGGTGCGCGCGGTCGACCAGGCCGTGCAATGCCTGGGCGGTAACGGACTGACCAAGGAATACGGAATCGCGGCCGCATTGACCGCGTCGCGGCTAGCCCGGATCGCGCCGGTGAGTCGGGAGATGGTGCTCAACTTCATCGCGCAAACCTCACTCGGTCTGCCCCGGTCGTACTGATGGACCAGTTTGTTCAGTACGCGGTGCAGGGTCCCCTCGCCCGACTGACCCTGGACTCGCCACACAACCGCAACGCACTGTCATCGACCCTGGTCACACAGCTGCACGCCGGCCTTCGCGACGCCGTCGCCGATCCCGCGGTGCGGACCGTGGTGCTCGACCACACCGGCAACACCTTCTGCGCCGGTGCGGACCTGAGCGAGGCCTCCGGGGGTGATCCCTCCGATCAGGCTGCCGGCCGGGCCAGGGAGCTCGTCGCGCTGCTGCGCGCCATCATCGAGTCGCCGCTGCCGGTGATCGCGGTGGTTAACGGCCACGTGCGCGCCGGCGGCATGGGACTGGTCGGGGCGTGCGACATCGCGGTCGCAGGACCGCGCAGTACGTTTGCGCTGACCGAGGCCCGGATCGGGGTGGCGCCCGCGATCATCTCGCTGACCCTGCTGCCCAAGTTGTCGGCCCGTGCCGCGGCCCGCTACTACCTGACCGGGGAGAAGTTCGACGCCGCCGAAGCCGCCGCGATCGGTCTGGTCACGCTGGCGGCTGACGACGTCGGTGCCGCGGTGGCCGCGCTCGTCGATGACCTGCGGCACGGTTCCCCGCAGGGCCTGGCGGCGTCCAAGGCGCTGACCACCGCCGCCGTGCTGGCTGGATTCGACCGCGATGCCGAACGACTCAGCATCGACTCGGCCCGACTGTTCGTCTCTGAGGAAGCTCGCGAAGGGATGCTCGCCTTCCTGCAGAAACGCCCGCCGCGGTGGTCGCAGCCCGAACACGGTGACGACCCGGTTTAGCGAACCCACCGTGGCGGCGAAGCCGTTCGTCGTAGTCTTCTAGCCGATGAGCGATTCCGCGCGGCCCGACCACGACACCGCCGGTGCCCGGTCGAACGCTGCCGACACCGACCGCATCCAGCTGGCGCAACTGCTCGGCGAAGCCGCCGCCCAAGGCCAGCTGCCGATGAGCGAGTACGAGGCCCGGCTCAGCAAGGCCTACGGCGCGCAGACCTACGACGAACTCGACCGGCTACGCGCCGACCTGCCTGGCTCATCGGTGAACCCACACCGCGGCGGCGACTGCACACCCGCACCGCCGACGGTGCTACTGGCGATCATGAGCGCCTTCGAGCGCCGCGGCCGATGGAACGTACCGAAACGGTTGACCACATTCTCACTGTGGGGGGGCGGCGTCATCGATCTGCGCTACGCCGATTTCACCTCCCCGGACGTCGAGATCAACGCGTACTCCATCATGGGCGGCCAAACCATCCTGCTACCACCCGAAGTCAACGTCGACATCCACGGCCACCGGGTGATGGGCAGCTTCGACCAGAGCGTCGAAGGCGAAGGCACACTGGGCGCACCCACGGTGACGGTGCGCGGCTTCTCCCTGTGGGGCGGAGTCGGCATCAAACGCAAGACGCGCAAGCCCCCTAACTGAACGACGCACTGCGGGTGACGGACTCGATGGTGTAGAAAAACCTCATGACGACGCCCTTCTCGTCCACCGATCCGCCATCGCTGCGCGAGCCGATGACCCGTCGACTGCTTCGGCGCTCGGTGATGACCGGACAGCTGACGCTGCCGGCCGTTCCCGGCATGATCGACGAGTACGTCACGATGTGCGGCAACGTCTTTGCCGCGCTGGGTGTGCGATTCACCACCGACGAACTCGTTCATCTCAAGGCGGCACTGGCGGAGCAACTGGCCGAGGCCTACTCGGCTTCGCCACGGTCGAACATCATCATCTCCTACGACGTCCCGGTTGGCGTGGTCCTGAACTACATGGTCAGAGTCGAATGGCAGACGATCGAGAGTGCCTACGAGAACTGGATCAGCACCCGTGAGCCGCCCCTGTTCGGCACCGAACCGGACGCGCGGGTGTGGGCGCTGGCCGGCGAAGCCGCTGATCCCAGGACGTTCCGGGTGCTCGACATCGGCGCCGGGACCGGCCGCAACACCCTGGCCCTGGCGCGGCGCGGTCACCCGGTGGACGCCGTCGAGATGACCCAGACGTTCGCCAACGGCATTCGCGCGGCGGCGACGCAGGGCGCACTGGCCGTACAGGTTCTTCAGCGTGACATCTTCGCGCTCGTCAACGATCTGCACTGGGACTATCGGCTGATCGTTGCATCCGAGGTGGTGTCCGACTTCCGGACGACCGAGCAGTT
>JBDTKT010000231.1:0-9339 GCA_039935195.1 Mycobacterium sp.
GGTGGCTCACATCGATTGTCAATAGTTGTCTACGGTCACATTTTCCGAAGCTGCACCGACACAGCGCAGCCGTGGGGACACCATCCGAACCGGTGTACGTCCCCACGGCTGCGCATCGTGCTGGTCAGGCCCAACTGGAGCCGACGGAGGCGTCGGTGCTGGCCATGTTGTTGCCGGCCGATTGCACCTTCTGGCCGTGGGAGTTGGCTTGCTCGTAGATCACCGCGAAGTTGCGGCCGAGCTGGCTGACGAACTCCTGGCAGGCCACCGATCCCGAGCCGCCCCAGAAGTCACCGGCAGCCAGGACGTCGTGCACGATGGCCTGGTGCTCAGACTCCAACGAAGCAGCCTGCGCACGAATTAGCGCACCGTGGGCGTCAACGTCACCGAACTGGTAATTAATAGACATAGCTGTTCATCTCTCCTTGGCTCTAGCTCGACAGGATCTGCTGCGAGGCGGCTTCTTGGCTCTCGTAGTGGTTGGCATCACGGATCAGCCCATCACGCACCCCGTGCAGCATGGTGACGATGTTGCGAAACGCCGTCTGCATCTGCCCCATGGTGTCAAAGGAGGTCTTCTCGGCCAGGCCACCCCAGCCGGAGCCGGAGATATTGGACGACGACGCCGCCATCTTGCGGGCCTCGTCCTCAACGGTCTGGGCGTGCACATCGAAACGGCCGGCCATCGAACGCATCGCGTCCGGATCGGTCATAAAACGCGTAGTCACTGGAAGTCTCCTTATATCTGTTGGGTGTTGCGTTGGTTGAGTTTGATTAACCGGCGGCGGCAGCGTTGGCAGCCTCGGTTGCCGCGTAGGACCCGGCGCTGGTACTGAGGGTTGCCACGAACTGCTCATGGATGGCAGTCGCCTGCGCACTGATGCTCTGGTAAAGCTGGGCATGTGCGGCGAACTGGGCGGCGGTCAGCGCGGAGACCGGGTCCGCGGCGGCGGGCACCACGCCGGTGGTCGGGCTGGCGGCGGCCGCGTTGATCGCGCTCAGCGAGGTGCCGATCCCCTGCAGGTTGCCTGCCGCCGCGGAAAGTACCTCCGGTTGTGTAGTCACAAACGACATCTGTATTTCCTCTCTCGGTAACTGTTGTCGGTTTTATGTCCTGGTGCGCCGATCAGGAGGCGCGACTGGGTTCGATCGTGGCCCGCGCCGCCAAGGCTTCGGCGGCGGAATACCCGTCGGCGTAGCCGACAGCGAGTTGTTGCAGCGCCTCCATCAGCATCTCCGCACCCGGGCTCAGCGTCCGGCCGGCCGCTGTGGTCACAGCGATCGCGCTCCTGACCGAGTTCAACGGGATCTGCAGCGGACACAGACTCGGGTCGTCCTGGCTGATCGAGGCCGGGAGCAGCCCGATCAGATCGGCTTCGTGCAGCAGTTGGCGGACCGCCAGCAGGGAAGTGACCTCCACCCGGTTCTCCGGCAGCGCCATGCTGTGCCGCGCGAACAGAAGCTCGGCTTCCCGGCGCAGGCCAGTCTCGACGCCGGGGATGATCCACGGATAGGCCTGTAGATCGGCGAAGGCGAGCGACTGCCGCAGCGCCAGCGGATGCGATACGCGGGTGAAGACCCCCACCTGTTCCCGGTACAGCGGGGTGTGCAGTTCGGCTTCGCCGGCGGCCAGTCCCCGTCGGCCCACGATCAGGTCGACCCGGCCCGCCCCCAGTTCCGCCGCGAGTGCGTCTGGCGCCCCCTCCCGCACCACGACGGTCAGCTGTGGGCGCTCGCTTTTCAGCCGGGCGATCGCCTGCAGCAGTAGCAGGTTCGCCGCGCCGGGATCGGTGCCGACCACCACCGTGCCGCGGTGCGCATCGGCCAGTTCGGTGACGTGCCGGCCGGCCTGGGCGAGCTGGGCGAGGATGGCCCGGGCGTGGCTGGTGAAGGTCTCACCGAAGATTGTCGGGGTCACCCCGCGTGGGCCGCGCTGGTAGAGCGACACCCCCAGGATCGCCTCCAGCTCCCGCAGGGTCCGGGTCGCCACCGGCTGGGTGACGTGCAACGCGGCGGCCGCGGCGATCACGCTGCCGTGCTGGGTCAGCACGTCCACCAAGACCAGGTGACGCAGCTTGAGCCGGCCGTCCAACAGTCGCAGCGCGTCCATCACACGCTCCGGCAATCGGTATTGTACGTAGATCGTACGTGCGTTCGCATAGCGAGCAGTATGAGATGATTCACACGCGATGTCAACACACCGTGGTCATCACACCTTCTGAAGTTCCCGGTTGTCGATCGCACCAACCAGACAGGAGTGGCCAGAAACGATGAGCAACGCCGACTATGTGCAGTCGTTGGCACGCGGACTGGGCGTCATCCGCGCCTTCAGCGACCAGCACCCGAGGCAGACCGTCACCAGCATCGCGCAGCACTGCGAACTGTCCCGGCCGGCGGCGCGGCGGTTCCTGTTGACACTGCAGGAACTGGGGTACATCAGCGGCAACGGCACTCACTACTGGCTGACCCCGCGGGTTCTCGAACTCGGGCGCAGTTACCTGGCCAGCTTGTCGCTGCCCGATCTGGCCCAGTCGCACCTGACCGAGTTGTCCACCGCAATCAACGAATCGTCGTCCATGGCGGTGTTGGACGGCGCCGACATCATCTACGTCGCCCGGGTCCAAGTCCGCCGGATCATGTCGATGACGATCGTGGTCGGCACCCGGCATTCGGCCGCCGCCACATCGATGGGACGGGTGTTGCTTTCCGGACTGCCGGATATCAAGCGCGAAGAATACGTCCGCGGCATGTCGCTGCCGGAGTACACCAGCGGCTCGGTCGCCTCGCGCGAGGAATTCGGCGCCGAACTGCGCCGGGTGCGCGCCCAGGGTTTCTGCATTGTCGACCACAAACTCGACTACGGCCTGCGCTCGGTGGCGGCGCCGGTGCACGACCGCAACGGCAGCACCATCGCTGCGATTAGCGTCTCCGCACAGAGTGCGATATTTCCCGCGGCCAGGTTCGACGACGAATTACTGCCGCAGCTGGTCGCCACCGCCAGACGGATCAGCGTCGACGTCGGGCACGCCGGCATGCTGACCTCCTACGCATGATGACGTGAGGCCCATCACTGTTTGACAGCGACTGTGAGCCATTCCATACTGTTCGTTATACGAACGATCGTACGCATCGCGACCATCAATTAAAGGGCCTGCACATGAAGATCGCTCTGTTGGTAGCAGCCGCCGCACTTGCCGGTGGAGCCACGTTCGGCCTATCCGACCACGGCAGCCAGCCGACCGCTTTCCACGGCCAGTACCTCTACCAGGCTCTCGGCGGCGGTCAGGGCGCGTCCTTCAGCACCACCTGGACCGTCACCCCGTGTGGTAGCGGGTGCGTGCACATCACCACGGCTTCCGGACTCACCGACACCAACGCTCATCTCGAGGGGCCGTCCTGGGTTTTCGAAAAATACGACGAGGCCGGCATCGTCTGCGACAACCGGAAGGTGCTGCCGGCAACGGTCCAGTTCAGCATCAACCCGGACTCGCTACAGGGAGAGCTGCAGCCGGAGGGCGACCCGTGCGGTGGCACCTCGCGACCCAGTTCGTTCACCCTGACCAAGCTCGCCTAGCAACGTTGAGAACTACACCGTTTCCTTCCCCGAACCGCTGTTGACTGCCGCAGCGACCACAAAGTCAGCTCGGTCGACTGGCAGATAAACCAGAGCCTGACCGCTCCGGTTCTTATTCCACGGCGGAGGTTCGCCTACCATGACAACCACAATGGCAGTGCAAGAGGTGGATCCCGAACCAACCTCCGCGTCTGGTGACTATGTGCAGTCGCTGGCCCGCGGGCTCAGTGTCATCCGCGCGTTCAGCGACGAATACCCGCGGCAGACGATCAGCGACGTCGCCCGGCGCTGCGGGCTGTCCCGGCCAGCGGCCCGCCGTTTTCTGCTCACCTTGGCGACTCTGGGGTACATCGCCACCGACGGTTCCCAGTTCTGGCTGACCCCGCAGGTTCTCGAACTCGGATCCAGCTATCTGTCCAGCCTGTCACTGCCGGATCTGGCCCAACCTCATCTGACCTCGCTGTCCGCGGGGATCAATGAGTCGTCGTCGGTGGCGGTGCTGGACGGGTTCGAGATCGTCTACGTCGCGCGGGTTCAGGTCCGCCGGATCATGGCAATTACGATCGTCGTCGGCACCAGGCTGGCCGCCCCGGCCACCGCGATGGGCCGGGTGTTGCTGGCCGGGCTGCCGAAAGCCAAACGGGACGACTGCCTGCGGACGATGCCGCTAGTGTCCTTCACCAGCGGCACCCCGGCGTCCCGGGCGGAGCTGGCCACCGAACTGGAGCGGGTGGCCGGCCAGGGCTTCTGCATGATCGACCACCAGACCGACTACGGTCTGCGCTCGGTGGCGGCGCCGATACTCGACCGCAACAAGAACACCGTCGCGGCGGTCAGCGTTTCGGCGTCATCGATGACCTACTCGGCCAAGCAGGTCCGCACCGACCTGTTGCCGCAGGTGCTGGCCACCGCGGAGAAGATCAGCATCGACGTCGCGCACACCGAGATCGGGCTGGTCAACCTGCCGACCGGCGGCTAACCCTGGGTCAACCCAGCACCGCCGACGTCCGCGCAGCCGCGTCGGCAACCAGCGGCACCAACCGCTCGATCGGCACCGAGTTGGCGGCACCGGCCACACAGATCGCCGCCAGCGGGCCGGCGGCGGTGCGGACGGCGGCCGCCACGCTGGGCAGTTCCACCCCGACGAATGCGCGGGTCTGGGCTCCGTGGTCGATCGAGATCCCGTGGGCGCGCCTAATCCGGGCCAGCTCCAGGTGCAGGCCGGCCAGATTCCAACCCTTGCCGGAGCCGGCCAACTGCGCACCGAAGCGGGCATCGATCTCCTCTGGCGCCAGCCAGGCGAGCATCGCGCGCCCGCCGGTGGTCAGATAGGCCCGGTGCCGGCTGCCGACCTTCGACGGCAGGGTGGCCGCGAAGTGGCCGCCGATCTTGTCCAGATAGACCTCGTCGGTGCCCTCCAGCGCTGCCAGATGCACCACCAGCCCGGTACGCAGGTGCAGCTGGTGCAGGTGCTCGGCGGCCGCCTTGCGGATCTCACCGTGCAGGCTGTCCTGGCCGCCCAACCCGAGGGCGCGCCGGCCCAGGCTGTACTGGGCGCCGGTGTATTCCAGCCATTCCAGCCCGACCAGCTGTCCCAGGATGCGGTGTGCGGTCGAGCGCGGCAAGCTGGTGCGCGCCGCGATCTGATCGAGGTTCAGCCGGGCCGTCGGCCGCTGTTCGAACGCGTCGAGGATGAGCGTGACGCGCTCCACCATCGACGGTGGCGTCAGCTCCTGACGCTGCGCATCAACCGCCCTGGGCATTCCTCGAATTTAGCAGCGCTTTACCGGTTGTCACCTTGAAGCCGGCGATGCCGGAGATCGACATGGTGGCGTCGTAGGTGCGTTCATAGCCGGTGTCGCAGATCTTCCAGCCGTCGGCGGTGCGACGGTAGCGGTCGTGATAGAACGCCGCACCGATCAGCATCAGGTCGTAGTCGGGCATGATCACCCGGTCCTGCAGGTACCAGACGCCCGACGCGGTCTCCCCGGTCACGGTGATCTCGGGGTGGGCGACCCGGTGCTCGCTGATCACGTTGGCCGGCAGCGAGGAGCGCATGAAGTCCACCAGCGACTCGCGATCGCTGAACTTGTGCTCGGTGCCCATCGACTTGCCGTAGTCGGCGGTGGCGTCCTCGGTCAGGGTGACGGCGAAGTCATCCCAGTGTTTGGTGTCCAGCGCCCGCAGGTAGCGGTACTTGACCTGCTTGATGGCCTCGATAGCCTCGAAATCGCTCATCGCACCATTGCAGCACCCGGACCAGGGTGCCGTCTCGCCCATCTCGGCCAGTGGGACGCCCGGGCCGATCAACCCGGCAATGGGCGACGATGTTCACTGTGACTGATCTTTCGAAATACGGCCCCTGGGCGGTGATCGCCGGCGGCTCCGAAGGCGTCGGCGCCGAGTTCGCCGACCAATTGGCCGCCGCCGGACTCAACCTGGTGCTGATCGCCCGCAAGCCCGAGCCGTTAGAGCGCACCGCCGCAACCTGCCGGGCGTACGGCATACAAGTCCGCACGCTGGCAGCCGATCTCACCGACCCGGCGGCCACCGACCGAATCATTGGGGCGACCGCGGACCTGACCGTCGGCCTGCTGATCTACAACGCCGGTGCCAACACCTGCAGCGAGGAGTTCCTCGATGCCGACTTGGCCGACTTCGCCCGGGTCGTCGAGCTCAACATCAACGCACCGCTGCGGCTGGTGCAGCATTACGGCCGGCCGATGCGAGAGCGCCGCCGCGGCGGCATCCTGCTGGTCGGGTCGATGGCCGGCTACCTGGGCTCGGTGCGGCACACCATCTACGGCGGGGCGAAGGCGTTCGGCCGGATCTTCGCCGAGGGACTCTGGCTGGAACTGCGCGACTACAACGTCGACGTCCTGGAGGTGGTGCTGGGGGTGACGCGCACCCCGGCGATGCAGCGGGTCGGGCTGAACTTCGACGTACCAGGCATGAAGGTCGCCGAACCGGCCGAAGTGGCCGCCGAGGGACTCGAACAGTTGACCCGCGGCCCGGTGCACATCGCCGGCGGCAACGCCGCCGACGTGGCACGGCGCAACAACCCGGACCGCGCCGGGGTGGTGCTGGGTACACACCGCTTCATGCAGCAGTTGATCGGGCAGGGCTGAGCCGGAATGCGCATCGGTCTGTCGACACCGGTCGTCATTCGGGTTCCCGGTGCCGCCTCGGAGTGGGAACACAGCGCCGGCGTAGACGACATCGCTCGGGTCGCCGAGGCCGCCGATGAGTTCGGATTCGACTACCTGACCTGCTCCGAGCACATCGCACTCCCGTCCGGCGAGCAGGTGGGCCGCGGGTCCACCTATTGGGATCCGTTGGCGACGCTGTCTTTTTTGGCTGCGCGGACGTCCCGGATCAAGCTGGCGACGTCCGTACTGGTGCTCGGTTACCACCACCCACTGGAGATCGCCAAGCGGTACGGCACCCTGGACCAGCTCAGCGGGGGCAGAGTGGTGCTCGGCGTCGGGGTGGGGTCGACTGAAGAAGAGTTCGCTCTGCTCGGTGCGTCCTGGGCGGACCGGGGTGCCCGCGCCGACGACGCGCTGGGTGCGCTGCGCGCCTCGCTGTCGCACACCCAGCCCAGCTACGACGGCGAGTTCTACTCCTACGGTGGCCTCGTCGTGGACCCGTGTGCGCTGCAACCGCGGGTGCCGATCTGGGTCGGTGGCCATACTCGTCGCTCGCTGCGGCGGGCCGCCACGCTGGGCGACGGCTGGATGCCGTTCGGGCTGCGCGGCAGGGACATGGCAGAAATGCTTGCCTCCGTGGATGTCCCGGAGGGTTTCGACGTCGTGCTGGCGACACGGCCGCTTGATCCGTCGGGGCAGGCTGAGGAAACGCTGCGGCACCTGCGCTCGCTGCGCGACAACGGGGCCACCGCGGTGACCTGCTCGATTGCCGCGGACTCGCTCACCCACTATTGCGACCAGTTGGGCGCGCTGCGCAACCTGGTCGACAACATCGACCAGGAGGGCTGATGGCAAGCGAGCAGCGACTGGCCGAGCTGGAGCGGCGACTGGCCCACATCGAAGACGAACGCGCCATCGAGCGAATGATCGCGTGCTACGGCCCGCTGGTGGATGCCGGCGAAGCCGATGCGACCGCGCAATTATGGGCTCTCGACGGCAGTTACGACGTCGAGGGCTGGTCAATGACGAACCGTGCCGAGGTCGCCGCGATGGTGCGCTCGGATGCCCACCAGGAGCTGATCGGTGGTGGCAGCACGCATTTCCTCGGCCCCGCCGTGGTAACCATTGACGGCGACGACCGCGATGCGGCGGTCGCGGTCTGCGAGTCGGTCCTGGTGGTGCGTCACGAGAAGAGGTATCTGGTGGCCCGGGCCGGCGTTCACCACTTCGCGCTGCGACGGCTCGACGGTCGCTGGCAGATCACCCGGCGGATCAGCCGCACGTTGGACGGCAATCTCGAGGCCCGCCAACTGCTTTCGGCCGGTGTTGCAGGTTTGCGCGGAGGAACTACATGAGGCTGAGCGGCAAGGTCGCGATCATCACCGGCGCCGCCGGCGGGATCGGGCGCGGCATCACCCGGGCCTTCGTCAAGGAGGGCGCGCAGGTCCTGATCGTCGACATCAACGACGAGAGCGGACACGCACTTGCGGCCGAACTCGGGACGGCCGTGCGGTATTTCGGGGCCGACATTTCCCTTCCGGAGAGCTCGGCCACGATCTGCGCGACCGCGGTCGAAGCGTTCGGTTCGGTGAGTGTGCTGGTCAACAACGCGCACGCCTCCAAACAGGCGCCGTTGCTGGCGACCACTCAGGAGATGTTCGACCTGTCGTTTTCCACCGGCTTCTATCCGACCCTGTGGCTGATGCAGGCCTGCCATGCCCAGTTGAAGGCCGCCGAGGGCTCGGTGATCAACTTCGCCTCCGGTGCGGGTATTGAAGGCCAGCCCAACCAGGCGTCCTATGCAGCAGCCAAGGAGGCGATCCGGGCGATCAGCCGCGTCGCGGCCAACGAGTGGGCCGCCGACGGCATCAACGTCAACATCATCTCTCCGCTGGCGTTGACTGAAGGTGTGCAGGCCTATCTGGCCGCCAACCCCGGCATCGAGAACAAACTGCTGGCCGGCACCCCGATGCACCGATTCGGCGATCCGGAGAACGACATCGGTCGGGTCGCGGTGTTTTTGGCCAGCGCCGATGCCGGCTACATGACCGGACAGACGCTGATGGTCGACGGCGGCACCATCAAGCTGCGCTGAGCGGCTGGCCTAACCTGACCACCATGTCGACACCGGTGATCACCGACGACCAGGCCACCATCACCACACTGCTGGCACCGCTGGCCGAGGTGGACGACCGGGGCGTTTATTTCGAGGACACCTTCGTCAGCTGGCGCGACCACATCGCCGCCGGTTCCCAACTGGCCGCCGCGCTGTGGGCGCGGCTGGGCCCCGACCGGCCCCCGCACGTCGGGGTGCTGGCCGGCAACACCCCGTTCTTCTCGACACTGCTGGTCGCCGCCGCGTTGACCGGCGTGGTGCCGGTGGGCCTGAACCCGACCCGTCGCGGCGCGGCCCTGCAGCGCGACATCGCCCATGCCGACTGTCAGCTGGTGCTGACCGACGGCACCGCCGGCGTCGAGATCGCCGACGCCATCGACGTCGAATCGCCTTCCTGGGCTTCCGAGTTGGCCGGGTACGCCGGTGCGCCGGTGTCGTTCCGGGATGCCGACCCCGACGATCTCTTCATGCTGATCTTCACCTCCGGCACCAGTGGGGAT
>JBDTKT010000232.1:0-8271 GCA_039935195.1 Mycobacterium sp.
AAGCACACCCAGCTGATCATCGACGTGGTCCCCGGCCGTGGCAGCGGGTTCAGCCTGGAGGCCCCGGAGGGGATGCGGTTTCTGTCGCGCAGTCGCGCCTTCACCGACGACGAGAACGACCTGCTGGACGCTGCGCCGGTGATCACTGGCGCAGCCTACGAGCGAGGCGAGCGGCCGTCGGCCCGCGGCCCGGTGGTGGCCGACATGCCAGCCGGGCACGCCGGGTCGGTAACCGGCTGAGGCCGCTGGGCCACCGTAAAGTCACCTGCTGTGATCCCACTTCCGCGCCCGTGGCTGCTGGCCGGCGTCATGCTGATCGGAAGCGCGGTGGGAATGCTGACCGGCCTCGGCGCGACGCTGCTGGTTTCAGTGCGGCTGCGCCCAGACTTGGTGATCGGGCTGGTGCTCGGGCTGCCCAGCGCCGTCGGGTTGCTGACGATCTTGTTCTCTTCTCGGCGGTGGATGACCGCGTTGGGCGCGTTTCTGCTGGCGCTGGCGGTCGGTGGGTTCGGGACGCTGGCAGCGATCGAGGCGGTGTCGAGTGCCGGACGATGACCGCATAGACACCGGGGCGCTGGCGGCGACCGAGCCACATTGGGCGCCGATATTCGACACCGGTCCCCATCCGACGCCACTGCCCGGGCCGTACGGGGAGACGCCGGGTCCTGCTCCTGCTCCTGTGACGACCGAACCGGACCGTAGCGCCGGTGACGCGCGGGCGGCGCGGCCGGCGCCGGTGACCTCGACGGTCGTGTCGGCTCAATACCAGTTCCTGAAGTGGTGGCAGCTGGCGCTGGTGCTGTTCGCGGTGTGGATTCCGGCGGTCGGGGTCGGGCTGGGCCTGTTCACCTGGTGGTATTCCCTGACCGACAAGACGCCGGCGGTCTTCGTCGTCGTGGTGTACGCGGTGGTATGCACGGTCGCCGGGCTGATGCTGGCGATGGTGGGTGACAGGCCGCTGGTTTCGGCGTTGGCGATCGCGGTCATGTCGGCGGTTTTCGCATCTACCGTCGCGGCGGCACCGCTCTACGGCCACCACTACTGCCAGGTGAAAAGTCCCTGCGTGGCCGGACTCATACCGTACTGACCAACACCTCAACTGCTGGGGCCCAATCTGGCCGCCATGCCGCGTCAGATCAGCGACAAGCTAGCCAAGATCTCCCCGGTCGGCGCTGGTGATCCGGTGCCGGGTTCGACGGTAAATGCCAAGGCGGTCGAGTCGCCCAGGTCGGGGAAGACCGCGGTGGTCGACGGCGCTACCGCTGCGGCGTCCATCGTTCCCGCTGAGTTGGGGCCAGCGGCGTCGATCAGCCACATCTGATAAACGGTGCCCGTTGACGGCGGGGGCACGTTGTTCATCACCAGCACCCCGGCGTCTCGGTTGCGGGAGAACACCACCGTCGCCGTCCCGCCGCCCAGCGGCACCGAGACCGTTCGCACGTCCGGCGCGGCAAGCACCTGCTCGGCGATCGTCGAAGTTACGGTCGGCCGCAGCGCCAGCCCGGTGCCGAACGCTGTCAGCCCGATGGCGACCGCCGCCGCTGCGGCGAGAATGGCTGTGCGCCAACGAGGGCGGCCACGGTTGTCGGACTGCACCGTGGCCAGCAGGGTCGCGCGCAGACGTATCGGCGGCTCAACGGCGGTCGTCGCCGAAACCGCCGCCATCGCTTCGCGGACGCCGCGGACCTCCTTATGGAAGGCTTCGGCGACCCTCGGCGGCGCGGCCGCGACCTGTCGGTCGATGTCTGCTCGCTCGGCATCGAAGACCGCGTCGAGGGCATAGGGCGTGGCCAACTCGGGCAGTTCGAAAGGGGTCGGCTCGGTCATGTCACATCCAAGCAGTTACGTAACCCGCGCAGCCCGTCTCGCATCCGGGATTTGATCGTCGACAAATTTGTCTTCAGGCGTTGTGACACTTGAACGTAGGTCAACCCGCCGTAGTAGGCCAGCCCTATGCATTCGCGCTGCGCTTCGGTCAGGCCGCTGAGGCATTCAGTAACCCGGCGTCGCTCATCCCGGCTGATCGCCGACTCGGCGACAACATCACGTGCCGGGTCAACGTTGGCCGCGCCGTAGCGTGCTTCGCGTTTGGTGCCGGCCTGCTCGGAACGCACCCGGTCGACGGCGCGTCGATGGGCAATGGTGAGCAGCCAGGCCAGCGGGGAGCCCTTGACAGGGTTGTAGGCAGCGGCGGTCCGCCACACCTCCAGGTAGATCTCCTGCGTGGTTTCTTCGCTATAGCCGGCGTCCCGAAGCACCCGGATGACCAACCCATACACGCGCGCGCTGGTGCGGTCGTAGAACGCAGCGAACGCGGCGGCATCCTGCTGCGCCACCCGGAGCAGCACACTGCCCAGGTCAGCGGTCAGCGCTGCCGGTCCGGTCATCGTGGAGTAGCGTACCGTGCCAATTGGCAAGGCGGTCAGCGGTTCGCCGATCCGGAGCGTCGTTGCCTGTCGAGAGTTTTCCGCCATCCCGGCGGTCCGGCTCAGCAGTGCGCCCCACACCGTGGCCACTGCCAGCAGCGGCCACCGCAGGGACCCGCCGCCCTGATGGAACTCCGAAGCGGTGGCGATGAACCCGGGCCACCGCGTCAGGTTCACGGCGTTGTGACGCCCGATCGGCGCTCCGAGCCGGGTAGCGAGGATTGGCGCCACCGTGAGGACTAAGGCGGGCACCACGGCGACGGTCATCGCACGTCCTTAGGTTTGGATAGCCGCTTGTACACATCAGATATTCGGAGCCGGCGGTGCCTTGGACGGACGAGCCGGGTGAGCCGAGCTAGCCGTAGGTGAACGAAAACAGCTGCAAGCCTTCGCCGACCCGCACCTCGAGTTGGCCGTGGCCGGCGGCGTCATCGGCAACAATCTGGTGCAAGGTCGGGGGGCCACTGATCGGGATCGAGGTCGTCACCCCGGCCCGTTTCACCGTGAGGGTGCCGGTCCCGCCCGCCACGAGGTAGACCGTCTTGGCGTGGTAGTTCAGCCGCACCGCCGAATCGTTGCTGTCGGCGGTGGCGCCCTGGTAGTCCAGCTTCCAGCGACCGCGTAGGGCGAAGGTGTCGTCGGGCTGCGCGGCTGGGTAGCTGAAGGTGGTTGTGCCTTGGTCGTAGTCCCCGCTGCCGCCGTAGTTGACCTGTTTCCCGACGCTGAGATAGGTCTCGAGGGTGCTGGCGCTGTGCGGAGTGGTGTCGATCGATCGCGTCGGGGCGGGCAGTCGGACCGCAGGATTGGCGTCGGTCAGCAATTGCCGTATCAGCTTTTCGGTGGTGTCGTAGCCGCCTTCGCCGAACTTGATATGCCGCACGGTTCCGGTGGCGTCGATCAGGTATTCGGCGGGCCAATACCGGTTGCGGTAGTTGGTCCAGGTGGACAACCTGTTGTCCAGCGCGACGGGATAGTCGATGTGCAGCGCTGCGGCCCCCGCGGCCACATTGCCTGCGACCTTCTCAAAGGCGTATTCCGGGCTGTGCACGCCAACGACGGTGAACCCGGCGGAGCGGTAGGTGTTGTACCAGTCGACCACGTGCGGGATTGCGCGTTGACAGTTGATGCACGAGTACGCCCAGAAGTCGACCAGTGCCACCTTGCCGCGCAAGGACGCGATGTCGACGGGTGCGCCGTCTGGTGTGTTCAGCCACTGCGTGATCCCGGTGATGGCGGGCGCCGGACCGCAATTCTGCAGCTGCTCTTCACCGTTGGCGCAGCTCGACAATTGCCGGTTCTGGTCGGTGACGATGCCACCGAGGTCCAGCTGGTGCTCGATCTCTTCCGGCGCAGCGACGCTGCTCTGCATTGCTGCGGTGTAGTCGGGGATCGCTCGTTGCAGCACCGCGGGCAGGTTGAACACCAGCGCCACCGCCAGCAGAATCATCGCGACCCCGCCGGCGATGCGGATTTCGCGCTGCCGGTTGCGGAATGTTGCGACACGTTCGGCGACGCGCCGCCCGGCCAGCGCGAAGACCAGCAACGGCAACGCGGTGCCGACGGCGAATGTTGCGGTCAACACGATCGTCGGCAAGCCGACGGATGCGGTTGCGCCGGCGACGATGATAGCGGCCAGCACCGGTCCCGCGCACGGCACATAGAGCAGGCCTAAGGTCAGGCCGAGACCGAAACCACTTTTGCCGCTGTTGATTTGGCGTTGCGGAAGGAGGGAAAACGGTCGCTCGAGTAGGTGCTGGAACTGGGGGAGGATCAGCCCGAGACCGATGAGGACCAGTGCCACCAGTGCGGCCCAGCGGATCGCATCCTGCGGTAGGTGCAGCAGCGACAGCAGGGCAGAACCGGCGAGGGTGACCGTGCTGAAGCTACATACCAGCCCGGCGATCAGTAGGTAAGGTCGCGCCGCGCCGCTGCGGGTGTCCTCCGCGCCGGACAGGAAGATCACTGGAAGTACCGGCAGGATGCAGGGAGAGATGCCCGTGATCAGACCGCCGAGGAATCCGATCAGTGCCAGTGTGTGCATGCTCGGTATTCGGAGCGATCCTGCCCACGGACGTGTCGTGACGTCTCGATCAGGTCAAGCGTAGGAATTGTCGGTTTGCAAACGAACACACAATTTGGACCGCCGGGCAGCGATTCCACTGAACCCGCAATCGCGGGCCGCTGGCCGACTGCCCGGCGGAACAAATTTTCCCGAGGACCCTACTGGGTCGGAGGAATCAGCACGGTGTCGATCATGTAGACCGTCGCGTTCGCGGTCGGTACTCCGCCGCAGACGACGTTTGCGTCATTCACCGTCAGTGCATTGCCCGAACCCGTCACGTTCACCGCGGCACCCTGCACGGTGTCATGTGAGCCGTCGACTTGATTTGGACTTAACTGCCCGCTAACTACGTGGTACGTCAAGATGCTTTTCAGCATCTCCGAGTTGGTCTTGAGTTCATCGATGGTCGATGCGGGAAGTTTGTTGAATGCGGCGTCGGTCGGCGCGAACACGGTGTACTGACCGTCGTTCAGGGTGTCGACCAGATTTACGTCCGGATTGAGCTGACCGGAGACCGCAGCCGTCAGCGTGGTCAACAGAGGATTGTTCGACGCGGCGGTCGCCACCGGGTCCGCGGACATGCCGGTCACCGATGCCGGACCGCTGGGGTGTAGCGCCGCGTAGTCCGCGCATCCTTGGCCCACCAAGTTCGGCGCCGCGATCGCAGGAGCGGAGGTGGTCAACCCGGCGGCTAAGCCGATGGCCGCCGCGAAGCCGGTTGCCGTAACGGCTTTCATTTGCAGTTTCATTGCCCGTCGATTCTCTTCGTGTTGTAGGCCGCGCGATTACGCCGCCCCGTTCATCTCTGGCAGTCTTTATTCGGAGCCAAGCTGGACTTGGATCGGCGAAGACGGATTCCGTCGGGGATTGGACTGTCGACGGCAGTGGTCGCGTCCAGAGTGTTGTCCCGACGAATCCAATATGAAAAATTACGTCACATCGCAACGTTACGCGTTGAGCGTTGAGCATGGGGCAACCCGCGAATATTGGGCTGCCCCATGCTGAGGTGATACCGGACAAACAGTTACTGCGCTGGCGGCGTTAGTACGGTGTCGATCATGTAGACGGTCGCGTTGGCGGTGTGCACCCCGCCGCACACCAGCCCAGCGTTGTTGACCAACAGGTCGTTCCCTTGGCCGGTCACCGTCACATCAGCACCCTGCAAGGTCTTGTGCGTGCCGTCGACCTTGTCCGGGCTGGCCTGACCTTGCACCACGTGGTAGGTCAGGATGCTGCTCAACATCTCCGAGTTGGTCTTGAGTTCCTCGATAGTTGATGCCGGCAGCTTGTCGAACGCGGCGTTGGTCGGCGCGAACACGGTGTACTGGCCATTGTTGAGGGTGTCGACCAGGTTCACGTTCGGGTTCAGCTTCCCCGACAATGCCGCAGCCAAGGTCGACAACAGCGGATTATTCGAGGCGGCGGTCGCCACCGGGTCCTGGGCCATCCCGGTCACCGACGCGGGACCGCTGGGATGCAGTTCGGCGTAATCGGGGCACCCCGCGCCGACCAGATCGGCCTTCGGATCCGCCATGGCAGGGGCGGTTACCCGAGGCATTGCGCTGCTGGTTTCCATAGCCGGTTTCGTCGTCGTGCTCGCGGACTCGGATTTGTCCTTCGAACACGCCGCGAAACTCACAACTGCTACCGCCGTGAGGCCGGCCGCCGCGAGCTTTTTAATCTGTTCATTCGTCACTGTGTTTCGACTCCTTCGTCGCAGACATCCTGGTCCACCGCTCGGTCGGGCGAACCGTAAGGTAATTCGGAGCGGCCGCGGTTGCGGACGGGTTTCGGCTACAGCCGCAACGATATGCGCCCACGGCGGGTGCCGACTGGTGTTTGTGCGACCAGGCTGGGCGAGTCAGGATTCCACCCGTATTGCTGCCGGCTCCGAACACCTGATCGTGGGAAAAATTGACGACGGCTCGAGTCTGCGGATGGCAGTCGTGGGCAGCGGTGTGGCCGGATTGACCGCGGCGTGGGTGTTGGCTCGCACCGCCGAGGTGACGGTGTATGAATCGGAACCCCGACTGGGTGGCCATGCGCACACCCATCGGTTGAGCGCCCACCGCGGCTCAACACGAACGGTGGGGGTGGATTCGGGGTTCATCGTGCACAACGACCGCACCTATCCGACGCTGATGCGGTTGTTCGCCGAACTCGGGGTCGCCACCCAGGAGTCGGATATGTCGATGTCGGTGCGTTGCGACGGGTGCGGGCTGGAGTACGCCGGCGCCCAGGGTTTTGGGGGTCTGTTCCCCCAGCTCCGGTCGCTGGCCCGCCCCCGTTATCTGCGGATGCTGTCGGAGGTGACCCGGTTTCAGCGGCTGGCCCGCGTGGAACTGGCCGACCCCGCCGACCCGGCACGCACTTTGGGTGACTTCCTGCGAGACGGCCGGTTTTCCGACTATTTCACCGCGCATTTCATGGTTCCGGTGGTGGCGGCGGTGTGGTCTTGCGCCCCGCAGATCGCGCTGGACTACCCGGTCGGGTCACTGCTGAGCTTCCTGGATCACCACGGCATGCTCACCGTGTTCGGGTCGCCGACCTGGCGCACCGTCAGCGGTGGGTCACAGACCTATGTTCGGGCCATCGCCGACCGACTACACCGAATTCGGGTGGCCACCCCGGTGCGCGCCGTCACTCGTCACGCATCCGGAGTGGCGATTCGCGATGCCGCCGACCGGCTGGAATTCTTCGACGCCGCGGTTCTGGCCACCCACCCGGACCAGGCCCTGGCACTGCTGGCGCAGCCCACCGCGACAGAGTCCGCAATCCTGGGTGCGATGCCGTACTCGGTCAACACCACGGTGCTGCACACCGACGCATCGGTGCTGCCCAGCCGCCCACGGGCCCGGGCGTCGTGGAACTATCGGCTGCCGCAGTGCACGGCCCGACCTGACCGGGTTCTGGTGAGCTATGACCTGACCCGGTTGCAGCGACTCGACGCGCAGACCGACCGCCGATTTCTGGTCACTCTCGGCGATCTTGACCGGGTGGACCCGGCCGCGGTGATCGAGACGATGGTCTACGAGCACCCGCAGTACACGGTCGACTCGCTGGCAGCCCAGCGGCGCCTGCCCGAGATCGGCGATAGCCGGTTGGCGTTCGCCGGGGCCTATCACGGCTGGGGGTTCCACGAGGACGGCGCCCGGTCGGGGCTAGCAGCCGCGACCCGACTGGGCGGGCGGTGGGTCGGTGCCGCCCCGACCCGCTGCATCCAGGTTGGACAGGCAAGATGACCGCGCCGCGGCTGGTGCGGACCCGGATCCGGCATCTGCGCCGGACCCCGATGCGCCACGAATTCTCCTACCGCAGCTACAGCTGGCTGGTCGATCTCGACGCACTACCGGTATTGCGCCGCGGGCTGCGCCCGTTCGCGCGGTTTTCGTCGCGGGACCACCTCGGCGACCCGGCGTTGAGCATCCGCACCAACGTTGATCGCTATGTGGCGGACGCGGGTATCGACCTGCACGGCGGGCAGGTGCTGATGCTGGCCAACGCCCGGGTGCTGGGCTACGTGTTCAACCCGCTGACGGTGTTCTGGTGCCACGATGGCACCGGCGCCCTGGCCTGCGTGATCGCCGAGGTGCACAACACCTACAGTGGCCGGCACCGCTACCTGGTTCATCCTGACGAGAACGGCAATTGCGTTGCAGCCAAGACCTTCTACGTCTCACCGTTCAACCCGGTAAACGGCGAGTATCGGCTGCATCTGCCCGAACCCGACGACCGACTGCGGATAGCTATCACCTTGTGCGCCGAAGACGGAACCGACCTGTT
>JBDTKT010000233.1:0-5589 GCA_039935195.1 Mycobacterium sp.
TCCAGGCTCATGATGGTCACCACGACCTGAATCTCATTGCGCAGACCGGCAACGAACGACGGGCGCAACGGCCGGTCTATGAGCCGACAGGTCAGGATCGCGTCGGTGGACGGCCGACCCTCACGCCGGAAGAACGAGCCCGGGATACGTCCGGCGGCATACATCCGCTCCTCGACGTCGACGGTCAGCGGGAAGAAGTCGAGGTGCTCCTTGGGGTTCCTGCTGGCGGTGGTCGCCGAGAGCAGCATGGTCTCGTCGTCGAGGTAGGCGACGACGGACCCGGCGGCCTGCTGGGCCAGCCGGCCGGTCTCGAACCGGATGGTGCGGGTGCCGAAGCTGCCGTTGTCGATGACGGCTGTTGACTCGAATACGCCTTGTTCAGTTTCAGTTGCAGACATGGACGCCTGTGCGGCCTCTCTGGAAGGGTTCAGCTGTTTCGCCTCGTCACACGTGACTCGCGAGAACCTGGATGCGGCCACGGCCATCGATCGAAGCGGCCGGATCCGTGGGATATTTCAGACCCGGCTGCCACTACCGAAGACCGCCCGATTCAGGATGTTCGAAAGAACATGTCCCGCTGCGACGCGCCGGAGCGGAGCGCGCGGACGTGCGCGGACCACACCGATGTCCGGGCCTCGACGGCCCGGAACGATTTCACTCTACACACCCGCCGATGGCACCGGCTCAGTTGACGTTCTCGACACACACTGTGAACCGGCGCGTGTCGTAGGCGTAGCCCAGCCCGCTGGCGCACTGGTCGGCGTCGGCCACCCCGGCCAGGACCTGGGTGGCGCGCTGGCGGTGCAGCACCCCGGGGTCATTGCAGTCCACCCGCACCGGGTCGGTTTCCGGGTCGACGCTCATGCAGCCGCCGACCACCCAGTCGACGTCCAGGCACGCGGTGCTATCGGACCTGCCGAACATGTTGCGCATCGTGTAGGAGGAGTCGACGTCGGTCGGGCACCGGTCGCGGCCGGCCCGGCCGTCCACCACGGCGCCGTCCACCACCGCGACCACGTGAAAGTTCGTCTCTGGAGCACCGCAGGCGCCCGCGATGCCGCTGGACCGGTCGGAAGTACCGCCCGGGCCACCCAGTTGCAGGCAGTCCCCCACCTTCGGCTCCGCATTACGGAGCGCCGAGCACCCGGCCAGGCCGACCACCCCTGCCCCAGCGGCCAGCACCGCCCCGGCCAGGGCGTACCGACCGCGTGGCGTCAGCGGCGCAAGCCCAGGCGCTCGATGAGCGAGCGGTACCGCTGCACGTCGATCTGCGCGAGGTACTTGAGCAACCGACGGCGGCGTCCCACCAGCAGCAGCAGTCCGCGCCGCGAGTGGTGATCGTGCTTGTGGAACTTGAGGTGCTCGGTCAGGTCGGTGATCCGCTTGGTCAGCATCGCAACCTGGGCCTCCGGCGAGCCGGTGTCGGTCTCGTGCAGCCCGTAGCTGCCCAGGATCTCTTTTTTCTGCTCGACTGTCAGCGACACGAATACATCTCCATCAATAGGTCCGCGATCATCGGAATTACGGGCGGCCACCGCGGACTGCAGCGCACACCCTAGCGAACTGGGAGTTTAGCAGCGCCGACGCGGTTCGCCCCAATCGAGCCGCAGTCCGGCGGCCTCAGTCGGCGGCCAGCAGGCTGCGGGTGCGCTCGACGTCGGTGTTCATCACGGCCACCAGATCGTCCACCGAATCGAACTTCTCCTGGCTGCGGATCCGGTCGACGAAGTCGACCGCGACGTGCTGGCCGTACAGGTCGGCGTTGTGATCGATCACGAACGCCTCGACGGTGCGGGTGCGCCCCGAGAACGTCGGGTTGGTGCCGACGGACACCGCGGCGCGGCACCGCTCGCCCGGAACCACGGTGCCGGACACCGGGCCGTGCCCGAGCACGGTGAACCAGGCGGCGTACACCCCGTCGGCCGGGATCGCCGCATACGCCGCGGGCGCGACGTTGGCGGTCGGGAAACCCAATACCCGGCCCCGGCCATCGCCGCGCACCACCACGCCCTCGACCCGGTGCGGCCGACCCAGCGCTTCGGCCGCCGCAGCCACGTCACCGGCGTCGACGCAGGACCGGATGTAGGTCGAGGAGAACGTCACCGCCCGGACGTCGTGATGCTCAGCGACCAGCGACACCGATTCCACCGCGAAACCGAACTGTTCGCCGGCGCGCCGCAGGGTGTCGACGTTGCCCGCCGCCTTCCTGCCGAAGGTGAAGTTGTCCCCCACCACGACCTGCACCACATGCAGGTGTTCGACCAGCAACTCGTGGATGTAACGGTCCGGGGTGAGCTTCATGAAATCGGCGGTGAACGGGATCACCAGGAACACATCGACACCGGCCGCCTCGACCAACTCGGCGCGGCGCGTCAGCGTGCTCAACTGGGCGGGGTGGTTGCCGGGATACACCACCTCCCTGGGGTGCGGGTCGAACGTCATCAGGACGGTGGGCACGCCGTAGGTCCGCCCGGCTCGCACCGCGTGCGCGATCAGCTCGGCGTGGCCGCGGTGTACCCCGTCGAACACGCCGATGGTTAGCACACATCTGCCCCAGTCCGTGGGGATCTCATCCTGCCCCCGCCACCGCTGCACATCCGCAAGCCTAAACTGTTGCCTTGTGAGCCCGCGGGAGCAGTCGGATGCGCTGGGCACGGTCGCCCAGGATTATCTGAAGGTCATCTGGACCGCTCAAGAATGGTCCGTCGACAAGGTCAGCACCAAAATGCTGGCCGAGAAGATCGGGGTGTCGGCCAGCACCGCCTCGGAGTCGATTCGCAAACTCGCCGAACAGGGCCTCGTCGACCACGAGAAGTACGGTGCGGTGACGCTGACCGACCAGGGGCGCCGCGCGGCGCTGGTCATGGTGCGCCGACACCGTCTGCTGGAGACGTTTCTGGTACGCGAACTCGGCTACGGCTGGGACGAGGTGCACGACGAAGCCGAGGTACTCGAGCACGCGGTGTCCAACCGCCTGGTGGCCCGCATCGACGCGAAACTTGGCTTCCCGCAGCGTGATCCGCACGGCGACCCGATACCGGCGACCGACGGGCAGGTGGCCACCCCGGCCGCACGCCAGTTGTGGGCGTGCCTCGACGGCGAGACCGGGACGGTGGCCCGCATCTCCGACGCCGACCCGGAGATGCTGCGATATTTTGACAGCGTGGGCATCACCCTGGATTCGCGATTGCGGGTGCTGACCCGCCGGGAGTTCGCCGGGATCATCTCGGTGGCCATCGATAAGCCGGAGGCCCCGGGCGATCCCGAATCCACCGTCGATTTGGGCAGCCCGGCCGCCCAGGCGATCTGGGTGGTGGCCGGGTAACGGCATCAGTGAACTCCTAAGATCTGCGGATGGCCAAAGTCGAACTCTCCCGAGATCTGTCGCTGCCTCCGGAACAGGCGTGGGCGCATGCGTCGAATCTGGCCGAATTGGGCGACTGGCTGTCCATGCATCAGGGGTGGCGCTGCGACCTACCCGACGAACTCGTCGTCGGAACGACGCTGGTCGGCGTGGCCGGCGCCAAAGGCCTGCGCAACCGCGTCACCTGGACGGTCCGCGAGATCGATGCGCCCACCCTGCTGGAACTCGTCGGCGACGGCGTGGGCGGCACCAAGTACGCGCTGAAGCTGACCGTGGCGCCGGCGGCCAAAGGGGCAGCAGGCTGCACGTTCACGGTGCGGATCGACATGACCGGCCGGCCGCTGTTCGGGCCGATCGGGGCCACCGCCGCCCGCGCGGTCAAAGGTGATATCGAGCGTTCGATGAAGCAGTTCGAGAAGCTGTACAGCTAAAGCCCGCGGGTTCTGGTCAACCCTTGAAGTACACGATCTGATGCGAGGTTGCGAGCAGTTGCCCGCCACGGCTCCACAGCTGGGCACTCTGGTCGAAGTACCCGCGAGAGAACCGGTTGGCGTGTGCGCTGCACAGGATGAAATCGTCGCCGACGGCATCGAGTTGTTGCCGGTCGGCGTGAAAATAGCTGGTCAGTGAGATGGTTCCGGACGGCAGAACCGCTCCGCGTCGCAGGAACACCCGGGGATAGAACACATCGCACTGCGCCGCCAGGGCGGGATAGTCGATGCGGCGCCCAGCGGCATCGCGCATCCACAGAGTGGTCGCGGACGACGCGCTGGGCGGGCCGTCGACAGGCACTGGGCCGGCGGCGAAGCGCAGGTCGTAGCGATGGGCCCACTCAATGCCGTCGATCAGCCCGGTCCGGGTGATCGCCTCCGGGGGTGCCGCATCCGGCATGGCGGCTTCGGTGTCGCCCCAGGTGTCGCGCCGGATGCCGAACAACGCCGTCGCCGTCGTCTTCACCTCGCCGGCCTGGTCGAGTTCGACGATCCAGTGCTGGTTGGTTCGGTTGGTGCGGGCCGCGCGCACGGTGATCTCGTAATCGCCGTCGGCGATCGGGGCGGCGAAGTTGACGGTGAGCGCCAACGGATCTCCGATCCGGTCCGGGTGCGCCTCCACCGCGTGCAGGAGGGCCGCCGCGGTAATGCCGCCGAAGGGGCCCACCATGTTGGCCCACTCCGGCTGGGTGTGGCCGCGGACCCGCGAGACGTCCAGGGGTTGCACTGCGATGGCGCGGTCGAACGGATGCTGTGCGTCGTTCACGTCCGCAATGATCACCCGCTCAGCAAGCCTTCGGCGATGCGGGTTACCTGGACCTCGTACCGTAGTGACCGCTGTGCGAATAAAGATGCCTGATCACAGCGTGGCCGGCCGGATCACGACCACCGACTTGGTGCGCGATCCGGCGTCTTCCAGCAGGGCGATCACCCGTCCGTCCGGATCGGTCGCGGCATAGATCCCGACGATGCCGACCGCTTCCAGTGCCCGGCCGTGCCCGGCCGACTCGGTCTCCGCCGCTGAGAGGTCGCGACGCGGAAACGTCTGCAAGCACGCGTCATCGAGGGTGTAACTCAGCTGCGACGCCTCGGTGAGTTCGTCGAGGGTGTGGGCCTGATCCAGCCCGAACCGCCCCGATGCGGTGCGCCGCAACGCGGTCAGGTGCCCCCCCACCCCCAGGGCTGCACCGAGATCGCGGGCCAGCGCCCTGATGTAGGTGCCCGCCGAACAGTCCACCTCGACGTCGAGGTCGACCAGCTGATCGTGACGCCGCAGCGCCAGCAGGTCGAATCTCTCGATGCGCACCTGGCGGGCGGGAAGCTCCACGGTATGGCCTTCGCGAACCAGTTGGTAGGCCCGCTTGCCGTCGACTTTGATCGCGCTGACCGACGAAGGCACCTGCGCGATGTCGCCGCGCAGCCCGCTGATCACCCCGGCGATCTGCTCCTCGGTGAGGTGCGCAGCCGAAAATTGCTCCAGCAGAACGCCTTCGGCGTCCTCGGTGGAGGTGGTCTGGCCCAGGCGGACGGTGGCGGCATAGGACTTCGCCGAGGTGGTCAGCAGGCCGAGAATCTTGGTGGCTCGCTCGATACCGATCACCAGCACACCGGTGGCCATCGGGTCCAGGGTGCCGGCGTGGCCCACCTTGCGGGTGCCGAACAGTCGTCGGCAGCGTCCGACGACATCGTGGCTGGTCATCCCGGCCGGTTTGTCGACGATCACCAGACCCGGCC
>JBDTKT010000234.1:0-10563 GCA_039935195.1 Mycobacterium sp.
CTGCGCGGGCGCAGATGTCGCGGGCCGCGTCGCAGCACGTAGGACCGGCCGGCCCGGGTGAACCGCAACATGACGTTCTGGGTTCCGCCGGACAGTTCGGTGACGTCCTCCAGCGGGCCGTCACCCAGTCCATGCTCGGACATCCACTGCGCCACCGCTTCGAAGTCCATGTGGTGTGCCCTCAGCCCTGGCGCCGCACCACCTGGGAGATCGTCTGAGCGCGGATCACGTCGTCGCCGAATACGAACGTGTCGGTGCCGTCGACGTGGGCGCCCGGCGAGACGAGTGTCCACTCCAGCAGGAGTACGTCGCCGTCGAAGGTCCGGCTCTTGACGTCGAACACGGCGTCCACCAACGCATCGGACACTGTGGCGAACGCCGCCCGGATGCCGTCCTTGCCCCTCGCGACGCCGGCGGCGGTGATCAGGACGGAATCGTCGGCGTAATCGACGAGCAACTCGTCGGCATCACGGGTGATGAGGGCGTGGAGGTGGTGGTCGAAGATCTCTTCGGGTGTGCGTGCCATTGCTGTTCCCATCTGTGCCGGGTCGGGGTTCTCGGGTTTCTCTGACGACCATAACGACCGGGGAGTCCCACAGTGCACGCATAGCGTCGATACAGGGCCGGCCCATCTGCTCCGACATACTGAAATGCAATGACTCAGCCGCGCGGATCCGTGGAACGTGTCGTGATGGTGCGTGCGGACGGCAACCCGATCAACGTGCTGGTGGTCGACGACGAGGCTGTGCTGGCCGAGATGGTGTCGATGGCGCTGCGTTACGAGGGCTGGAACACCGCCACCGCCGGTGACGGGGTGTCGGCCATCGCGGCGGCGAAGGCCGAACGTCCCGACGTGGTGGTCCTGGACGTGATGCTGCCGGACATGAGCGGGCTGGACGTGCTGCGCAAACTGCGGGAACTCAATCCGCGCCTGCCGGTGCTGTTCCTCACCGCCAAAGATGCGCTGGAAGACCGCATCGCCGGGCTGACGGCCGGTGGCGACGACTACGTCACCAAGCCGTTCAGCATCGAAGAGGTGGTGCTGCGCCTGCGGGCACTGCTGCGTCGCACCGGGGTCACCACCGTCGACAGCGGTGCTCAGCTCGTCGTCGGAGACCTGGTGCTCGACGAGGATAGCCACGAGGTGACCCGCGCGGGCGAACTGATCACGTTGACCTCCACCGAGTTTGAGCTACTGCGGTTCCTCATGCACAACGCCAAGCGGGTGCTGAGCAAAGCGCAGATCCTGGACCGGGTGTGGAACTACGACTTCGGCGGCAGGTCCAACATCGTCGAGTTGTACATCTCGTATTTGCGCAAGAAGATCGACAACGGCCGGGCCCCGATGATCCACACGCTGCGCGGCGCCGGGTATGTGCTCAAGCCGGCTCCGTAGCGTGCGGCGGCCCCGGTCACTGCGGGCGAGACTGCTGGCCGGCCAGGTGGTCGTGCTGGTCGCCGCCTGCCTCGGAATCGGTGCGGTGACCGAGCTGGCCCTGTCCCGGTATCTGGTGGGACAACTCGACACTGAAATACACAAGATCGCGCACCGTTCGGCGAACATGTACGGCGAGCCGCCGCAGCCGCCCCCACCGTGGTGGCGGCACCGGCGCCCGTACCCCGGGCCGGGTCCGGGGCCGGGTTTCCTGGACTCTCCCGGGCAGCGGATCGGCGTGGTGGCGGCCGTGGTCAGGGACGGCAGGACGGTCGAGGCCGGGCGGTTGGCCGCCAACGGCTCCCGGGAGGCGCTCACCGCGACCGCCGAGGCTCAGTTGAGTGTGAGCGCCGGCGACCGCCAACCGGTGACCCGTGACCTCGAGGGGCTCGGCCGCTATCGGATCGTCGCCACCCCCGCTCGCCGTGGCGGCGACGTCATCATCACCGGGATGCCGCTGGCCAACGTGGACGACACCATGATGCGGGTACTGCTGATCTTCGCGGTGGTGACGCTGGTCGCGGTGGGCGCCGCGACGACCGCGGGAATGGTGATCATCCGGCGCGCGCTGGCGCCGCTGCGGCGCGTCGCGCAGACCGCGGGGGAAGTCGTCGACCTGCCGCTGGATCGGGGCGCGGTGGCGTTGCCGGTGCGGGTGGCCGAGTCAGATGCCGACCCCCGCACCGAGGTCGGCCAACTCGGGTCGGCGGTGAACCGCATGCTCGATCACATCGCGGCCGCGCTGTCGACCCGGCAGGCCAGCGAGACCAGGGTGCGTCAGTTCGTCGCCGACGCCAGCCATGAATTGCGCACACCGCTCACCGCGATCCGCGGTTACGCCGAACTGGCGCAACGGGTTCCTGACGACTCGGATGCCGTGACGCACGCACTGAGCCGGGTGCGGTCCGAAACCGAGCGGATGACCCGCCTGGTCGAAGACCTGCTGCTGCTGGCCCGGCTGGATTCGGGCCGAGCACTCGAACACGAAACGGTGGATCTGTCCCGCCTGGCGGTCGACGCGGTCAGCGATGCACACGTCGCCGGCCCGGATCACCGGTGGCAACTCGACCTGCCCGACGAGCCGGTGACCATTAACGGTGATGCGGCCCGGCTGCATCAGGTGCTGACCAACTTGCTCACCAACGCCCGCATCCACACCGCCCCCGACACCGTGGTCACCACGCGACTGTGTGTCGAGGCGGGCGGCGTCGCGCTGACCGTGACCGATAACGGCCCCGGCATCCCAGCGGGCTTGCAGTCGGAGATCTTCCAGCGATTCGCGCGTGGCGACACGTCTCGGTCCCGCAAAGCCGATAGCACCGGGCTGGGTTTGGCCATTGCGTCGGCCGTGGTCAACGCGCACGGGGGGACGCTGCGCGTGCAGAGCGCACCGGGTCACACCGAATTCAGCGTGCGCCTGCCTTCCCGGTAGCGCTCGCGGTGGCAGCCTTCCCGCTACGGGCAGGTGACGTCGATTTCGAAGGGCTTGTTCGCCGGCTGCATCGGGTTGGCCATGTCGATTCCGGTTGCGGTTCCGGTGATCTTGTAGCTGCTACCGTCCTTGGTCGCCTCGGCGTTACCCTGCCCGGTGCCCGGTGTGTAGCCGAGGGTCACGCCATTGACGTTGCCGAGCCCAACCGACTTCACCTCGGGGGGGTTGGCGTCACTGAGCACGGCGGCAATGCCGGTCGCTGCATCACCGATCGCGATGTTGACGTTGCCGCCGGCCGTGAGGCAGGAAATGGTGCCGTGAACGTTCTGATCCTTGCCATCGATGATGACCTTCGAGTTCGACGCACCACTCGATGCGCTTGCACTTGCCGGCGCGCTCGCGGATGTACTCGTTGCGTGCGCCGATGTTCCGCCGCCGGTCGTGGACTTGTCACTCGAACAACCAGACATGCCCACGGCGACGATCGCTGCTCCGGTTATGGTGATCACAATTCCAGCCTTCATCAGATCCTCCTTGGTTGGTGGCAACAGCCCGTCATAGTCGACGAACTGCCAGGGAGTATGCGACCTGATATCAGCTGCCGTGACCAAAATTGAAGAGAATTTACTTCTGTTAATTAACGGCCTGTGATTCGGAATTTCGGTAAAGAAGACGACGAATTAAATTCAAAATTATGACAACCTCATCAGCGTGGACCAGAAACCTGTCAGCCCGGTCATCGAGGTAGCACACCGTCAACACCTTGGCTCGCTACCTTTCGATGACACAGAGGATTTCGACGACGCCGACCGCGGGTTCATCGCGGCACTGTCGCCCTGCGTCATCACCGCGGCCGACGGCCGGGTGGTGTGGGACAACGACAGCTACGCGTTCCTCGCCGGTGAGCCACCGGCGTCGGTGCACCCCAGCCTGTGGCGCCAATCCATCCTGGCCGCCAAACAGGGCCTGTACGAGGTGGTCGAGGGCATCTACCAGGTGCGCGGGCTGGACCTGTCCAACATCACCTTCGTCGAGGGCGACACCGGCGTCATCGTTATCGACCCGCTGATCTGCACCGAGACGGCCGCGGCCGCGCTGGCGCTCTACCGCGCCCACCGCGGGGACGACCGTGCCGTCACCGCGGTTGTCTATACCCACAGCCACATCGACCACTTCGGCGGTGTGCTCGGCGTGACCAACCAGGCCGATGTGGACGCAGGACGGGTCGCCGTGATCGCTCCGGAAGGCTTCGTCGAACACGCCGTCGCCGAAAACATCTACGCCGGAACGGCGATGGCCCGCCGCGCCACCTACATGTACGGCACCATGCTCGCGCGCGGCCCGCACGGTCAGGTGGGCTGCGGGCTGGGGCAGGCGACGTCCACCGGTGAGGTGGCCATCATCGTCCCGACGGTCAGCATCGGCAACACCGGTGAGACGCACACCGTCGACGGCGTTGAAATCGTGTTCCAGATGGCGCCCGGCTCTGAGGCGCCCGCCGAAATGCACTTCCATTTCCCGCGCTATCGCGCGTTATGCATGGCCGAGAACGCGACCCACAACCTGCACAATTTGCTGACGCTGCGCGGTGCTCTGGTGCGCGACCCGCGGGCCTGGGCGGGTTATCTCACCGAGGCCATCGACACCTTCGCCGAGCGCACCGACGTGGTGTTCGCCTCGCACCACTGGCCGACCTGGGGGAGGCAGCGGATTGTGGAATTCCTTTCGCTGCAGCGGGATCTGTACGCCTACCTGCACGACCAGACGTTGCGGCAGCTCAACCAGGGTCAGACCGGAGTGGAGATCGCCGAAACATTCCGGCTCCCGCCGGCGCTGGAAAAGGTGTGGCACACCCGCGGCTACTACGGGTCGGTCAGTCACAACGTCAAGGCCGTCTACCAGCGCTACATGGGCTGGTTCGACGGGAACCCGGCCCGGCTGTGGCCGCACCCGCCGGAGGCGCTCGGACCGCGCTACGTCGAGGCGATGGGCGGCATCGACCGCGTCGTCGAACTGGCCCGACAGGCATTCGATACCGGCGATTTTCGCTGGGCTGCAACCCTGCTGGACCACGCGGTGTTCACTGACAGCGAGCACGCGAGCGCTTGCGCGCTGTATGCGGAGACGCTCGAGCAGTTGGGCTACGGCGCCGAGAACGCGACCTGGCGCAACTTCTTCCTGTCCGGGGCGACCGAACTGCGGGACGGCACCTTCGGCACCGGCGCGCAGTCGTCGTCACCGGCGATGCTTGCCCAGCTCACCCCCGAGCAGATCTTCGATGCCCTGGCCGTCAGGGTCAACGGGCCGCGAGCCTGGGATCTCGACCTGGCGCTGGACGTGTCCTTCGTGGATCGGGGCGTCAATTTTCGGTTGACGCTGCGCAACGGGGTGCTGATCCACCGCAGGACACCCGTCGATGCGGCGACCGCGAACGTCACGCTGAGGGTGGCCGGCACCAGCCGACTGCTCCAGGCCGCCGCCGCCGGCGACGTCAGCTCGCCCGGGCTGGAGGTCTCCGGCGATCAGGCGGTCCTGCTGGCGCTGGTCGGTGTCCTCGATTCGCCCGACCCGGGCTTCGACATCGTCACACCCTGACGTTTCCTAGAGTGGCAGCGTGCAGTTACTTCTGATCCGTCATGCGCTGCCGTTGCGCAGTGAATTCGGCCAGGGCGCCGATCCGGACCTCTCTGAAATCGGGATCGAGCAGGCGGGGCGCCTCCCCGATGCGCTGACCCGGTTCCCGATCAGTCGGGTGGTCAGCAGTCCGCAGCGCCGCGCGATGCAGACCGCCGAACCGCTGGCGAACGCCCGCGGCCTGACGATCGACGTCGACGAGCGGTTCGCCGAGTACGACCGGGATCTGCACTCCTACATTCCCGTCGAGCAACTTCGGGAACAACAACCGGCGGCGTGGGCGCGGATGTCGGCGGGGCACCTGCCCGAGGGCGTGGATGAGGCCGCGTTCTGCGCCCGGGTCGCCGCCGCGACAGCCGACGCAGTGGCCGCAGCCGAGCCCGACGACACGGTGGCGGTGTTCAGCCACGGCGGCGTGATCAACGTTGTGCTGCATCAGATTCTGGGCACGGCGCGGTTGTTGTCGTTCCCCATCGACTACGTCTCGGTGACGCGGCTGCTGTACTCGCGCTCCGGTCAGGCTGCCGTGGCCGCGACCAACGGCACCGAGCACGTGTGGAACCTGCTGCCGCGCAACCAACAGCGGTGGTGACGCTCAGCGACGGGCGGACGCGAGGCTCTTCTTGGCCGCTCGACGCAGTTGGTAGATCCGCGCGGTGCCGGCCAGCGCGGTGAGCAGCCCACCGCCCACCGCCGCCAGCAGGATCGCCACCCCCGTCGGCAACGCCCAATGCCAGCCTAGAAACGTCAGGTCTATCGCCTCGGTGTTCTGCGTGATGAACACCAACAGCACGATCAGGACGAGGAAGCCCGCGATCAGCGCACTCCACAGTGCGCCGGCGCGGGTGAACGGAACCGCGGATGGCTGTGCACCGTCGGATGCGGCCTGAGGTTGGCCGGCTGACGAGGAAGGATCACTGGTCATGGTGTCATCTTGCCGGTTGAAGACCGGAAATCAACCAGATCGCGCTGTATCGCCGGTGAGATCTTCCGGCCGGACGGTCCTCGAGGCTGCCGATCGGGGACCGGTCGCTTACGGTGGTCAGGTGAGTTCAGCGCCACCAAGCCCCTCGACGTCGATACTGACTTGGCGCGCACCCGACGCCGCGCGGATGGAGTCGGTGCGGGTGCAGTTGTCGGGTAACCGAATCAAGGCCAACGGCCAGATCGTCGCCGCCGCCACCGCGGCGCACCCGGCGTTCAGCGCCTACTACGACCTTCAGACCGACGGGTCCGGCGCCACCACGCGCCTCGGGCTGACGCTCACCGTCGCCGAACGGGAACGGCAGCTCTCTATCGCCCGCGACGAAGAGAACATGTGGCTGGTGACCGACTATCGCGGGCAGACGCGCACCGGCTACGACGGGGCGCTGGACGTCGACCTGGTGTTCAGTCCGTTCTTCAACACCCTCCCGATCCGCCGCTGCCGCTTGCACCAAGAGGCGGCGTCGGTCACGTTCCCGACGATTTACGTGCGGCTGCCCGAGATGTCGATTTCCGTGGCGGAAACCAGCTACAGCAGTGTCGCGGCAGGCGGGGGGATCAAGGTGCGCACCCCGGGTACCGACTCGGCCGGCGTTGTCCTGACCGTTGATGCTGACGGTTTCATCGTGGACTATCCCGGGCTGGCAGAGCGGATCTGATCACTCCGCCGGCCCGACCTGCGGCGGCCAGTTCCTGACGCCAGTTGTCCGCGCCGACGGTCACGGTGATGATCTCTTCGCGCGGAAAGCTGTCATAGCGGGTGCGAGCGGCATGGCCGTGGTTGACCAACTCTGCCGCCGAATCGGACGTGGAGAGCGAGTCACGCACGCCGACAAGCAATTCCATAATGCGATCCAGCGCCGGCACCAGTCGCGACGAATTTGCCTCGCACATGGCCCGCACCAGGTCCGGTGCCGTGGCGGCGACTCGGGTGCCGTCGCGGAACGACCCCGCGGCCAGTGCGAACGCCAGCGGCACCTCGGCAGCGGTGACGGCCAGCGCTTCGGCGAGCAGATGGGGTAGATGCGAGATCACCGCCGCGGCCGCGTCGTGGTCGTCGGAGCGGGCCGGTACCGCCACCGATCTGCAATCCAGAATTAGATCGAGCACCGTCGCCCACACCGTCGGGTCCACGTGGTCGTCGACGCTGATCACCCACGGTGCGCCGTCGAACAACCCGGCGTGGCCGGCCGGCCAGCCCGAGTGGGCGGTGCCTGCCATCGGGTGGCCGCCGACGAACCGAGTCTGCAGGCCGGCGGCGGTGACCTCGTCGAGCACCGCGCTCTTGACGCTGGTCACGTCGGTCAGTGGGCACTCGGGCGCCGATCGCCTCACCTGGTCGAGTAGCCCCGGCAGGGCGGGCATCGGGACGGCGAGCACGATCAGCGCGCCGGTCTGCGCGGCTCGACTCAGCGCGACGTCGAGGTCGGTGGTGGCGTCGAAGCCGTCGGTGACCGCGGCCCGCACCCCATCCGCCGAGCGGTTGTAGCCGAAGGACTCCCGGCCGGCTGCCGCGGTCGCTCGCAGCACCGAGCCGCCGATCAAACCCAGCCCCAGCACGCACACGGGCGTTTTCGTCACCTGTTCAGCCACCTGTTCAGGTTGGCATACGCGTACCGGGGTCCGTCGCTCGGCAGTGTGGTGGGGCTGACGTTGATCAAGCTGGTCAAGGGCGTAATCGGCGACTAGCGTAGGCCCACATGGGACCACAGAGCGCGTCCGCACAGGGTCGCCCGGCGGATACGACGGACGGGTTCGGGGTGGCCGTGGTGCGCGAAGACAGTGGTTGGCGCTGCGCGTCGATGAGTGCGGCGGGGCTGACCAGCCTGGTCGCCGCTGAGACGGAGCTTCGTGAACTCCGCAGCGCCGGAGCATTTTTCGGACTGCTCGACATCGACGACGAGTTTTTCGTGATCATCCGGCCGGGTCCGGCGGGCACTCGACTGCTGCTGTCGGATGCCACCGCCGCGCTGGACTACGACATCGCCGACGAAGTGCTCGATCAACTGGACGCCGACATCGATACCGACGACCTCGAAGACGCCGAACCGTTCGAGGAGGGCGATCTAGGGCTGCTGTCCGATATCGGGCTGCCCGCGGCGGTATTGAGCGTCATCCTCGCCGATGCCGACCTCAACGTCGACGAGCAATTGCAACGGATCGCCACGGAGATGGGTTTCGACGAGCAACTGTCGGTGGCGCTGCAGCAACTCGGGCGGTGACCGACGAAGAGTTGATCCGCGCGGCACTGCTGGCCGCCGACGCGGCCGGGCCGCTCGATGTGCCGGTGGGCGCGGTGGTTGTCGGTGCCGACGGGACCGTGCTGGCCCGCGCCGCCAACGCCCGGGAAACGCTCGGTGACCCGACCGCGCACGCGGAGGTGCTGGCGATCCGGGAGGCCGCCGCCGTGCTCGGCGATGGCTGGCGACTGACCGGTGCGACGCTGGCTGTGACCCTCGAGCCATGCACCATGTGTGCGGGTGCACTGGTGGCCGCTCGGGTGGGGCGACTGGTGTTCGGCGCCTTCGAACCCAAGACCGGGGCGGTCGGTTCGCTGTGGGACGTGGTTCGCGACCGTCGGCTCAACCATCGCCCGGAGGTGCGCGGCGGGGTGCTGGCCGATGAGTGTGCCGCTCCGCTGGAAGCGTTCTTCACCCGGCAGCGATTGGGCTGACGGCACCCGCGTTGGGTACGCTGTTCGGCGGTGGCGTGTCCGAGCGGCCTAAGGAGCACGCCTCGAAAGCGTGTGAGGAGTAACCCTCCTCCGAGAGTTCAAATCTCTCCGCCACCGCCAAAGCTCTACGGGTCATACCCGCAGTTAGAAGATGTTTCGTTGGGACTATGCGTTGATCCCGATGTGCTTTGTGCCCACGTTGTGCCCGCGCATCGTGCCTCGGTCGGGCGCACGAGTCGATCACTGCTGCAACGCGGTGCGCAAAGGCACTCGATCATCGGCCTTGACGCCGGCGTTGAGTTCCCTGAGGCGTTTCAGGCCGATAGGGGCCTGGCCGTTGTTGCCGACCTGACCAGCCTGCTCGGCCGCCAGTGCGAACGGCCCGTTGTAGACCACTTCATGCGTTTCGTCGGACCGGCGCGACAACCGCAGAACGATCAGCGCCGCCGCGTGCTCATGCGACGTGGCGCGAATTGCGACCACGCGATTCCCGTAGGTGGCCTTAATTTCGACCGCCCGTCCGTCAGCGGCAATGGCGTCGTGGCCTGTCGTAGACGGTGGCTGTAGAACCAAGTCGAATAGCGCCTCACCTGCCGCCTCGCCCAACGAGCCCACCAGGTGCCCGTCCAAGGGGAAGTTACGGCCGGGGTGGCCAACGGGACTGGGCCTGATCGCCATTCAGTACGCGCCAGGCGTGCCCCAGCCGCCACCACGAGTGATGTACATGCAGGCGACCGGGTTCCGGGCACATGCCGCCGCGAGGTCTTGCGGGGCGCCGCTGCACGGCAGGCCGTTGTCCTGGACACAGCCGGGTGGAAGCGGCGGACATGGCGAGCCGTCCGGACGCACACACGCGGTGGGGTCTGGGCCAGGGTAGGGAGCCGCTTGTACGACGGGCATGCCAAATCCCAAGCTCGTTACGGCCAGCGTTGCACCGGCCAGGAATGTCTTGAACATTGTGGTGTCTTTGTTCCTTTCTGGCTCCTACAACTTGGTTGGTGTCTCTTGCTCGGACATTACGCAGAGGGCACGACAAAACTGGTCGATCGCCCAGCGCAGGCAATCCAGGGCCAGACAATCAGCCCTGCCCGGGCGGTCGTGGACTACGCACCGCGCACCGACATCGGCATGTACCAGAAGACCGTCCGGACGATCATCAACGGGGTTACCAACCACCAGAAGCTCGCCACGGTCGGGTGATCCGCGGTGACACCACTACCGAATAACGCTGAGGCACGCGTAAGGCGGGTGGTGCCATCAACAACATGTACGGAGACGTTGATTTTTGCGGTGAATGACAGGCCGCTGTAGTGCTGTGTCCAGAACTCCTCGATGTCGTCGACCGCCGACAGCGTCAGCCGATCGTCAACTGCTGAGGTAGGCGACGATCCCGCTGGTGACGGC
>JBDTKT010000235.1:0-4948 GCA_039935195.1 Mycobacterium sp.
CGTCGAGCGTCAACGCCAACTCGTCGGCGGTGATCTCCGCCTCGGTGCGAATACGCCACCGCTGTGCGACATCTCCGTGTTCCGCCGAGCCGGCGAGCAGGCCGATGACCGTGTGGGTGGTTCGGACATCGATCGCCAGGAGCACGGCTACCCCACACTTCGGGGCGAAAGCAGGTCCGCGGCGTCGTCGGGCACGAAAGCCGGGTCACTGCCCAAGTCGACCTGGCGGTTGCCGGCGTCGACGAACACGATCCGGGGGCGGTACACACGGGCCTCGGCATCCTGCATCGTCCCGTAAGCGATCAAGATAACCAGATCACCTGGATGCACCAAATGTGCAGCGGCACCGTTGATGCCGATGATGCCACTGCCGCGCTCCCCGCTGATCGCGTACGTGACGAGCCGGGCGCCGTTGTCGATGTCGACGATCGTCACCTGCTCGCCCTCGAGCAGGTCGGCGGCGTCCATCAGGTCCGCGTCGATGGTCACCGACCCGACGTAGTGCAGGTCGGCCTGGGTGACGGTGGCGCGGTGGATTTTCGACTTCAGCATTGTCCGAAACATCAATTCCTCCGCGGTGATTCGTGAGATCCAGTTGACCCGGCGGTCACCGGCCCGTCAAAGAATTCGGAAACTCCGACCGTTATCGCGATGTTGTCCAGCAGTCTCGTCGCGCCGAGCCGGGCCGCGACCAGCAGCCGACCCGGACCGTTCTCGGGCGCCGGTCCCAGACCTACGTCGCGGACCTGCAGATAGTCGACGTCGATCGCGGGCACTGCGGCGAGCACCGCACCGGCCATCGCGACCGCGGCCTCGGCCCCCGCCGGTGCGGCGTGCGCGCCGGCCAGCATCGCCGCCGCCAGCGCCGTGGCGGCGGCGCGCTGGTCGGTGTCGAGATATCGGTTGCGCGAAGACATCGCCAGACCGTCCGGTTCGCGCACGGTCGGCACACCGACCACCGCTACGTCGAAGTTGAAGTCAGCGACCAGCTGGCGCACCAGGACCAGCTGCTGATAGTCCTTCTCGCCCAAGAACACCCGGTCCGGCCGCACGATCTGCAGCAACTTGCACACGACGGTGAGCATCCCGGCGAAGTGCGTTGGGCGCGCGGCACCCTCCAATTCGGCCCCCAGCGGGCCGGGCTGGACGGCGCTGCGCGGCCCGTCGGGGTACATCGCGGCGGCGGTCGGAGTGAAGACGACCTCGACACCCTCGCCGCGCAGCATCGCCAGGTCCCCGTCGAGGGTGCGCGGGTAGTCATCGAGGTCTTCCTCGGCGCCGAACTGCAGCGGGTTGACGAAGATCGACACCACCACCACCGCGCCGGGCACCCGCCTGGCCGCACGCACCAACCCGAGGTGCCCGTCGTGCAGCGCACCCATGGTGGGCACCAGCATCACCCGGCGACCGGTGGAACGCAGCGCGCGGCAGACCCGCGTCACCTCCTGCGGCCCGGCGTAGATGTTGAGCCCACCGGCGGTGAAGGCGCGCTTGAGACCGGGCGGGCCGTTCACCGTCACCGCGCCAGCACCGTCAGCACATCGTCGGGGGCGTCGGCGCACTGTGCGGTGCGCAGCGCGGTGCTGCGGTAGGCCTCGGCCAGACCGGGATCGACAGCGGCGAGCGCGGCCCGGTGGCCGCCGATCGTGGCCGAGTCGCCGCGTGCCACCGGTCCGGTGAGCGCACTCCGACCGTCCCGCAGCGTGTTCTCCACCGCGGCCCGAACCAGGGGGCCCAGCACTCGCTCGGCGATGCCGTCGGGATCATCGACGCCGAACTGCCCGGGCAACGCGGCCCGCAGCGCCTCCAACGCGTCGGCGATCACGGTGACGATGTGGTTGCCGCCGTGGCACAGCGCGGCGTGGTACAGGGTGCGGGCACCTTCGTCGACGCGGAACGGTTCCGCGCCGATCTCCAATGTCAGCGACTCGGCGATGGTGTAACCGATCTCGTCGGCGGCGGTGATGCCGAAGCGACTCTCAGCAAGCCGGTCGATGTCCGTGCCCGTGTCGGTGAACGTCATCGCGGGGTGGATGGCCAGCGGCAGGCAGCCCTGCGCGGTCAGCGGGGCCAGCACGCCGACGCCGTTGACGCCGGACGTGTGCACGACGATCGCCCCGGGGCGCACCGCGCCGGTGGCCGCCAACCCGGAGACAATCGCAGCCAGTTCGGTATCCGGGACGGCCAGCAGCAGGAGTTCGGCATGGGCGGCGACATCGTGGGCCGGCAGCACCGGGGTGTCGGCCAGCCACTGCCGCGCCCGGTCGCGCGACTCCTCGGAGATGGCGCTACAAGCCACTACGACGTGATCAGCACGCTCCAAAGCGACGCCCAGTGCGGTGCCTACTCGACCGGCGGAGATGACGCCCACTTTGAGTCGAGCCGGCCGCAATCCGTCGAACTGCACCATCGCAGACGACCTCACAGATTCTCTTGGTTCGTTCCAGTCCCGCGATGCGGGTACCGGACGGTCGCGCAGAGTCTATCCGATCGGTTCGGCCTCGACGAAAGTGTTATTCCTCACGCCGACGCCGCCGCGGGCTCTCGGGGGGGCCGGGCTGCAATCGAGCCAGCAGGTCGGCAACCGAATGCGCCCCGGTACGCGGACGGATGGCGGTTCCCGGTTCCACGCCGGCGCCGTGGCGAGTCGGCGCGGATGATTCCGGACCGGGCGGCGCGGTGAACACCGGCCGCGGCGGGGGCGGGGGGGCCGGGGGCGGTGCCGGCGGGGTCATCTCGGCGGGAAAGCCGTCCGGCTCCGCCGAATGCTGAGCCCGCGCCCGTCGCCTGCCCTCGTACTCCGGTGGCGGCTCGGTGCCAACCGCTGCGCCGAAAGTAGATTCCAACGGACCCTCATGGCGGCCATGCCGCGACCAGGGTTCCGGCGCGCGACGCGGAACGAACGGCTCACGTGGTGCCGGCGAATCCGCTGGCACGATCGGTTCCTGCACGGCGTGCGAAGGGTCGCCGTGCCGGCCGACGGCAGCGATACGGCCGGAGTCCGCCGGGGAATCCGTGGTCCAGTTGCTGACCGGCGTTCCCGGCTCCAACCACTGCTCCTGCGCGGCGACCGGCGCCCAGTGGCCGGCCGACGCGGCGGGTTCGGCCACCCACGGCGGGCGCGGCGGAACCGGTGGCGGCGAGGCCGGCCGCTCAGGCTCGGTTGGCGACCCCGGTGCGACGTACGGGCGGGGCCACTCTTGCCGTTCTGGGCGCTCGGGGCGCTCCGGCGGCATCCAGCGACCACTGTCGGGTGACGACCCGGCGGTGTCGTCGGGTGCGCGCCGATGCGAGCCGCGGGCCGGGGTATCCGACGGCCGCTGCGGGGGTGGTGGTGGCGACGGGGGGATGCGCACCTCCGGCACGTCGATGATGGGATTCTCCGCGGTCTGGCTGACGATGTCGTCGGGGTAACGCCCCGTGGACGTGTGCGGCACCCGCTCGTCGGTCATGGTGTCGCCGCCGGTCCGACCCCAGTCACTGTAGGCCCGGACCGTGGTGCGTTCCTGTTCGAGCGCGGGCCGGTCATTGAGGTCGGCGTCGAATAGGATCTCCAGGTTGTTGCGCAATGCAGTCAACTCGGTCCGCAGCGCCGCCACCTCGTCGGCAGCCTGAGCTCGCAATTCGGAGGCCAACTCGCGGCGCAACTGGGACTCCACCGTCAGCTCGTACTCCCGCCGGGCGGAGATCTCCCGATCCAGCTGCAAGTCGTAGACGAGTTTCATGTCACGCGTCCGGGCCTGGTCCGCATCGCTTTGCCGGCGGTAGATCACCGACACGAACGCCGCCATGACCGCCGCCCACAGTGCCACGATCACCGCGAGCTTGAGCAGCTCCACCCGGTCGGTGAATACCAGTGCCGAACTCGCCGCGAACGCGAGAATCAGCAACGCCGTCAGCAGCGCCCAACCCGGTCTGTGGCCGCTACGCCGGACCCTGGCGCCGCGGGACAGGACGGTCATGGCCCGACTGTACCGGTCCGACTTCACTGCGCGTGTTGCCCCGCTCCGGCGATTCTCACCCGGGCTGATTTCCGGTCAGCGGGCCGTGTTCGCTCGGATTCGGTGGCGCCGTGCAGCAATGCTGCAGCCAGAGCGCAGCAACGAGCAGGGCCAGCGCGCTGATGGCGGCCACCACGGCACCGCCGGTGTCTAACGCTGCGACGTGCAGCGCCGCCCGACGGGGCAACAGGTAGGCCAGCATCCCCAGCCAGAAGCCCAGCACCAGCGCACCCATCCACGCCGACGCCTTGGCGATCACCACGGCGCGGGCCACCACCAGTGGATGCAGCCAACCCGGGCCGGGCCCGATCTCCCCGTCGTCGATCTTGGCCTGGATGTAACGACCCCAGGCCACCTCGACGATCGCGGCCGCCAGCAGCGACAACCCGGTCCACACGGTGATCGGCGGAAACCACCGGTACAGCAGGTCGACCACCGGATAGCTGACCACCGTGACGCCCGCCACCGCGGCCGTCAGGTCACGTTTACGGGTCAACCCCATCAGCTCTCCAAAACCCGATCCGGTTGCTCACGCCGGTGTAGAACCAGGTCGGTCAGCCGCATGTCGGTCCGGGCGGCAGGCTCCAGTTCGGCCAGCAGTTCGGCCACCGGGCGCCCGCTGCCGATCACCGTCAGTCGGGCGTCCGGCTCGACGGTCAACCATGGCACCATGACGAACGCTCGCAGGTGGGCCAGCGGGTGCGGCAGCGTCAGCCCGCTGTCGCGGGACAGCACCTCGGTCTCACCGGAGAGTCCCTCCTGTTGGGACGTCGCCCGGTGGCAACTGATCACGTCCACGTCCAGCGTGCGCGGCCCCCAACGTTCGCCGCGCACCCGGTCGGCGGCCTGCTCCAGCTCATGTCCCCGTCGCAACCAGCCGTGGCCGTCGCACGCCGGATCGTCGACGATCAGCACCGCGTTGAGGAACCGCCCCTGGTCGACGCCAC